>CAJUTD010000007.1:0-8482 GCA_910589635.1 uncultured Lachnospiraceae bacterium | reverse complement strand
ACGGAATATCAAGATTGCCTCCCGCAATCCGCTCAGCAAACTTTTTTAACTTTTGAAATGGTTTTATTACCGTGCGGTGTATATAGAAAAAATATGCGGCACAAATACAACCTTGTAAAAACATCGCCACTACGATAACAACAACGGTACGCTGGTTCTCAGATTGAAAAACCAACGCATCGTTGTTGTATACGATGACCTTGCCGGCAGTCACACCGTCAACTTCAATATCCAGAATGGTATCTTTATGGCTGATTGCCGCGTTGATGCTTTCACTCAGCCCGGCTTTTGTCCGATATCGAACAGCTCCGTCTGAGCCAACCACAACATATTCAAGTGATGTACGGTTGATATGCCCTTCCATAGAATGCCAATCGTTTTGCACAGTATTTACCACTTCATTCACTGCCACGGTATCCTGTAATTTTTCTGCTTTGGGAAGTGCATACAACATAAGAACAACAAGCTCAAAGAAAAAAAGCATAAGAAGCCCGCCGAAAAAAATACGGTTTTTCATTGATTCCTCCCCATAAATTTATAGCCATCACCCCAAACGGTAATGATATACCGCGGATTTCCCGGTTCCTGCTCAATCGCCTCGCGTATTTTACGGATATGCACATTCAATGTGCCATCCCCGGTAAATTTGTCTGCCCATACCTTTTCAAAAAGCTCCTGCTTGGCAATCACACGCCCTGCATTTTGGATCAGATAGGCCAGCAGCTTAAATTCCAGCGACGTCAGCTTTACAGCAGCTCCGTCAACGAGAACTACTCTCGCATTAAAATCTACGGTTAAACGCCCGTCCGCGTATTTTGCCAGCTCCTTGCTGCCATAGCGTTTCAGCACTGCTTTGACTTTCGCCAGTAAAACGCTGAGGGAATATGGCTTTTGGATATAATCGTCACCGCCAATACTCAGAGCGATAATCTGATCATCATCGCTCGTCCGCGCTGAGATAAACAGGATCGGAATCTCTGTAGTCTCCCGCAGTTCTTTGCAGAGCTCAAAGCCGCTGCCGTCACCAAGGTTGATATCGAGCAAAAGCAACCTGGCCGTGTTATCTCTGAAAAATTCCCTACAAGCGGAAACACTGTATGCAAGCGCAGTTTTAACGCCAAAAAGATTAAAATATTCCGCTGTACTGTCGGCAAGCAGTTTCTCATCGTCTATAATCAGGCAGTCATATGTCATGCAATTCCCTCCTATCGCTCGAACAGGCTTATCTGCCTATCGGCAAATGATTTTGCCTTTCTATCCTTCACACAATCCTCTTGCGTGATCTCTCCAAATATGAGCGGCGATTGCGGGTTATGATTATGGAAATTCTTATCGACACTCGTATGGTTATAATTGGCATAACAATACATGCAGCCATTCTTACAAGTATTGTAAGCTCCTATATCAATACTCTCCACACAGCCGCAGGCGCTTCTCTGGTTCTTGTCTTTCCCCACATCCAACCGGAATTTCCCGATTCTTTCTAAGCGCTCCTTTTCAATGCAATGGGCAGGCATAATTCCCAATCCGCTGGAATCTCCTGCCTCTGCACAAGTATCTATACGAAGATGATATTGTCCGGCTATCTCGGCAAACCGTCCCAACAATTCCATCTGCTCTGCCGCCGTAGCCTGCCGCATTTCCATTTGCTTTGCATTGCGCTTCGTGTTTCTGTAAATGTCAATAAAACTTACGGTACATTTCTCCGTATACCGGGCAAGTTTAGAAGCCAATACCGCAAAATACCGGAGATGGTAATCCATGGTATATACCTCGTTAAAAAAAATCGGGTCATACCGCCAGACCACTTTCTCCCTGCCGATTTCCTCTGACAGCCGCCGGAACGCTGGTATGATGACTTCATTTTTGGAAGGCAGGTTTTTCTCTGTTTCAGGTCCGTACGGCGTCAAAGTAAATTGGAAATAGTAATTATATTTTTCAAGCTCCGCTAGTCTTTTCAACATTGGCACAGGGTTTTTCGTCCAAAAAACAATGCCGTCGACAACTTCGGCTGACAGGCTCACCCTGCTTACCTGATGAGGATTGCGCGGATTTCTCACGCAGACAAATCCTTCTTTCAGCCTGTGAAAAAACCATTCTGAATAATAAGATGGGATGTCTGTCCTTCTGCTTGCACTGATAATCAATTTTTATCTTTTATCCCTTCCATAAATTTAAATGCTGTATTCCCCTTTGCTATGCAATTATTTCTTTTTCATAGTCAAAGCTTTCACAACTGCAAGAACCGCGGGATAAAGTACCCCTGCAACAACCCACACGATCCAGCTGTAACCCCAATTATGTGTTGCCAGGCTATATCCAAGAAATATGGCTGTAACGACCGTCCAGTATGCCGTTGCTGTTACGGATATAACCGGCTGCGCTTTCTTTTTGGGTTTCGTATAATCCCCTTCTTGCAAAAGTTTTTCATAACTTCCCCATATAATGCCGGCACGGACAAAGAAATTTACTCCAATCCCCACCACCAGAAAGCCCACTGAGAGCATAATAACTAATAAGAAATCATTCCCTTCATCAAAGGCTGCTGTGGCAAAAAGTGGAACCAGCGATAATATGCATAAGCTCGTACCAATGATATTATTTTTGGTATAGGTGTCTTTATATCTTTCTTTACGCTCCTTCACCATTCCACTCACCCCATATTCCGTTTCAAACACTTCGGTGTCCAGATAGGAAAATGGCTCAGTCTTGCTTCCATTTGATATGAAAATGCTGACCGCTGACGCCACAATCGCCAAAAGCACGACCATGCCAATTCCGCCCGCCACATTTTCAGGCAGTCCAAGCTTGGCGTTTTCGCTTACCGCTCCTAAGATAAATAAACAAATGGGCGAGATAATGCATAAAAATACTGCATTTGCAATCGTCCCCGCCGTTGACTCTTTCACCGCAAGAAACTTATTCGCCTCTTCCATAGATACTCTCTTCACCTGCGGCACATCTTCTGATATATTCAGATTTTCTGCCTCTTCCATCTCATCTTTCAGCAAATAGTCCAGACTCACTCCAAAAATCTCAGAAAGCCGGACCAGCTTATCCAAATCCGGGATGGACTGTGCGCTCTCCCATTTTGATACAGACTGCCTGGTGACGTTCATCTGTTCTGCCAAATCCTCCTGTGACCAGCCGCTTTTCTTACGAAGCTGTATTAACTTATCCGCAAAAATCATTTTTAGTTCCTCCTTCTCAAATTATGGGCTAATCTTACAGGATTTACCGTTTACATTCAACCAACTGCCACCATCCAATTTGTCAACCAGTGGTTGCAACCCTTCACGGAAATCAATTTTGTAGAATCAAATGCCAAAAGGACCTGCTGCTATAGCAGCAGAGTCAAATTGCATAAGATTGCATCTGGAAAACACTGTTTTCCGAGTGCAATCTATATGCAATGTTCACCTGTCACATTTTGTGACAGGTGCTTTTGGCAAAAGTTAATAGACACATATATGAAAATTGATTTCCGTGGCATCCCTTGATACCCTCTTCAACAACGATATTCTAAAATATCTTCCAGCCTCTTCCGCGGACGTTCATTTGGCTTTTCATCTGCATAACCCATGGCAATTGCTCCCACCAGCTGCCCGGGTTCCTTTATAAATTCCACCAATTCCGGGTAAGCAAAAAAAGTATTGCCAATCCACAATGTTCCAATCCGCAATCGCTCTGCTTCCAGAAGCATATTCTGGATTGCCGCGCCAATGGAAAGCGAATCTACAATTTCCGTGACGCGCTCGTCAACCGTAATCTTCTCAAACGGCGATTTGCCATACGGATTGATAACTACTGCCAGCGTTGGCGCCTGTAACATAATTCGCAGCGTATTTTCTGCATCCGGTAAACCGTAACTGCTCTTCGGCAGTATAGCCTGGCCACTTAATTCCCTCTTTATTCCATCTTTCATCTTTGTAAGAAGCTCTTGCTTCGCATCCCCTCCATAAACAATGAACTTCCACGGCTGCTTATTCTTTCCCGATGGCGCAAGGCGTGCGGCCTGGACAATTTTATGGATGGCTTCTGTGGGGATTTCACACTGTTTATATCTGCGTATGCTTCTGCGTGTTTTAATTTCTTCTATCATTCTTCCACCTTCCCAATCCTATATGTAGATGAAGATTCTTTACTATCTATTACTTGATTAAAGATGCTTTTTTCCTCATGATTCGTCTTCCATTCTACCACAACCGACTTCATTTTACTATCTGAAAAAAATAATCGAACAGAGGCTGGCGCCAGCCAACCCCTGCTCGATTATAATGCATGATTCTTTATTTGCTAATTTTAACACTAGACGCCTGCCCTTTGCCTTTTAACAATTTCTTGTAGGCCTTCAGCTTGCTCTTTGGAACTTTAATGGATGCTTTCTTGGCAATGCCCTTGAATGCTTTCGCCCCCACCGATTTCAGCTTTGTGCCCTTGATGGTTATCTTTTTCAGCTTCTTGCAGTTGTAAAATGCCTTAGAACCAATCTTAGTGACATTCTTGCCAATTGTTGCACTTGTAGCTTTGCTGCATCCTGAGAATGCACTGTTGCCAATGGATGTGATAAGGAACTTTTTGCCTCCGATCGTGACCGTTTCAGCCACCTTGATACTCTTGCCTTTCTTGCTCTTGACGCCGCTTAAGGCAACCGTACCCTTGTCATTGGTCTTGGCGTCCGTAATCTTGTACTTGTAACTTCCAACGGTATAGACTGCATTCTTCTTGACGGTAATCTTAAATGTCTTAGATATTTCTCCCGTATAATTTCCCATACCTTTGATGGTTACGGTCGCCGTTCCGATTTTCGTGTTGTTCTTGTAGCTTACTGCATAATCCTTGGTGGCCTTTAAAGCATTGCCATTGTAAGTTATCGTAAGAGCCGGCTTCTTCGCTTTGCCCGTATAGTACTGATCCGCAATCTTGTTTACGGTAACCTTCGTGATGCTCGTTTTCGGCGCCGGCATAAGGCTTATATATTTTGCCTCCGCATCCGTTAATGTCTTATAATTATCCACCTGCTCCTTCTGAGCGTCTGTCAGCTTGTCATAAGCCTCCCTTGCTGCATCAATTTTATTCTTGCTCGCGTCATCATAAGACACTTCGCCAATGGCGTCGATTAATGTTTTTACATCCTCTACCGCCTGATCCACTGCCACAAAATCCGTCTGATATCCAATTGCATACAATGTGAACTTCTTCGCTTCATCTCCGGCTGCCATTTTCAATTCGATTTTATGCATGGCAGACTCTTTTTCCTGTATGGCAATGCATACTTTACCATTATTCCAGCCTGAAGGGTTGTGGCAGCTCAATGTGGATTTTTTCACGCCGTCTACATACAAATCTGCGGAACCATATGCACTCTCACTTGTTTCTTTATACACAAGCATAAATGTCTGGCAATTGACCTCGATTGTCAGCGGATCATTCGTACCATTGCCGCCATACATCCAGTTATTCGGGAACCACTTTACTCCCGCCTGCCCATTATACTTGTACTGGAATGTCGGAACATTGCCGTCGTTGCCGTTGAATCCGCCCGCATTGATTGCGCTGATTGCCTGATCAGAGTCCGCTGTTGTCGTCGCATCAATTAACTTAATCCCCTCAAAAGAAGAAGACGTCACAGCCTCGATAGAATCCACATCCGTCGCATTATCCGCTTCTGCTTCCTCTTTGTCAACACGGTCCATCAATTCAAGAATGCAGTCTGCCATCAATTTGTATCCGTTTGCATTCGGATGGAGCGTATCGTTATAAAACCAGTCATAAAAACCAGGCTGCTGATAAACGTCCTGAATGGCATCCGCCGTGCTAATCATAGGCAGATCATACTTTTCTCCATATTTGCGGTAATTCATTTCTTCTACGCGGTTAAGGTTGTTAAATACGGAAAATACCAGAACAACGGCCGAACCGGATTTCAACGCCCGCCGAATCAAACCTTCGTACGCGCCGCCCCTAGTCTCACAGCCGGAGTCATTTACCGCAAACTCAATGAATAAAATATCAGGGGAACTGCTGCCTTGCGGCAGGCGGCCCAGCACATCGCGCTCATAGCGGACAATACCAATATCGGACGATGTTCCACTCATGCCTGCATTGATAAAATGAACATTCTTGCCCTCATTTACGCCATATTTCCTGGCAAAAGCGGTAGCAGAGACTTCTGCATAACACGCGGAATTCGGATTGTAGCCGCCTCCCTCCGTGATGGAGCCGCCGATATAAGCCAGTGATACATCCTTTCCCTCGCGTGCCTTTTTAAGCGCTGCCTTGATGCGTGCATTGTTGCCGGTAGAAAAAACGCCTCCCTTAACCATACTGGTATAAAGTTCATCATTCGGCTTAAATTCATTGCTTTCTGCCGGGATACCGATAATCGACAGATCATCTACAAAGAAATCCGCCGTCCCTGACGTGGAACACTGAAGATACAAAGCAATCTCACTGGCATTTTCGGGTACTTGAAAAGAGCCCGCTAATTCCGTCCACTCACCGCTTGCGCACGCTTTCCCATATCCAACTACTGAATTATACTTGGTGTTGCCACCGGCATCCTTATACTGTACCCCCAAGTCGAATGTCTGTTCCGAACCCGTATCCTGCTTTACATATGTTTTGAAATCATATGTATTGCCAAATATTACATATTTCGCAAGCGACAACTGAATGCCATGCCAGGTATCCGTACGTCCTTTGACTGACAAACTGTTATTGCCTACATCATGGTGTACCGAAGTAGAGACTTCAAGCGTTACTGCTCCACGTCCCGCAATCCCCTGGTATTGCCCATCTTCAAAGCCATTCTTGTAAAATTCTTTTTTCTCATCCTCTGCCCGTACATCCACCGGAAGCATCGTCAATGTCATTGCCGCCGCCAGAATTACGGCGCACAAGCGCTTCCATCCACTCTTCATTACATTCTTCACAGCTTACTCCTTTCATTATAAAGAAGGATTGCAGAAACTTCATCGGCAAAATTTCTCAATCCTTCCTAATTTTATAGATAATTTATTATAGAATGTTATATTATCTTTTTCACCCCCAAAAACTATAGATATTTCACAAAAAAATGGTAAAAATATTTAGTTATTTACATATTACGTCAAAAACCCGGCGTATCACATGCCAACGCCTCCAGCCGTACTTCTTATGGCGTTTACCAATTGACTTTCTTAATTTGCGTTTGATAAAGTATAGATGCTAAGAAAGTTTAGCGCTGACCGATATATGATACATAAATGATTGGGCGGAAAGAAGGAGGTCTTTTGATGAGGAAAACAGACAGAAAATATTTTGTGGCAGCCTTAATCATGCTTGTGTTAGCCTTTACATTAGCAATGCCGATGCCAGCGCAGGCAGGCAAAGTAAAGCTAAATAAGACGAAAGTGACGATAAGCGGCGGAAGAACCTGCCAGCTGAAAGTGATTGGGAGTTCACGGAAAGTCACATGGAAAAGTTCCGCCCCAAAGATTGCCACCGTGTCCAAGGCGGGAAAGGTGACTGGCAAGAAAAAAGGCGTCGCTACGATAACTGCAAAAGCCAACGGTAAAAAATATACTTGTAAAGTAACTGTAACAGGACACAAATGTGTTTGGAAGGAGCATAAGATAAAGGTAGCCCCCCTCCTCTGCGGCGGCTGTCCTTTGGTTTTCAAAAGGCTGGAGGACTGGGAAAAACATAACTGGGAACGAACGTGGGCGCAGTTAGATAAAGGTCTCAAAGGCCATCCCGAAATATGGGATACAGCGCCTATGTACGGCAGCAATCACTCTTGTGTCCCATTGTACGCCGGGAAATATGCTGACTATGAATATTGCAAAGTGTGTGGGAAGCGCAGGAAGTCGGATATTGAATGGGCAGATATGAAAGAAATAGAGGCAAGATTAAAATATTGGCGCAAAATCTATGGAAGTATGGTATAAGTACTGGAGGAGGCAACGCTGTTTCTTCCCACGTTTGACCCAGACAGAGAGAAAGGAATATAAGCTATCATGAAGAAAATACTATCAAGACTCCTGCTGTCATTTATGCTGACAGCGGGAATCCTGGCATTTGCAAAAACAGATATCATGGCGGAAACGCTGGCTGTGACAGGCCTGAAACAGAATGCCGACTATGAGCATCAGGTGGGGGTTGAATGGAAGCCTGTAAAAAGCAGCACACTTTATGAAATAAAATATAGGATACCGGGAGCTGCGGATGTGCTGAAGGAGTATGACCTGAACCGGCAATATTCAGATACAGCTGTGGATAAAATGCTGAAAGAAGGCAAGATCAACGTCATAATCGACTTTCCGGCAAAGGGAGCATACTGTTACATAAGCATAAGAGCGAATGTGGACGGCGTCTGGGGACCATATTCCGATGAGATTGAAGCAGTCATCGATCCCAGATTCACTGGTCCGATAGAAATTGACCAGACGAAAGCGACGAAAACCAGCGCCTCGTTCAAATGGACGGCAGTACCGGGAGC
>CAJUTD010000006.1:25619-73253 GCA_910589635.1 uncultured Lachnospiraceae bacterium | reverse complement strand
AGCTAGCTTCCCAGAGTGATTTTTGTGCATTCTGTCTTTGCCGCATAAGCGGCAAAACCTTTTGAACGAAATAATGTCTTTGTGCGACAGCCCCACTCTATACCATATATTGTCATGCAAGCCCGCTTGCAATAGCAATATATGGTATGAGTGTGGCACCAAAGGTGCTTTTGACACCCGAATCCTATTAGTCGATATTCTAGTACGAAAGGGGGGAAACTGGTATGAATGTAGTGATTGAAAACTTTTATCAAAATGTGTTATAATGCAGGGAAACAAACAGATAGTGGTCATTATGAGGAAGATGGGCAGGTAGAATCAGATGAAATACCATCGTTTAAAGTATCGTTTATGTATGCAGCACAGCTTTGACGGACAGATAGAGCACAAGCACCATCACCTGATAGAGATAGAGATTGTGGCGAGACAGGTATCGGAAGATTTTTTAGAGTTTGACAGCATGGATTCCATATTAAAGCAGGTGTTGGACCCGTATCAGTACCAGTATTTGAATGATTTTCAGGAATTTGGCGGAGATACGAGTATCGAGCATTTGGGCGAGGTGTTTTATGTAAAGGTGAAGGACGCGTTGGAGAAGAAGCATTGGAAGTTTGCCCGTTTTGAAATTAGCGAGACGCCTTTGCGCATTTATGCAATTGTGGAAGAGGAATTTTAATGGAGGAATCTAGTAACTGTAGCATTGATAAATAGGCAAGCAGTTTTGCCAAATATCAACGGTACAGCACACTAGTAAAGGAGGATGTTTATGAAAGCCAAAACCATTTTTAGGGGAGCTGTAGCAGGCCTGATGTCAATGTCGCTTTTGCTATCCGGGATGCCGGTAATGGCGACTGATACGGTTGATGCAGATATGGTGCATAAAACACAGCAGCAGACAGCGGACCCTTCGGTAGGGGCCGGGAATCCAGGCCAGCAGACAAAGGGTCAGCCAGCAGAGCCTGTAGCTGAGGAACCGGGGCAGCAGGACGCTGGCGGCAGTACGGAGAATCAAGGCGGCATAGGTGGCGGCAATACAGAGAATAACGGCAGCGTGGATGCCGGCAATACAGAGGATAACGGCAGCGTGGATGCCGGCAATACAGAGAACAAAGACGACGCGAACGCCAGCAATACGGAGAATGAAAACAACGCGAACGCCGGCAATACGGAGAATAAAGACAGCGTGGACGCCGGCAATACGGAGAATAAAGACAATGTAGATGCTGGTAGAGACGCGGAACATAAAGAAAATACAGATGCTGAGAACGGTGATAAGAGCAAGGCGGAAACGGAGAAAGATGCCAAGGACAAGAAGGATGCGGATGATGAGAAAGACGCGAAGGACAAGAAGAACGCGGATGCTAAGAAAGACGCGAAGGACAAAGCTGATTCTGAGCAAGAAGATACAGAGAAACTTCAGGCGCTTTCTGCTGGCTTTGCAGCCGTATCAGGGAATATTGACGTCGACGGAAGTTTAGCGGACTGGCAGAATGTGGCATCGCGCGCCTCGAATGCTTCTAATGTAGATTCATGGAAAGTTGCCTATTCCCCGGATGGCAATACTGTATATTTCTGTTTTTCGGGAAATGCGGGCACAGAGTGGGACTATAATTTTACCGGAAACAGATTTGAACTCGCCTATGCGGACGGCGCAAAAGGTGAGGACAGCAGTATTTCCGTGGCGGCATATAAGGATGGAGCGAACATTAAGTCAACCGTAAAAAACGGTTGGTATGGCGATATATCGGGGGCGTCCTCTGTAGTGACAAATGAGGCGCATGGCAACAACGCCGGACCTTATACAGTTGAGATGGCGGTTCCGCGCAGCTTTTTCCACAGCCCGGATTTTACGGTTACGTTTGGCGGTACGTCTGTAAATGCCGCTGATATCCAGCAACTTGACGGCAAATCTGTGGTACAGGAAACAAAGCCGGTGTATAGCGGTATTTCAATTGATGGTAATTATGCGGATTGGGCTGCGGTGGCGAAGACGGAAGCATCCTGCCCGAACAGTGCACATCCGGGATGTCTGTCTATGGCGGCGGCAGTATACGACGGTGATTGGTTTTATATTTACATAAAGGATGGCAAAGGAAGCAATGCCTCCGGTGCGGGAACACATTCTAATGGTAAGTTTGCGATTATCTCGGATTTAGGGTATGAGACGGATATCCAGCTGACTACGGCGCCGGAGATCAAGGGCGTAAATGGCGCGCAGGTTGCCTATGTGGGCAGCGAGTGGGAGATTGCGATTCCCAGAGACCAGCTTCCCAAGTATGAGCAGAGCCTTTCTTTCCATTTCTATCTGGGCGATGCTCTGGTAAAAGACATTGTGAATTTACAGGCGGACAGTGGGAATAATCTGGAGAATCTCTTTGCGGGAGTTGTATTTGACGGCGCATATGAGGATTGGGAAGATTATGGACATACGACAATCCAGTATGCGACGCCGGGTTCTCAGGAATCCCAGGTGGACGCCAAAGGCGCATTGTATTCTACAGGAGATAAACTGTACGGCCATGTTGTTACAGATATGCCGCAACATTTGCAGGAAGCAGGGCAAGAATTTACGGAGGCTGTCACGATTGCCTTTAATCAGAGTGAGGAAAGCCTCAAGAATGGCACATATGATACAAAAATGGCGTTTTACCCGATGTTTGTAACGGTAGACGCCAATGGAAATATCAACTGGAATCCGCAGCGTCAGGGGCTTGCGGAGGGTACATATGAATATTACATTGCATCTAGGGACGCTTGGCATACATCAACGAATATCAATAACCTTAATGATATGGATCAATTGTATGGCAAGATGATGATGACAATTGGTAAGGACGGCAAGGATGAAATGGAATATTATCTGGAACTGCCAAAGGTTGCCAAGAAGCTTGGCGTTGGCGAGACAGATTTGAAGCAGATTGCAGCGCAGTACGGACGGATTGGGCAGCAGTGGATGTTTACTGCCGGCACTTCCACCGGACCGATTGTCGGCGTTGTTCTCTGTGTTGCCGCAGTAGGGGCAGTATTCTGGTATAGGAAGCGGAGGTATGGAGAGTTTATTCCGGCGGGGGTATAATATCTGTAACTTGTGCGTACGAAGTCGCGATGATTTCTGGACGTATTATTTTCGATAAAGGAAACAAATAGGAGGAATGGGCATTGAAAGAGAGAAAACAGCCGTATTATTTGATCTTGATAATGCCCATTCTTTATGCGTTTTTGTCCTTTGTGGCGGCAAAACTTGTACAGAATAGCGGCATATATCCTTCGGGGGTGGAAACGCTGGGGCATATCTATAAGGGGGACATGCTGTATAAGGCGATTGGCGATGGGGATTTCTGGCGGTTGTTTGATCCGCTTTGGTATAATGGTATGGAAGCGATGCGTTATACTGCGCCGCTGCCCTTGTACCTTTTAGCATTGTGTGAATTTTTGGCCGGCGGGAACCCATTGAGCGGTTATCTGGTGTTTGTCGCAGCCATTTTTTTCGTTGGCGCCATTTCCTGGCACTATGTGGGATTTAAGGTCGGACGCCCCTTTTTTGGCAGTCTTGTCGGCGCGCTGTGGTTTTTTATGCCGAACAACTTGTATGTATTGTTCCATGAGGGCAATCTGCCGCAGGCGCTATGTATTGCACTTTTACCGCTGCTGATGTATTTTGTATATAGTGCTCTCAGGGAAAAGCCTTGGCATGTATGGCCCAAATTGTCAGTATGTTTTGCTGTGTTTGTGCTTTGCCAGCCGAGCTATGCGGGGCTGGTGTTCCTGGCATTCGTTGTTTATTTTGTATTGGATGCAATCGTAAGCCGTGAATGGCTAGGGGGGGCGCGAGTAGCGTTTTCGCTGGTCCTGGGATGTCTGCTTGCCGGGACGTGGCTGGTTCCTTTCCTGGTACGCAACTGTGTGTCGAAAGTGAGTATGGATGTTCTGGCAGACTATTTCCAGGATATGTTTTTGAGCCTCAATCCTGCTGCGCGTTTCCAGCGCGGCTACGTAGATGTTTATTTTGGACTTGCAGTGTTGTTGCTTGCTGTTTTTGGTGGGCTTTTAAGTAAGAAAAAGTCGCTGCCCGGCTTTTGGACAGGGCTTGTAATTTTCATTGGTACATTAGATATTTCTTACATTTTGCTGTCTCATCTTCCAGGCGGGCAGGTTTTACAGATGCTGCGTTTTATATCTATCGCGTTGTGTATGGTTTTGTTCAGTTTTCTGATATGGGATACCTTAAAAAAGGGTTGGGTGATTCTATTTGCCGTGTTGTTGGTTTTGGATGCGGTTCCTTCGCTTCCACTGGTAATTGGGCATTTGGCGGAGACTCAACCGCATGAGATTCTTGCCGATTATGCAGAATGGACACTGGTGAAACAGGCGAAGGAGATAACAAAGCAGCGGCTGGCGCTTGTGGATGAGAGCGCGCTCAATGCTATGGGGGCTTATCTGGCGACGGGATTTGGTGAGCCGGTGGCAATTTCCTATGGCGCGATGGGAGAATGGAGCGCTACGTCAACGAATTTTTTACAAATAGAAAGAGCTCTGGAGGAGGGGGAGTACCCCTATATATTTGACCGTTGTTTGGAACTGGGGAATGATACGGTTATTGTGCGCATGGATATTGTGGGCAGCCTGGAAAAGCATCCTATCAAAAATATGGATGCGGCGGCATTAAGTGTCGGTTACCGGTTGGTAAATTCAAATGAAAATTACCGCCTCTATCAGTATGATATAGATGGGAATTGGGGCACTGTCACGGAATATCCGGCAATCGGTATTGGCAGCGCGACAGACCAGCTTTCCAGGCAGTTTCCGGCGGTGGAGGAGACAGAGAGTGATAACCTTAATGATTATACATTTGAGGATTTATGTAATTATAAATTGATATATCTGGCAGGATTTACTTATGATGACAAGGCGGCTGCGGAAGAGCTGATTCTGAAACTCAGTGAGTCCGGCGTGCGGATTGTAATTGCAGCCGATGGAATCCCGGATGACAGAGGAAGCCAGAACCAGAGCTTTCTCGGGGTGGTCTGTAACGGCGTTGTCTTCTCCCAGGGTTATCCTGATTTAGATACGGTGGACGGCGTGTTGGAGACAGATTTGTTCCCGGACGGCTACCGTGAGTGGAGCACCGTTTATGTGGACGGGCTGGATGAAGTCTGGGGAACGGTGGACAATGTGGACTGGGAACTGCCGTTTTATGGTACTGTGAAAAATGATAATATCATTGTGATCGGCCTGAATTTGACGTATTATTATGGTTTGACGGAGGATGAGAGCGTGGGAAAGCTTCTTAGCCGCACGCTGAATATTTCTTCCAGCGATTTGCCGAAACGGGAGATTGTGCCGTACCATGTGGAGTATATGGAGGACAGGATTGTGCTCAGCTCAGAGCGGGCGGATTTGAATACCGCAATAGCCTACCATGACGGTTTTAAGGCGAGTGGAGAGGTTTATCAGCGCAACCATCTGCTGCATGTGGGCGAGGGGGCGACGGTTATTTTTTTCACTTATCCTTATCTCAAATGGGGAATTGTAACCAGCATGGCGGCAGCAGCGTTGATCGTATGGCATACATTGTACAGGAAACGGCTGGCAAAGAGCGGCGGGAAGGAAATGGAGTGATAGAATCCTGATAGGAGGTCTGGAGCCTGGGAAGGAAATGGAGTGATTTAGAAATGGTGAAATACATAGTGGGAATCGTATTGATGGCGGTATGGCTGTTTCTCTTACACATCTTGCACAAGAGTAAATTGAATTTCTGGCATTTTATCATAGGAAGCGCGGGTGCGTTTATTTTGATGCTGGTGTTCCTGGAGCCCATTCTGATGGAGCCTCTGGCGCGGATTGTAGCATTGTTGGCAAGCCTGCCAGGTAAGATTGCCGGAATTTACAGCGCGCATTACAAATACGGTGTGATTTTTGTCCAATCTACGGTGGGAGCAATTTCTTTGAAAATAGATTTTGAGTGTTCCGGTATTATTGAGATTATCGCATATCTTTCCCTGCTGCTATTTTACCGGGTCTACTCGGTGTATGAGAGGGTCTATGTGGGCGTGTTGGGCGTGGTGGCCATAGTCCTGGCAAATGCACTGAGGATCACGGTAATCTGTCTGATGATACATTTCTGCGGGATTGATATGTACTATATTGCGCATACCTTTGTGGGGCGGCTGGTATTCTACAGCCTGTCTGTGCTTATCTATTTCTATGTATTTACGAAACCGCAGATTATTAAACAGAAAGTGGGAAGTTTCCGGTATGACAGTGATAAATAGTTTTTTAAACTCCATATTGTTCTGGGCGGCGTGGATCATCATTCCATTTGTCATGGAGATTATTCCCTCTATTGGCAGCTTCCTCATATTGGTGAAGAAAAAGATTTTTCCGCCGAAATATGAAGACCCTGTGTTTTGGCCGGAAGTCACGCTGATTATTCCGGTTTACAATTCGCAGGACTCTTTGCAGGAGTGTATACAATCTATCAATGACAGTGATTATCCTAATGAGAAGATGCGGATTTTCCTGGTAAATAACCAGGGCAGCGACGATTCTTTCCGTGTCTATACAGATTGCCAGGAGCTATACCCGGATTTGTTGATGCAGTGGCTGAATGCCAAGCAGGGGAAATCCCGTGCGCTGAATCTTGCACTGTTCAATGCTGATGGCAAGTATATCATTCATGTAGACAGCGATGGGCAGTTTGAACCTCATGCGATCACCAATATGGTGCGCAAGTTTGAATCATGCCAGGATGTGGACTGTATGACGGGCGCCATCCTTACAATGCCGGATATGATTGAGGAGTACAAAGGGATATTTGCCAGGCTATTGCGCAAGATGGAGTTTATGGAATATGCGCAGGCGTTTTTGGCAGGGCGTAATTATGCGTCCGAGACCAACAGCATTTATACCTTGTCCGGTGCGTTTTCTGCATTCCGCAAGTCGGCGGTGTTAAAATCGCAGCTTTACAATACGGACACGATTTGTGAAGATACAAATATTACATTTCAGATGCGTTATCTACAGCACACGAAGGTGCATATATGCGAAAATGCTATTTTCTGTGTGGATCCGATTGAGGGCATTAACAAGCTCTACACTCAGCGGCAGCGTTGGCAGAGAGGAAGCCTAGAGGTGTCGCACCAGTTTTTGGAGAAGGATCTCAAAGTGCGCAAAATGTTTTCAAATGTCATGGTGCGGACGTTGATGTATGACCATACGTTTGCCTTTCCGCGGCTGATTTGGTATCTGGCCTTAATCTGCCTGATGTGCATGAATTATTCGCCGGAGGTGATTTTGGTTTCTACGGGAATTATTTTTCTGATGTATATTGCCAGCGGATTTCTGTATTATTTTTCTACGGTTGGGTGCTTGAGGGAGTTTGCCGATTTGAGAAAGTATTACCGGAAGCACTGGTATATAGTGCCGTTGCTGCCGCTGTTTAATCTGTTGGTATTTTTTATCCGTTTTGCAGGCGTGATTAACAGCATTAACACAGACAGCGCGTGGAAGACGCGCACGCTGACAGACGAGCGCAGGGATTTTGGGAAAGAGTTCATGGCACAGGCCAGGAAACCTATGAATTTATTGAAGAAAGCGCGCAAAGCAGTAAACTATGAATAAGTAAATAGGTGAATGAGGTTTATGAAGAAAAGATTTAATTATTTTATCATTACGGTAGCGGTCGTATTTTTTGCGATTGCAGCAGATGTGTTTATATTTTGCCAGCTTGAGAATTATGAGACGAGGTTTTTAGAAGTTTACGGCTCTGAGCAGGATGGTTATGTGAAAATTATCCTGGACCAGATTAACCGTCTGGACGACCAGGGGACAGAAGATGACATTACAGAGATTATAAGCACGCTGGACGCGACGGCGAGCCGGTATTGGACTTTGAGCAAGGGGGATTCGATTCTTTTTGTCAAGAGCGTCACGGAGACGAACCGTTACAAAGGATTTACAGATGGAACTTATTATGCAACGGAGACGGCGTCGGCTTTTATGAACAGTCTGGGCGTAAATGAGGTAAACCACCGGATTATCTATCTCAATGACGATCGGTTTATTGCCTCGGGCATGATTTTTGATTGGCAGGGGGAGCAGTATCGCATTTGCCTTTTAACGTATGATAGGGTAATATTAGAAGATAATATTTTGTTGGAATGTAAGAATTCGATTATTATTATCCTCTCCCTTGTTTTAGCGTTGATGATAATACTCAGTATGGTGATGTCGAGGAAAATCCGCAGCCAGCAGCGTTTTATTGAGAAGCAGGAAGAACGTGTGGTGTGGCAGAATCAGCAGATTGAACATTTGGACGACAGGCTGAAAAAGGAGTATGCATTCAGTGCAAGTAAGCATGTGTTTAAGAATGTGATGCTGGATGAGTTTTTGGAGACGCTGGACGACAAGAATATATATCCGCTGCATTTCGCAGTGTTCCAGGCGGAATCTCCCGAGGCACGCGAGAAGTTTTTGGAGCGCATGCAGGCCAGGCTTGACAACCGCGTGCTGCGTTTTGCTATGGATGAGCAGTTTCTGGTGTTAATTTTTGTCCGCTATCCAAAGGAAGTCAGCGAGGATATTATTGATTCACTGGAGGAGGACGACGTGCGGGGATGGGGAGATTTGTATTGCGCAGATAACATGAACAGTTATAAGTCGCAGTTTGAGAAGTTTTGGAAGGCGGTGAAGGAGAAATGCGGGAAAAGAAATTATACCGGGAATACCGTTTAAAATCATATCTGAATATGAACCATTATATTATCATCAATGGCAAGCAGGGGCAGACGCACCCGCATACCTGGGAGTTCGTTATCACCATCATTGTCTCAGGCGATGCGTTTGTAGAGTTCCGTACTTTTGAAGATTTGATTGAAAATTATCTGGACAAATACCAAAATCAGGTTTTAAATACAATTGAACCATTTGACGCCATTAATCCGACGATTGAGAATGTGACAGACCATTTCAATGATGAATTGCAGGGACTGCTGCGGGATAACGGCGGAGAATTAGTTTCCCTGGAAGGGAGCGAGACGCCGACGAGGAGTTACATTGTCAGTCATCGCAATGAAGAGGAGTTTATCGAACGTGTTGGCAAAGTCCAGTCGCAGCAGATCTCTGGTATCGTCAATTATGTGGTAGATCAGATTGTCGAGGAAAATGGCGGGCAGTGGTGATGGCTGCTTTGGTGAAAGCGTGAAACTGCCGTTTCGATGAAAGGATTAAGAGGAATGAGGAGATGGAAGAGTAAGGCGATGCTGACTCTGGCAATATTGATGGCATTGTCTCTGTCTGCCGGATGTACCCGCGCGAAATATCCGGGTGAGGATAAACTGCCCGGAGTAGGCGGATTGACGAAGGCGGACGAAGAAAGCGGTGAACAAGAAGAGGAAAACTTGATAGAAACGCCGTCTCTGCCAGCGTATACAGAGGATGGGATTCGTTTTTCATTTCAGGCAAACGGAAAGAAACTGCAAGCCTACGCTGGAAATGCAGGCTGGCAGGATATAATGCCAATTGGTGTTAATGTCGGGGCGGGCAAGCCGGGCTGCTTTCCGGGGGAGTTTGGCATAACGAAAGAAGAGTATCTACGGTGGTTTGAGCAGATTCAGGAGATGCATGCAGATGTGATACGTGTATATACGATTCTCATGCCAGAATTTTACGAAGCCTTAGCAGAGTATAATGCGGCTGCCAGGGAGCCGCTCTATTTCATACAGGGTGTATATAATAATGAGCAGGATGTCGGCGAGCTTGCGGACGCTTATGCGCAGGATGGTAAGATTTATAACGACTGGCTGGCGATGTGCCAAACGATTGTTGATGTTGTTCATGGAAATACCACGATTGAACAAGTTGCCGGCAACGCATATGGTGTATATGATGACGATGTTTCACAGTATTTGATGGGATGGATTCTCGGCATTGAATGGCAGCCGGATTTTGTGATCAACACAAATGAAGAGCATCCCGATAAGACAGAGTTTGACGGTGAATACCTGTATGTGGAGAATGCGACGCCTTTCGAGGTATTTCTGGCAGCAGGGCTGGACGCGTGCATTTCCCATGAGACGGAGCAATATAAGATGCAGCATCCGACTGCATTCGCGAACTGGGTGACGACAGACCCCTTAGCGCACCCGGGTGAGCCGAATCCCGAGATGGAAGACGCGGTATCTGTGGATGCGGAGCATGTGAAGGCCAAACCATCATTTCAGGCAGGACTGTTTGCGTCCTACCATGTGTACCCCTATTATCCTGAGATGATGCGTTATGCGCCGGAGCTTTTGGAGGACGACCCGCCTAATTCTTATAAGAGTTATCTAAATAAGCTTGTGGATTACCATACAATGCCTGTTGTGATTTCTGAGTTTGGCGTGCCTACTGGCCGCGGAATCACGCATTTGGCGCGTGAGGCGGGATTTAACCAGGGAGGCTTGACGGAAGAAGAGCAGGGAGAGGCGCTGGTGTCTATGCTGGGAGATATTTCAGATACCGGCTGCGCCGGAGCCTGTATGTTTATCTGGCAGGATGAATGGTTTAAGCGGACATGGAATACCATGGATTATACAGATGCAGAATCACGCGCCTATTGGTGCGACGTCCAGACCAGCGAGCAGTTTTTCGGCCTGTTGTCTTTTGATCCCGGGGAGGAAGCCGTCTGTACGGTAGACGGTGATGCGGGGGAATGGGATAACATGAATCCGCTCGTAAAAAGCGGCGAGAAGGAGCTGTATGTAAAGAGCGATGAGGCTTATGTGTATCTGCTGCTCAAAGGAGGAGACAAGCAGGGGCGCATTACGCTTGATACTATCCCGGAACAGGGGAATTCCGAATATGGCGGCGCAGATTTTTCTGTGGAGTTAAATGGCAAGAAGAACAGTCGCATCCTGGTAGACCCATATTATGATGTGAATTATTGGCTGTATACAACCGGCACGTATTCTTCCAGCAAAGTGTTGGAAGTTCAAGAAGGCTATGCAGATAAAAACGGCAGTCGCTTTGAGCCGATCAATTTAATGCTTAACCGTCCGGTTTTGCTGACAGACGGAACGTTGGTAGAGACAGAGCAGATTGAGACCGGAAAGCTGCGCTATGGAAATGCAGATCCGCAAAGTGACAAGTATAACTCCCGTGCAGATTTCTGTACCAAAGGGGACGTTACGGAAATCCGCCTGCCGTGGCTGCTTTTAAATATCCCTGCACCGAACCGTAAAATGCGCATTGCCGATTTGTATGCGCATGATGAGATTACATTTGAACCAATCAGCGGCATAACATTCGCAATTGACGGTGTGAGCGGGGCTTATTCCTGGGAAGAATGGGAGCTTCCTACATATCGGGAGCGGTTAAAGCAGTCATACTATATTGTACAGAAGTATTTAGCGAAACGGCAGACAGCCAAAGGTGGGGAATAATATGAAAACTATGAAAACATCCAAAAAACCATTAAAAAATTATATGTGTTGGCCGTTGATGCTGACAGTTCTCGTTGTGTTGATGAATATACCCTTATATTATTTTGATAAAAGGGCGGGCATTTGTGTGTCGGTATTCTCAGCGGTTTACTTTGTAGTCACGCTGGCTCTTTATCTTGTATACAGTTCGCTGGTGCGTAAGGAAGTAATAGATTTTGCGACGCAGTATGGGACTGTGCAGAAGAAACTTCTCAACGAGTTTGAGATTCCCTATGCGCTTTTGGAAAATAACAGCAAGATTTTGTGGATGAACGAAGCATTTGCAGAGGTTACGGAGAAAGAGAGGAATTACCATAAGTCCATTACCAGTATTTTTCCAGCGATTACCAGGGAGCTTTTGGAGAAGGAGGAAAAGGAGCGGGATATTCGTATAGAGTGGAAGGACAGAATTTATCGGGCGAGCGTCAGCAGGCTTTACTTCCACGAGGAGGATGCGGCGGAGGCTGGCGAGGGAGAGACAACCGTTGACGATGTGATTGAGGTGAAGGATCAGTACCTGACCTCTCTGTATCTGTTCGATGAGACAGAGCTGCAACGCCACATTCAGGAAAACCGAGAGCAGCAGCTTGTGTCCGCGCTTGTCTATATTGACAATTATGAGGAGGCATTAGAGAGCATCGAGGAGGTCAAACGATCCTTGCTGGTGGCGTTGGTTGACCGGAAGGTCAGCAAGTATTTTGCGGAGCGCGACAGTATTATAAAGAAAATTGAAAAAGACAAGTATTTTGTGGTGTTTAAACATAAATATTTAGATGATTTGATAAAAGATAAGTTCAGCATCCTGGAGAATGTTAAGACGATTAAAGTGGGAAATGAAATGGCGGTTACGTTATCTATAGGTATCGGCATTAGTAATGTCAACTATAACCAGAAGCATGAGTTTTCCCGCATGGCGATTGATCTTGCGCTGGGCAGGGGCGGCGACCAGGTGGTTGTCAAAGAGGGCGAGAAGATTTCCTATTTCGGCGGCAAGTCGCGGCAGGTGGAGAAGATGACGAGGGTGAAAGCGAGGGTCAAGGCCCATGCGCTGCGGGAGCTTTTTGCCAGTCGGGAGCAAGTATTTATCATGGGGCACAGCATCAGCGATATGGATGCGTTTGGTGCGTCCATTGGAATTTACTGCGCTGCACAGGTGATGGGTAAGAAAGCGCATATCGTGTTGAATGACGTCACTTCGTCCCTACGCCCGATGAAGGAATGTTTTACGGAAGAGAAGGGCTACCCGGAGGACATGTTTATCCGCAGCGAAAAAGCCATTGAGATGGTAAAGGATAGCAGCGTGCTTGTCGTGGTAGACACGAACCGCCCCAATTATACGGAGTGCCCGGAAATACTGCGCCAGTCTAAAAATATTGTGGTCTTCGACCACCACAGGCAGGGCAGCGAGGTCATTGAGAACGCTGTACTCTCTTATATCGAGGCGTATGCCTCTTCCACCTGTGAAATGGTAGCAGAAGTGCTTCAATATTTTAATGAGAATATTCATCTCAGGCCAAACGAGGCGGACAGCATTTACGCCGGTATCTTGATTGACACGAACAATTTTATGACAAAGACAGGCGTGCGTACGTTTGAAGCCGCGGCATATTTAAGGCGCTGTGGTGCGGAGGTTACGAGGGTGCGCAAGCTTTTACGCGACGATATGGCGGCGTACAAGGCGCGCGCGGAGGCGGTGCGCCATGCAGAAGTGTATCAAGGTGCGTTTGCCATTTCTATCTGTCCAGCAGACCCACGTGTGGAGAGCCCGACAATCGCCGGCGCGCAGGCAGCAAATGAGTTATTGAATATTGTAGGAATTAAGGCTTCGTTTGTGCTCACGGAGTACAATGAAAAAATATATATCAGTTCACGCTCGATTGATGAAATTAACGTGCAGTTGATTATGGAGCGAATGGGCGGCGGAGGCCATTTGAATGTGGCGGGAGCCCAGCTTGTGGACTGTACGGTATATGAGGCGAAGAGAAAGATTGAGGAGACATTGGATCAGATGATCGAGGAAGGAGATTTAGAAGTATGAAAGTAATTTTGTTGGAAGATGTGAAATCTTTAGGAAAAAAGGGAGATGTCGTAAATGTCAGTGACGGCTACGCAAGGAATATGCTTTTGCCAAAAAAACTGGGAGTGGAAGCCAATAATAAGAATATGAACGACTTAAAATTACAAAACCAGCATGCGCAAAAGGTGGCGCAGGAAAATCTTGACAAGGCAAAAGCGCTGGCAGAGGAGATTAGTGATAAACAAGTGACAGTAACGTTAAAGACTGGAGAGGGTGGCAAGACGTTCGGTTCTATTTCCGCAAAGGAAATTTCCGCAGCCGCAAAAGCGCAGCTTGAGCTGGAACTTGACAAGAAGAAGATGCAGTTGCCCGACGGCGGCCTGAAAACACTTGGCGTACATGAAATCAAAATTAAGTTTCACCCCAAGGTTACGGGCACGCTCAAGGTCAAAGTGGCAGAGGAGTAGGAGGCGCGTATGGAGGAAGCCCTGATTAAACGGATTATGCCTAACAATCTCGAAGCGGAGCAGTCTGTAATCGGTTCTATGATTATGGACAGGGAAGCAATCATTGTGGCTTCGGAAACACTGCACCGGGAGGATTTTTACCATCAGCAATATGGCGTATTATTTGAGGCGATGGTAGAGCTCTTCAATGAAGAACAGCCGGTAGACGTAGTTACCTTGCAAAACCGTCTTCGGGAGAAGGATGTTCCCGCGGAACTGAGCAGTATGGAATTTGTGGGGGAGCTGGTTACGTCGGTGCCAACGTCCGCGAATATCAAATACTATGCCAATATTGTCAGGGAGAAAGCCATGCTGCGCAGACTGATAAAGGTCAACGAGGAAATTGCCAATCAGTGTTATCTTGACAGAGACAGTGTAGAAGATATTATGGCGGAGACGGAGAAGCAGATTTTCAACTTGCTCCAGAACAGGGGCGGCGAGGATTTTGTGCCCATCAAGCAGATTGTCATACAAGCTCTTGAGAAAATAGAGATGGCGTCCAAACAAAAGGGAAATGTCACCGGTATTGCCACCGGATTTGTGGATCTTGATTATCGCATGTCAGGACTTCAGCCTTCGGACCTTGTGCTGGTGGCGGCGCGACCCTCTATGGGAAAGACGGCGTTTGTGCTCAACATTGCACAGTATGTAGCTTTTCACAGCAATCTTGCCACGGCAATCTTTAGTTTGGAGATGTCAAAAGAACAGCTTGTCAACCGTCTGTTTGCCCTGGAAGCACGGGTGGATGCCCAGCTTCTGCGTTCAGGAAATCTGGCGGACTCCGATTGGGAGAAATTGATTGAAGGGGCGGGCACGATTGGCAAGTCCAAGTTAATCATAGACGATACGCCGGGTATTTCCATATCGGAGCTGCGCTCGAAGTGCCGCAAATATAAATTGGAGCAGGATTTGAAGCTGGTTATCATTGACTACTTACAGTTGATGTCCGGCTCTGGCAGGTCGGATTCGCGGCAGCAGGAAATCTCTGACATTTCCCGCTCACTCAAGGGGCTTGCCAGGGAATTGAATGTTCCTGTGATTGCCTTGTCTCAGTTGAGCCGTCAGGTCGAACAGAGGCCGGATCATCGGCCAATGCTCTCAGACCTGCGTGAATCCGGGGCGATTGAGCAGGACGCCGACGTGGTGATGTTCATCTACCGTGATGATTATTACAACAAAGACACAGAAAATAAAAACATTGCAGAGATCATCATTGCCAAGCAGAGGAACGGTCCCATCGGCACTGTCAATCTGGTGTGGCTGCCACAGTACACGAAGTTTGCTAACATGGAAAAATAGTCAGAATGCTATGGAAAGGGACTGCCGCACTCATATATTCACTCGTTTAAAACTTCCATATGGCGTGGTGTTTTGAATGGTTTTCTGTAAAACAAAGCAGATATTTTTCTAAAAAGAAAGGTATCTGTTTTTTCTTGTCATTATTTCACGATGAAAAAAGATTGTAAGCTACTGCATAAATCGTTAAAATAGAAGTAGTAAAAGGGGACAAGCTGTTGCGTTTCGTACTATACTATAGTATGGGAATGGGACGTGAGGGTTTGACAAAGCGTTTTGCAAAAGAACGTGAAAGCCCGAAAAAGGAGGTTGAAAATGTGGAAAATACACGCTATATGATTTCAGACGCGGCAAACATTGTCAATGTTGAGTCACATGTCCTGCGGTATTGGGAAGAAGAGTTAGAACTCGCAATTCCCCGCAATGAGATGGGACACCGCTATTACACGGAAGAAAATATAGCGCAGTTCCAAAAGATAAAAGAATGGAAGGAGCAGGGCTATCAGCTGAAAGCCATTCGCATGATGATACATAATATTCCTGAGAATCATCAGATTGTGCAGATGAACCGGGAATATCCCCAGGCGGAGCCGCCATACCAGGTAAAAGCACACAACAATTCCGCTTCTAATACAGTAAAGCTGGAACAATTTCAGACAATGATGATGAGTATTGTCAAACAGGCGATGGAGGAGAATAATTCCGCCCTCGGCAAAGAGGTGGGTGTTCAAGTCGGCGAGAGGGTTCTCAAAGAAATGAATTATCTTATGCGTGAGCAGGACGAGGCGGAGGAAGAACGTTTCCGTAAACTGGATGCGGCTATCCGTTCACAGCAGAGAGGACGCAGATTCCGCAAGGAAAAAGTGAAAAAGAAAGATAAGGAGAAAGATACAGCAACACTGCTGAAGGAAGATAAGAAATTGAATCCGAATTTAACTACTTGAACGAGTGGGAAATGAGAAAGGGAGGCGCAGTTTTTCAGCGCTTCCCTTTTGTGTAATGCGCTTTGATATGAATATGCCAAAGGACAGGCGGCAGGTATTTTTGTAAAATATGATAAAATATAATTCCCAGGGAGCCTCCGAGGCTGTCGATGAACACGTCTGTCAGCTTGCCAGCCCGCCCTGGCACAAATAGTTGGTGAAATTCATCAGTGGCCGCATATCCGGCAGTAATGACAACAACGGGCAGAATTATCTGTCTTATGTCAGCAAATCTGTTTAGGCCAGAAAAAACTCTGGCAGAGCCTGAAGATTCATTGGGAATGTCTTTGGCGGTATAAAAACTAAGATGCAAGCAAAGAAGAAACGCCAGCAGCGCGTACTCGCCTATGTGCGCGCCTTTGCGGATCATTAGCTGCATAGCTTTTGCCTGGGCAGATAGTTCTAGTTGTGTTTTTTCCAGATGGAATAGGTTGCTTTGCCATTCTGCAATTCTGTATGCCACGCCGCCGCTGATCTGGGAGGATTGTTGTGCCGGCTGAGCAGAAAAGGCAAAAATAATTGCCATCCAGATGATAGTTATGATACCTGTAATTACCTTTCCAATGTGCCGTTGTCTCATAATGTGCACCTCCTTTGTTAGTTCTACTAATATTGTACCTTTCTTACCCAGACGCGTCAATCATTGTAAGCTGGCTATGTGCAAAAGAAAAAGAGCCTCTACCCTAATCAGGATAAAGGCCCTTTGCATTCTCATGTACAATGCAAGGATTAGCCCTGCTCAATTGCGCCTGTTGGGCAAGCGCCAGCACATGTTCCGCAATCGATGCAAGTATCTGCAGCGATTTCATATTTTCCATCACCAGCGGAGATTGCGCCTACTGGGCATTCTCCCTCACAGGTTCCACAACTTACACAAGCGTCAGTAATAACGTATGCCATACTTAGTTCCTCCTTATAAAATGAATATTCATTAAGCCTTATGTTGGCTTTGTCCTATATTTTAATACAAACCTTCGATGATTACAAGTAAAAGATTGCATATTTAAAAAAATGGTATTATAATAAAGGACAGGCGAAATACTTATATAGGGTATCGCAAATGACATGGCAAAGCACAAGGAGGAATATAAAATGGCACAGGTAACAAAGGATACAATGATTGGAGAGTTGCTGAACATTGATGAGAATGTAGCTCCGCTTCTGTTAGAAATTGGCATGCACTGCCTTGGCTGTCCGTCTTCTCAGATGGAAACTATCGCGGAGGCTGCTATGGTGCACGGCATTGAGCCGGATGCCCTCGTTGATAAGATCAATGATTTTCTGGCAAAATAATTGTCTTTTAATTTGCACGTTGTTGGCAGCCTATGGGTTGCTTAGGCAGATGAAATGGGGGCGGCCGCGCTGATACGTGCGGCTGTCCCCCATTTCTGCTTTTGTGAAAATGTAACCGTTTGATTCGTGAATAAGAATTCTCATCCTATTTTAAAGAGAAAACAACTGTTTGTATGCATTCCCCCTCTCTGTTTCATGTGAATGAAGTTATTTCGTGATATATTATGTTGGAAATACAAGATGTTCCAGTTACCGGATTTTTCAAGCTGTATAATCTGTGGATTCCGACTTCTTTTTTCTTTTCCCAAAATCTGGAATATAGTAATTCCCTACAAGCCAGCACAGCTTTGATGATAAGGAATCCGTTTGAGATCACTGCTTGCTGTAGATTATAACAGAGATGCACTTTCCTGTCGGATTGGCAGAAGGGAATGGAAACAGGCGATGGTAAATTCTTTTGGATTAAAATTCATCAGACTATCATATACTATTAGCTGTGAGAATGCCCGCACGGGCAAAATATGTGTAACAACTGCAATTTTCAGAAGCCGTGACAGAATCCGGTGAAACTATTGAGGCTTGCGTTTTGCAATGCATACTCCCTCAGGCATCCCACCATGGAATCCGGCGTCTCATATCATTATCATAAATTGGCAGACCGATCGTTATGTAATGGGTTACATTTTGGGAATAAAATGATATAATATAGTTAGATGAGAGTGATAATATGATTATAATAGAGAAATCAATCTCAAGTTTTAGATTGCAGAAATGATGATGTAGAATTCTGCGAAGGCCGATGGCCTTGCTGTTTGTAGTTGTCTATGAGTTGGTTTGGCTCCTTTCTGCCTGAACCAGCCCGGCATCTCTGCGACATTTATAACATACAAATATTGCCAATGCAATACTTTTTGCCGAATGTTTAGAAATTTCACAGTTTTTTTAGAAAATCAGGCGGACAACGACTTGACGTGAGATAAGAATATGTAATATACTTTTAGTACCTAACGGGGCAATGTGCTCCGAGGGAGCGTTCAAACATATTAATTCCTGATGCAGATGTGTAGTGAAGGGAAGGGATCATATGAAGATTGAGAAAGTGAGTGAGAATCAGATTCGCTGTACGCTTACCAGAGAAGACCTGGCGGACCGTCAGCTTAAACTGAGCGAGCTGGCATATGGCACTGAGAAGGCGAAGATGCTTTTTCGGGATATGATGCAGCAGGCAGCATATGAATGTGGTTTTGAGGCAGAGGATATACCGCTGATGATTGAAGCAATTCCATTATCTGCGGATACGATTATATTGATAATTACGAAGGTGGAATACCCGGAAGAATTAGATACCAGGTTTTCCCAATTTGCTCCCGGCGATTCCGAGGATGATACGGTGAGCAATATATCCGGGGATGACGGCGAGCATGTATTTGAGGCGGCCGGTGCGGACGATATCTTAGATTTGTTCCGCAAGATTCAGGAGGAAGCGAAGCGGATTGCTGAATCTGCCAAGAAGGAGAATAATTTTATTCCACTGGAGAAGACAGTGAAGCAGGAGAAGGATGACCCTGTATTGGTGGACATTACCAAGCTCTTTGTCTTTGACGGGCTGGATGAGGTGAACAGGTTGGCGCGGGTGCTCAAAGGCTTTTACAATGGATGCAACGTTCTGTATAAGAACAGGCTTAACCGTAAGTATTACCTGGTAATCAGCAAGAGCCAGCATACGCCGGAAGAATTTAATAAGGTATGTAATATTTTAGCAGAGTACGCACATCAGGAAAAATATTCATCTGCAATTCGGGCATATTTTGAAGAGCATTATGACGTTATTTTGAAAGAGGAAGCGTTGCAGATATTGAGCAGAATTTAACAGAGAGGGCTGTTGCAATCATGGTCACAGTTGCAAGATGCTGTATCGGGTACAGGCATACAGCGTTTTGTGTTCTGATGGTTTTTTGCAGCAGTCCCTTTTTCATTACATAGGAGAAACAAGGTATCAGACGCACATTGTGGACAAGATGCTTTTGATGCCTGGACCGTAGGAGGTATTATGCCGGAGACAGGGAGAGAGAACATACAGAGAGAAAGGAGGCCGAGGCGTCCGGGAGGGAGAAGAGGTCCTAAGAGGCCCAGAGGACCCAGGATCAATAAAGCACCGATTCTCGCAGCAATTGTATTTATTCTTGTTGTGCTGGTAGCAGCTTTGGGCAGCATATTCATCAAGAAATATACGCCGACGAAGGAACGCGCTAATTTGCAGGAATATTACAATGTCTGGGAAACGGACGATATGGCTGTAATTTTAGACCAGAAGCTTTTGGAGGAGAAAGCAAAATTATGGGAAGGCCATGTATATCTCGATTACAATGCGGTTAGACAGTATCTGAATCAGCGGTTTTACTGGGATGCTAATGAAAATATCCTGCGCTATACGACGGATGCTGATGTCATTTCCGTAAATGTTGGGGAGAATGCCTATATGGTTGGCAAGAAAGCCAATAACGCAGACTACACAATCGTCAAAGTGGATGGCGAGGCAGTATATCTAGCCCTGGAATTCGTACAGGAATACACGAACCTGGATTTTAAGGTTCATGCTGAGCCTAACCGTGTGCAGATTACAGCAGCCTGGGGACAGATTTCTAAGGCAAATGTGAAGAAGAAAACGAGCATCCGTGTATTGGGCGGCATCAAGAGCCCCATTGTGGCTGACGTCGCAAAGGGCAGTAGTGTGATTATCATTGACAAAGGTGATGATTGGAGCCGTGTTTGTACGGAGGACGGCATGATTGGCTATCTGAAAAATAACAAACTGGGAGAAGTGGCGACAGAGACGATTTCCCGCGCGTTTGAGGAACCGCAGTTTACCCATCTGCTCAAGGACGAGCCTGTCAGCCTGGGATGGCACCAGGTTACGAGCCCGGAGGCTAATCAACGTGTAGCTAATGTTTTGCAGGCGACCAAGGGAATTAATGTGATTTCGCCGACATGGTTCTATCTGAATGACGATGATGGAAATATTTATTCACTGGCGGATAGGAATTATGTAACATACTGCCATGAGCAGGGCGTAGAGGTGTGGGGATTGATTAGCAATCTGGAAAATCCCGATGTAGATACAACTTATGTTATGACCCATACGTCCACAAGAGATTACCTTACAAATCAGATTATCGCGGCGGCGATCGAGTATGATTTGGATGGGATTAACTTGGACTTTGAGGCGTTGAGTAACGAAGCCGGAGACGCATATGTCCAATTCATCCGTGAATTGTCTATCAAATGTGAGAATAACGATTTGGTTCTTTCTGTAGATAATTATGTGCCCTCTTCTTATACGGAGTTTTATAATAGGGCGGAGCAGGCGGTTTTTGCAGACTATATTATTATCATGGCGTATGATGAGCATTACAGCGGTTCGGAAGACATTGGCTCCGTGTCGTCTATTGGATTTGTGCAAAACGGCGTTAAGGATACCTTAAAGGAGGTGCCGCCGGAGCAGACAATCCTTGGAGTGCCTTTCTACAGCAGGATATGGGAGCTGACGCCTAAGGCTGGTTCGGGGGAAGATGTGGAATCGGCTTCGGAAGGTTATGTGCCCTACACATTTACCTGTACCGAGGAGGGGATGCAGACGACTGAAGATATCTACAAAACGCATGGGGCGGAGGCTGTCTGGTCTGAGGAAGATGGGCAGTACGTGGCGGAATATGAAAGCGAGGGCAAGAATTATAAGGTCTGGGTTGAAAATGAAGAATCCCTTGAGATGAAACTTAAAGTTATGAAGGAGCATAAGCTCGCGGGGGCGGCTTACTGGAAGCTGGGACTTGAACGGCCGTCTGCGTGGGACACGATTATAAAGTATGTGAATTAATAGTAGTCCGGTCAACTGATGGCCGGACTGCTATTGTTTTTATCTGAAATAGTACGGAAACTGAAAATATTTCATCATATTTTATTGGACATTTCTATCAATAAAAGAAGTTTCTTTTTGTCTTATTATTTTAGCATTTTACCCACTTGTCAGTGCATCTTACCAGTTAGCCTCTTGTTTCTGCCGTTCTATCTGTTATAGTGAGAGCCATAATTGTTTTGTGTGCATAAAAGAGAGACTTTAGAAACTTTGTATATGGCAAGTAAGTCATTTGGATTTGGCGATTAGGGAGGAAATGCAATGGAAAAAGCAATTCAGGTGGAACATCTGAAAAAATATTATCACGACGTTAAGGCGGTAGACGATATCAGTTTTTCGGTGGCGAAGGGTGAATTTTTTGGGTTTTTAGGCGTCAATGGAGCAGGAAAATCGACCACCATCAACATGCTCTGCACTTTGCAGGAGCCGACAGGGGGCGAGGCGTGGTTGAATGGACTTAGGCTTGGGAAAGATAATGAGGCAATTAAAAAGCACATCGGCGTCGTTTATCAGAATAACTGTCTGGATAAAATGCTTACGGTAAAAGAAAATCTCCTGCTGCGTGGGAGCCTGTATGAGACAGACAGCCGTAAATTAAAGAAAAATCTTTCCTATGTCACAGAAATTCTGGAATTGGGGGATGTGCTGAAACGTCCCTTTGGCAAATTGTCGGGAGGGCAGAAGAGAAGATGTGAAATAGCCAGGGCATTGATGCATACACCGGACATCTTATTTCTCGATGAACCGACGACAGGGCTTGACCCGGCAACAAGAAAAAGCGTGTGGGAGACGGTGCATATGCTGCAAAGAGAAATGAAGATGACGGTATTTCTGACAACCCACTATATGGAGGAAGCGGCAAAAGCAGACCATATCGGCATTATGAGCCATGGACATTTTGTGGAATATGGAACGCCTTTTTCTCTAAAGGAAACATATGCCAAGGATAAACTTTATTTGATTCCAGCGGGCAGTGGAAAGCAGAGCACACCTGGGGAAAAGAGGGCGGTAAACCGCGTAAGTGCAGAGACGGAAACTTATATGGACAACCGCGAAAAGATTAAGAATTGCCTGGATGGGCATCATTTGAAATATACTGTGAGAGAAGAGGGCATTCTTGTGAAAATAGACAGCACGATGGAGGCCTTGCCTTTGCTGGAAGAGATGCGGGGGATGCTGCAGGGATTTGAAGTAATCCAGGGCACGATGGACGATGTATTTTTGAACGTTACGAAAAAGGTGGGCGATGTGTCTGTACAAGAGGCAGAGGAGGATGAAAATGAAAAAGTTTGTTAGTTTGACGAAGCGGAATTGTCTGATATTTTTGAGGGATCGGGCGGCAGTATTTTTTTCTCTGCTTGCCATGTTTATCGTATTGATGTTGATGGGGGTATTTTTGGGTAACATGAATGAAGAAAGTATTGTGAATTTGTTGAAAGAATATGGGGGCGTGCGTGATGCCGCTGTAGACAAAGCCCATGCCAGGGAGCTGGTTCAGTATTGGACGTTGGCGGGAATTCTTGTTGTAAACGCAGTTACAGTCACATTGTCAGTGATTGGAAGCCGAGTTACAGATGTTTCTGAGGGAAAGCTGGCTAGCTTTTGTTCTGCACCTGTGAGCCGGAGCGTGATTGCACTCTCCTATGTGGCATCCGCCGTGTTGATTGGTATTTTTATGTGCATCCTCACGTTTGCAGCGGCGCTCTGTTATATTACGGCGACAGGTGGGGAATTGCTAAGTGTAGAGGCATTGATTAAGATTCTTCTGCTGATTGTGCTGAATGTCTGTATTTTTTCAGTCATTATGTATCTCTTGGCATTGTTTGTCAGGAGCAGCAGTGCATGGTCCGGTATGGGAACGGTGGTAGGAACGCTGGTAGGGTTCGTGGGGGCTATTTATCTTCCGATGGGCTATTTGCCGGAAGGAGTGGCTGCTGTACTCAAATATATCCCGATACTTCATGGCGCTTCCCTTTTGCGCGAGGTTTGCTGTGACAGTGCACTTGCGCGTACGTGTGAGAACCTCCCTGCGCAGGTGCCATTGGAGTACAAGGAATATATGGGAATACAGGTAAAAATGGGGGAGCATTTGGTGTCTCCTACGTTTCAGGTGCTATTTTTGGCTGGATGTGGTATACTGGCATTTATAATTATTGTCGCAGTACAGAAACGAAGGGGAAGCGGGGATTTTAATTGAAAAAGTGACAGGTGCGGAGGGTTTGCATTATGAAGGTGACAATTGTGGATATAGGCCCGGAAGAGGAAGAAGAGCTTATCCTCAAATGCAGGTTTTTGGATGATGAACTGGTGAATATTATCAACCGATTTAAGCAAGGTGGAACAAAGCTCACGGTTTACAAAGAAAGCGGGATGTTTTTTGTTGAGCCGGCAGAAGTGTTTTATTTTGAATCCGTGGATCAGAAAGTGTTTGCATATTGTGCATCTGAGGTTTATCAGGTTAGGAGCAAGCTCTATGAATTGCTGGACGAGCTTCCGGGATGGGTTTTTGTGAGGGTTTCTAAGTCCGTCATATTGAATATCAATAAGATGAAGAGCCTGACCCCGGCATTTGGAGGGCGGTATGAGGCGCTGCTGAAAAATGGGGAAAAGGTAATTATTTCCAGGCAATATGTCAGTTCGCTGAAAGAAGTTTTAGGCGTATAAGAATAGAAAGGAGCAGCGAATATGAAACGTCTGCAATCAATGATTTCATTTTTTGAAAAGATTACTGCCGGTATTTTATTTGTGACAGCAATTTATATTCCCGTATTTTATGGGTGGGACGTAGCAATCTATGCCGATATTTTATGGGAGATTTTGCTGCTTTCAGCGGTCTGCACGTTAGGAAGCATTCTCCTGCCGCTGGAAGGGGAAAAGGAGATATCTCGATACGCAATGTTAATGCGTACCATATTGTACTATGCCTATATCAATTTGGCGGTGTTGGGACTTGGTTTTCTGTTTGGGTGGTTTAGTTTCCGCAACGGTTTGCAAGTCTTAGGAATGGAGCTGGCGATTGTATTTGTGTTTCTTGGGGTGTATCTTATTTCGTATTGGATGCAGTGCCAGGAGGCTAAGCGCATGAATGAGAAATTGAAGGAGAGGTAGTAGGCGGTATAATGCGGCGCCTCAAAAGGAACACCTATGATTTTAAGAGAAAGGATAGAAAATGAAAACAGTATTGTGTTATGGCGACTCTAATACATACGGATATAACCCGGTAAATGGGCTGCGATACCCGCAGGATGTACGTTGGCCGGGAAAACTACAAAGCTTGCTTGGCAATGGTTATCAGATAATCGAAGAAGGCTGCAATGGAAGGACAACCGTATTTGATGATCCGCTGGAAGGGTGGAAAAATGGCCTTGACTATCTGCGGCCCTGCTTGAATTCCCATAAGCCTGTAGATATTGTTATTATCATGCTCGGGAGCAACGACTTAAAAAAAACGTTCCATGCAAGTGCAGAGCAGATTGCCAAGGGGGCTGGAACGCTTGTGGAAGTGATTCAGGCTTTTACGAGAGAAAAACAAGGATTTGAGCCCTGCATTATTCTAGTTTCTCCGCCGGAAATAGGGGAAGGGATTTGCTTTTCTCCCTTTAACGGCTCTTTTTCAGAGGACGCTGTCAGCCGTTCGAGGGAGTTCCCCCGGCATTACCGCAGGATAGCGGAAAAATATCACTGTCTATTCTTAAATGCGGCTGCCTATATTCAGCCATCACAAACAGACTCGTTGCATTTGCCGCCGGAAAGCCATGCCCGGTTGGCGGAGGAATTATGGAAGATGGTAAAAGCATTGGAGGAGGGGAGTTAAAAAGAAAATTAGCTTACCCCTTGGAGAGCATTTTACGCATTTCCCTGGCAGCCGTGCTTATGTTCGCCGCACTGGTGTCCTTCTCCATGGTGGGCATGGTGGCTGCAATGCACGTTCGGATTATAAGTGAGGTTTCCGGCCAGCAGAGCGTTCACAGCATCATCGGCGCTGCCAGTTACACCTCCATAGAGGGAGATTCCGGCTTCTGCCAATGCATTCTGTGCGCCGGCGCCAATTCCTCCACAAATCAGCATGTCAATGTTCAAATCAGAGAGCAGAATTGCGAGTGCGCCATGGCCGCTGCCTTCTGTGCTTATAACTTTTGCATCTGCAACTTTCCCGTCTGCAATGTCATATACTTTGAATTGTTCGGTATGCCCGAAGTGTTGAAAAATATTTCCATTTTCATAAGTAACTGCAATTTTCATAATATCTATTCCCTTTCTTACGATTTTCTTCAAAAATTAACCAGATTGTTACAAATTTATCTATATGAAGTATATACCGCTCGTGCATCGTAGTCAAGACGTGGAATATTGCCGATGCCTGCAATTAAATTTGCTTTTACCGGAAACTCATACCGGAAAGGGAAAATTCGTGTGCTAACATAATAAGTATAAGATTTGTTGAGAAAAGGAAGACTCCCGGAAAAATTTCTGGTGCCGCCCGTTATCGGCTTCTCCAAAACAAAAAGAGGGAGAATAGGGTCTTACTCTTCCATTTCTTTATGCTGAATTTCCAATAACTGCTCAATTTGCTTAAGAACATATTCTTGATATTCAGGCTTTAATTCGTTAAATATGGAAGATGCTAATTCTACTAATTGGTTAGGTTTCTCATGAAACATACAGCCATTGCCTGTTTTCAGCCACTGTTCGTTTACATGGAATGTAAAGCAAATAAGTTTGACGATTCGGTCATTGACGTTATTATGCCCTAATTCAATACCTGCAATATAACCGTTTGACATACATAAAGCTTTGGCAAATTTAGCTTGAGAAAGATTTAATGCCTGCCTTACTTCTTTCACGCGTTGATTAATAGACATTTTAGGCTCCTCCCTTCTGTGTGCTCTTATATTATCATATCAACACTCACATTACAAGTGAAAGAAAGTAAATAAAACTTGACATACTCATATAGCAATGATACTATACTCACATAACAAGAGAAAGGAGGGAACACCAATTGAGCGATGTTGTACAGATCAACGATTTTGTTACTCAATTTACCAGATTAAGTGAACATAATCAAAAGTACATCATTGCGATTCAGCAGGCATTGATGTATGCGCAGGAAATCGAAAAAGAGGCAGAGGAAAAGCGGTGTGTGAGGGAGTAAAAAGTGTAGGGGGAGCCCGTTTTAGCGGAATAAAGAAAATCATGTTGAAACGGAGCTGTTTGAAAAGCAAAAAATTAAGAAAGGACAATTGTAAAATGAAAATGATGAAAAGACCAAAGAAGATGGCGCTGAAGCTGGCAGGCATAATGATGCTGCTCATGCTGTGTATGGGAATGGGGAATACGGCGCATGCACAGACTTCCATTGTCCCGCCGATGTTGAAGGCAGGAGGCAGTACAAGCGGAGCCAAATCATATCAATTTGAAATTAAAGGTAAGGAAATCCTCACAGTTCCTGTGACTGTCTCAAAAGCGGGGAAAGTATGTCTTGAGGCGTCTGGCAATACGGAAAAAGTCGCAATTATTTTTTCCACAAATGCTGCGCCGGCAACACAAAAGGACTGGCTTGGGATAAGCACGACTGCAACTGGAGGTAAGATTGGCGCTTATGCTGGAAAAAAAGGCACTTTCTATATGCATGCATTTATGCCTGAAGGTGAGGAAGGTTCCAAAACAGCCCTCAAGATAAAGGCATATGAAATTCCGGTCTCCGTCGGCAATGCGGGAACGCTTTCAAAAGGGAAGTGGGTAAGTACAAGCGGTATAAGTGATGACCTTAATGAAGGAGGCGGGCCTGCGTTCTTTAAGATTAAAGCGCCTTCCTCAGGATGTGTTAAGTTAGAAATTAAAAAGACTGGCAAGAATGAGGAATATATTGAGGCCGCGTTCACAAACAGCAAGAAAAAGAAATTGGCTGATGAAATAGAACAGAAGGGTATCACTGCCTATTATGGAGTAAAAAAGGGAACATACTATGTCAAGGTGGACACAGATGCAGCTTATAAAATCCGTTACACATTTGAAACTGCTGCCGACAAGAAAAACACAACAAAGAAAAAAGCTGTAAGTTTAAAGCAGAAGAAAACAGTAAAAGGGCTTTTTGTGATAAATGAAAAAAAGAGCCGCTGGTACAAAGTGAAGCTGAAGAAAACGCAGACTCTGAAACTGACGTTGAACGCCAGCACAGATAAGTATGGATTTTGGTATCAAATCACAGACAGCAAAGGGAAAAAGATCGTCAGCAACCAGGAGCTGCCCAGGGGCAAAAAGCAGTTTAAGAAAAAACTGAAAGCGGGTACATATTATTTAGAGATTGCCCCGACTGGCGCGACAGGAAGCTATTCCGTTAAGTGGAACTAAATGTACGGGAATTGGAGTAAAGTCTTAAAAATCAAAGTGAAGAAATAATATTATGCGCTTTAGGCATAAAAGGCTCAGGCATTCTGATAAAAGGCGTATCAGGATGCCTGATTCAGATTGTGAGGAACAATAAGATGAGAAAGAGAGGAAAAGGATAATGAAATATTTGCGGATGCTGTTATTTGCACTTGCCGCCTTGTTTGCCGCCGCACTGCCGGCGGCGACAGCGAAGGCCGCGCAGCATGATATCAATTATGGAAATTGGATAGGATACGAGAACGAGGATGGGACGTTGACCCTTACCGGATGCCGCAGCGTGTCAGAATATATGTATGATAATACGCTTACGGTTCCCACGGAAGTGGAAGGGAAAAAGGTTACCGCAATGGGGATTTATATCGGCGAGCAGCAATTTTATATCTTTGACCATCCCGATACAATTGAGAACCTGATCCTTCCTGATACGATCGAGCATGTGGATAAATATGAAGGTGAGGGAAGCGTAAGCGTTTTCAGTGGGTACAATAATTTGAAAAAAGTGGTTTTGCCGGACAATGAAACATTTAATGAAGATGATGTGGATCATTTGTTCCGGTACAACAATGCAGATGTAAAAGAATTATCATGCAGATCGGACGATTATATTGTAGATAAATGGAAAGATACGCTAGAGACGGTTTCGCTGCATTATGTGGGCGGTTACTTTGGCGGCAGTGTTTACGGCGAAATGCCGAATCTGAAAACCTTATCTATCCGCGAGTCAAAAGATGCAGGAAAGAGCTTAACGTGTTACAGCCTGCCAACAGTAACGGACTTGACGCTGCCATCCGGCATAAAAAAGCTTGAGCTGCACGATTGTCCTGCTCTTACAGGGCTTTCGCTGCCGGGAAGCCTCGAAAGAATGTGGCTGGCAGACTGTGCGGAGCTGTCAACGCTGGAGTGTGAGAAGGCGCTTAAAGATATTTCGATCGAAAGCGTATATAACTGCCCCAAACTTTCTATTCCGGCGGTGTATCTGAAATATGGGGAAAATGACGGAAACGTTGCCATGGTTGGGATTGAGCGCCCGCCTTATGCAGGCAGCCGAGTGCAGGAAATCCATATTGACAGCAGGCGTATTGCCAATGGGCTGGATAAGAAATTTTTCCGGGACACGCCTAATCTGAAAGCGATTGTAATAGAGGGCAATTCCTCCAAATTCTTTTCAAAGAACGGCGTGCTCTATTACAAAGCAACGGGGAGGGCTCCAGATGGCAGTAAAATATCCGGCAGCCATCTTTTTGCTTATCCGGCAGCAAAAAGTACATCGGGAAATCTTAATATCCCAGTGGATGTAACCTGTATTTATGCTTATGCCCTGGATGGCTGTAAATTTTCCACGGTAACGTTCCCGGAAAATATGCATCCCTATTATGAGTGGGATTCCGTTTTGCTGGAACCGTATTCAGAGGGTAATTGGGCGTCGCTGCCGGATTTGTGCAGCGCAAAATTCCGTATGGTAAAAAACAGCTCGCCCGATGATGGAATGACAGTACCGGGGGACCGGCTGGAATACTATAAAGGGAGCGCTTACAAGATTACATATAAACTATCCGGGGGCAAAAACAGCGGCGCAAACCCATCCTCCTATACAGCTGGAGAGGCGCTTACTCTGAAAAATCCGTCCCGTTCCGGTTATACATTCCTTGGATGGACCAGAAATGACAGCAAGAGTGCGGCTGACTATAAGAATACGACAAAACGTGAACGTTATTTTACCAATTATACATTTACTGCGCATTGGATGAGGATTACTGGTGCATCAAAAAAGATTGCAGCCGGAAAAGATATTAAACTGACGGCGGAGTTCGTGCCGGCGAATGCCAAAAATCCAACGGTATCTTGGTCTTCCAGCAATAAAAATGTGGCGACCGTGTCGAAGAATGGCGTGGTAACATTTAAGAAGAATAGCGGCGGTAAGTCCGTTACCATAACCGCCAAAGCGAATGGTGGAAGCGCTAAGAAAACGACGTTTAAATTGACCTCTATGAAGGGGGTTGTAAAGAAAGTAAAGATATCCGGGAAAAGTTCGTTGAAAGCAGGGAAAAGCGTCACGCTCAAAGCGAAGGTGACCGCATCAGCCGGAGCCAATAAGACGTTGTCCTGGAGCAGCAGCAACAAAAAGTATGCCACTGTTTCAGGGAAAGGGAAGGTGACCGCAAAAAAGGCAGGAAAAGGCAAAAAAGTAACGATTACCGCAAAGGCGACGGATGGAAGCGGCAAAAAGGCTGCATTTAAGATTAAAATCAAATAATAGAGGAATGAATTATCAAACACGCTCAAATAATAGAAATTAAAAAGAAAGCGTGTTACAATAAAAGCATAGCAGAGTGTAACAACTCATAAATATTTGTCTTTACCGTTATTCGGCCATGGATAAAGGGAGGAAATTGTAAGAGATGAAAACGAATAAAAAAAGCACAACCTTAATTATCACAGTGTTGCTGACGTTGCTGTTGGCCGGCTGTGGGAACAATGGTTCTTCAAACTCCCATACCACGGCCAATGCCGGCAAAGCGCCTTCAGGCGAGACTGAAGGACAGGCTGTCTCTTATGGGCCGATAACGCTAACATTGCCGGGGGAATATACGGTTGAAGAGAAATACCAAAATGTACCCGTCTATTATGCACCGGACGGTACTGGTGAGGAGGCGGAGTATAAGCCTAACATCCGCCTTCTGACGGAATATGGGACGGTTACTTCCAATGAGGATGTAAACAAAGAGAATTATATTGCTCATGAGAGGGAGCTCCTCAATATAATGGAAGACTCTGAATTTCAAGAAATGGTTTCTTATGAAGAGACAGAGCTTGGCGGATATAAGGTAATCAAAGCTTTAACGAGGGAGGTAGTTTATGGGAGACCGTTAGTGGTGGAACGCTGTAATATATATGAAAAAATTGGTAGTGAAGGCGTTGTCATTAGTATCAAATATGATGGGTTAGAGAGCGATAAAGATCATTTGTCTGAATTTGAGGCAAGTTTGGGAACCTTAAGCCTGAAGGAAGGCTTGAGTGAGAGCAGCTCGAATTGGCAGCGTGTTTTTTATTTTAATTCCGGCATATCAGGCAGCTATCTTAAAATTAATGGGAATTTTGTCAATTATGGCCCCCTTGTGATGGAACTGCCGGATGGATATAAAGTGGAAGATGATTTGGCAACTGCTCCTGTATTTTTGGGCTCTGACAGCGCTTCGTTCCAATTTAGGTTCACCAATGGTTCTTACCGGTTTCTGTCAGATAAGACGTATGCAGAAAATTTTCTGAAAGAGGAGTATGCGGGTACGGGCATAACGGATGTCAGCGTGGTATATCATCAGGCAATCCGTATTTCAGGATATGATGGATATGAAATGGAGATTCAGGCAACAGTTGATGGGCAGAAGCTGATAAAGTTTGTCTATATGATTTTTGAAACAGCGGATGAAACCATGGCGCCTTTGTTCGTGGTAACGTATACAACAAGTGAGGAAGCTGCACAGGCTATGGCAGAGGAAGCTGACAAAGCGTTTAGCAGCATCCGACTGGAATAAAATGGGATAGTCTTTGGGGCGTAATTACGGCAGATTTGCGATCAGGCGGAGATAGCTTCTTAAGGAGGAGAGGTATTCCATCTGAAAATCAGGATTCGATATATCTGGATGATTATTCAGCGTTTCCCGATAGACATCCAAAAGCAGCCGGTCAAAGCTGTCACATTCCGGGTTTAATGTCGGGAAGCCAAAATAAATTAGTATATCATTGCAGATACCGATAAACTCATCTTCATCTAAAAAATTGATATAAAAATCATCATCTTCTTCAGAATCCTCTGTCAATAGTTTTTTTAAAAGGTTCAGCATAAAGGTGCCGGAGGAAATATCTATCGGCCTCTTGCGCTGCACCAATAGGAGGAAACTGTCATAGTTCATAAATACATTTTCAAAAATGCAGCTTAAAGAGGAGATTTCTTTGTCTGTCAGCCGTTGATTGTCATCGGAAAACAGCAGGCCAAACAGGGAATGGTAATATTCCAGGATGGATTCCTTTTGAATATCTCCATAGTAAGTGACGAGTCGTATGCTTTGCCCATAATCTCCGTTATATAAAACTTCAAGTTTCACATCATCAAAAAGAGCCAGATATTGTGTATTTCTGGTTTTGGCAAAGAAGTTCATATTTTCCGGGGCGTCCAGGAAACTGTAAAGTCTATCAACAGTCTGGATTTCATCATTGATAATTTTTTGATAGGTTTCTGCTGTCTGCCCTTCGCAGAGTACCGAAGGGGAAGTTGGCTGTTCACGGATCTGCTTGTTGTACTTTTGACGAATCTCACAAGTATCTTTCCAGCTCAGTTGGAGCTTCAGGGATGAGATGATAATAAATTCGTCCAAAGAACGGGCAGACAGTTCATTGCGGTGCAGGTATTGAAGGAAAAACTCCTGTGCCTGTATGTCTGATTTCAGTTCCAGTACGAAGCAGAGCCGGTATAAATTTTCGTTCTTAAGCGTTGCGGTAGTCCCTTTTCTGAGGGAGGTGACCGCTTTGCGGAACGTATCGTATTCCTTAGGTGGAAGGTGTTTGCCCGCGCTTATTTTTAACGCTTTCAACAGATCGTCGTCCATAAAAGATGCCGGCAGGTGATCTTGGTATTTATCAAAGTGATTCTGTACATAGAGAGAAATGCCATGCCAAATATTTTGCGGTGAGGTGTAATCTGATAAGTTTAACATAAATATATCTCCTGTTTATGTTGCAAATTAATATGAAAAATACTACGATACATTATAACATAAAGTAGATACGGTAGGGACAAAATGAGAATATTTTTAGAAAAAGGGACACAGTTGCGGGTACCTGGCGGAATTTGCTATGAAATTGCCGGCGTGCCGCTCGGAGAAGGCGGGGGCAGTATTATTTATCCGGTGAGAAGGCATCTGCCGGGTGGGAAAAGTGGCGGAAGTAATTTTTTGTATGCCTTGAAAGAATGTTATCCGGTATCTTCGGAGTATGTGTTTACCCGAGATGTCCGTGGTGAAGTTATCCCACAAGATGCCGGCAGGGAAGCAGAGAGATATCTGTCCAGGATTAAGGAACAGCAGCTTACAGAGAATGAAATTACTGGACAGGTATATAGTAAGGGTTTCAGATTGACCCCGGTCTTGGAGACGTTTCAGGAATTGGAAATTTCCAGGGATGGGGGACAGAATTTTTATCCGGTACATAACGTTGTGTCAATCATGGAATCACTGTCTTGCAAGGGGCAGTCTTTAAAAATGTGTTTAAAAGAAAATAAACACCTGACAGCAGATATTGCCTTCCGGATCATTGAGCAGTTGCTTTATGCAGTGCGGGAGGTGCATGAAGCGGGCTATCTGCATTTGGATATCCAGGATGGCAATGTCTTTGTAAAAGGGCGGCTGGATGATAACAGCGGCATGGTCTCTCTGTTAGATTTCGGTATTTCCAGAAAACGGAGCGAAGATGGGCTTAGCGATGCGATACGGGATCGGGTCATCTATTCTACTCCGGGATTTTCCGCTGTAGAAATTCTGTATAGGAATGACGGCACACTCCGCCTGGGTCCTGGGGCGGACATCTATAGCATCGGCTGTTTGCTGCTGTTGCTTCTGAGCGGCCACAGGTTTTCGGGCGGAGAGTTATATACAAATACGACTGGCCGCTACCTGCCGAGGTTTTCTGTCAGGAAGACTCACTGCCCACGCCATCTTGTGGAGCGGATGCAAAAGATTCTGGCCAAAGCGTTAGCAAACAATGTTAAGGACCGGTATCAAAATGTAGACGAAATGCTTCAGGATGTCAAAGAATTCCTGGCGTTGCTGGAACCGTTCCGAAATCCATTGTCCGGTATGGAATATGATGCGTTTATCTGTTATAAGCATGGAACGGTGGGGACACCTGCTGCACAGGAATTAAGAAATGCACTAGAGCGGCATGGAAGGGGCATATTTATGCGCAATCGTCCGATTCGCCGGGTGTTCCTCGATGAAGGAGAGCTTGCGTCTTGTGCGGATTTTGGAGAAAGAATCCGGGACGCGTTGCAGCATTCAAAGTGGCTGATTGTCCTTTGCTCCAGACAAACAAAAGAATCCCCTTGGGTTACGGAAGAGATTAAAACCTTCCTGGAATACCATCCATCTTCCCATATACTGGCAGTGGTAGTGGAGGGGGAACCGGAACATGTTTATCCTGACATCCTGTTAAAAAATGGAATGGACACAGGAAGCCTGCTGGCAGCCGATGCGCGTGGCAGAAACTTGAAAGAAATCTGTAAGAAGATACGGGGCGATGTAAAGCTGAAAATAGCGGCGCCAATTTTAAATACGACATATGATAACCTGAAACAGAGAGATAAGGTGTACCGCTGGAAACGTACCGCAATAGGAATCTGCCTGGCGTTGTTGGCGCTGACTATTTTTTCAGGTTATGCAGCGGTCAAGTCACAGCAGATTGCCGAACAGGCGGTGGAGATTACAGCGCAGCAAAGGAAAGCCCTGGAAAACCAGGCGCGGTATCTTTTGCAGCAGGCGAGGAAGAGCTATGAGCAAAATGACCGGTTTGCCTCTGTGGAACAATGTCTGAAAGCCTATGGGCTTTTGCGGGATTCCGAGGTATATCTCCCTGAGCTTTATTATTTGTTGTCGGAAAACCTGGGATTGTATAAGCTGCCATTCAATGTCGATGAAACTGTAAGCGCGCAGGGGACTTTCCGGTTGGAGGAGGGAGAAAGAGTTCGTGGAAAGATTTTTACAGATAGTGACGGCAGATATTTGTTTGCCGCAACGCCTTCCTCAATCCGCATATGGGACACAGAGACGTTTCAGGAAAAAATATCGCTGGAAATATCCGATTACATTGATAAGTTTGATGTCAGCTGCCTGCTTGAAGAGCAGGGAGGAATCCTGGCTGTCAGTTTTTATAACGTTACATGTTTTGACTACGAAACAGGAAGCGTAATGTGGGAGTTTCAGGGGGGAGAGAAAGAAATCGTAAAAGACGCTGTAGTTTCTGAGGATGGGTCGCTGGTTGCCGTGTCAAATGCCAGGGAACTATATGTACTGGATGCACGGACAGGAACTGTATTGCAGAAGACAGGGCTTAACCAGGCAGGCGGGGAAGGGCTTGTGTTTCAAGATGCGGGTATTGCTATATGTCCAGATAATAAGCACATTGCCTGTACTGCGGTAAAAGAGCAAGATGGTTCCGGGGATGAGGAGGAGTATTCTTACCGCTTGTTATTGTATGATTTGAAAAACGGCAAGTGGAGCCTGCTTTCAAAGTTCCAGAGTGAGAGTTCTCCTGATTATGCAGAGCGGTTACTGTATTTTACGGGCGACGGCCAACTACTTTTAGTCCATCAGCCCAAAGGGGCTTATATGTCCATCGTGGATAAAGTTTATCAATATGTTTCTGATAAGATTTTTATAGAGATGGAATTGTATGATACACGCACACATAGCAGGATTTGGAAAAACGGCAGGGAATACCGGTCGCGTGGGAACGTATTTGCATTAGATACTACATATGATGGGAAAGACGCTTTATGTATTGTCTATGGAAGCAGATGCGAGCTCCTTGACCGGGCCGACGGAACGGTGTTAGACTTTTGCGACACGGACTCACCGGTGGTAAATGTCCGTGGGATGGAAAATAAGCTGGAGCTTGTGCTGGAGAATGGAGATTTATTGAATTTTTCCCGCAAAAACGGCAAGGTACTTGGATATGAATATTTTCCGGGTAAATTAAAATTATTCTATGCTTGTGGAGATGATTATTATATTGTCCAGCGGGAAGAGGAAAGTTTTCATGCAGAGAATCAGATTATCAGATACCGATCTGAGGTTTATGATGAAAGATATACTGTTTGCAGCGCGGGAATTGTGAGGGGGGAGTTTGCGCAAAAGAGGCAGGAGGCGGAGACGGTGGCAATGCTTTTTGGTGACGATAACGAGGCGGTAAGCCCTGATTGGCGTTATAGAGCTGTCTTAGGGGAACATGCAGTCATCCTAAAGGATAGCGATGGAGGCCCAGTATGTACACTTAACTTTGAAGAGGCGCCGCTGAGCCTGTATTTTCTCCCGGATTCCTCGGGATTTTTGATTTGTTTTGAAAGGAAGGCCGCCAGATATACGATAGCATCCGATAAACTTGTGGAAACAGACAGTTTCGGCGACGATATTGTCGCTGGTTTATCTGAAAAGTTTAGCTGGCATCCGGTGGATTCCGATACAGTTATCCTGTCTGGCGTCGATGGCCATCACAGCTATATGCTCCATATACCTGAGGAATCTTTTGGCATATTATGTGAGATGGAAGATTTTGCGCGATACGACCCGGAGGATGACAGCCTTTGTTTTGTGACGGAGAAGCCTTTTTTTGACGAGTATCGGGACGAGTATGGGAAGTGGGAAGAGGTTGGGAAGATAAAAAGATATACCGAAAATGATATTATTGAAAAAGCGCGGGATTTTTTAGACCGTGGAAAATGATTTCTGCCAACTACTTCATTTTCGCTGTACTAGTTTTTTGCCTGTTATCATATTTATTTATAAAGATAATCAGGTGGAATGTATGAAAAAAAGGATAGAAGTGGTGATGGCGGTGCTGCTGCTTTTGGGCGCCTGCCTGTTTGCGCGCGAGGGGGCGTATATGGTAGACAGCCTGAAAGCCCAGAAAGGTGAAATCTGCATAGTCGTGGATGCCGGGCATGGCGGTGACGATCCTGGCAAAATAGGTATCAATGACGTCAAGGAAAAAGAGGTAAACTTAAAAATAGCCCAGGAGCTGGAAAAATTGCTCCGAAAAGAAGGTGTTAAAGTTGTCATGACCCGCAAGGATGACGGCGGGCTCTATCACAAATCATCCAAGAACAAGAAAGTGGAAGATATGCGCAAACGCTGTGAAATTATTACTAAGGCAAAGCCGGTGTTTACCGTGAGCATTCATCAGAACAGTTATCCCGACGAATCGGTAAAGGGTGCGCAGGTCTTTTACTATGGGCAGTCCCAGGAAGGGAAAAAGCTGGCGGAGGCGTTACAGCAGACTTTGGTGGAGCAATTAGATCCGCAGAATCATCGGCAGGCGAAAGCAAACGAGAGTTATTTTCTGCTGAAAAAGACGCCCTCTCCAACGGTGATTGTGGAGTGTGGATTTCTGAGCAATTATGAGGAGGCCGAGCTTTTAAAGAGCGAAGCATATCAGAAAAAGGTTGCCGAGGCAGTGAAAACAGGTATTTTAAAGTGCCTGAATATGGACGGAAAAAGCAGCAATTCAGAGGCAATGGGAGAAAAAATTCAACAATAAAATATTAGGGAATAGGGCGTGTTTGCGCGGCTGCTACCATATGTAGTAGTTGTCAAGATTTAGCAATGTGTTATAATGTACATAAAGCTACGAGCAGTGCCAAGTCCGAAAAAAGTGCCTGTGGCGTGCTAGCACGGCGGCGGGCGCTTTTTTTGAGGAGTTGATAGGGCGACAGCCCAAGAACAGGGGAGCGTTAGCTCACGAGTAGGCACGGTAAATATATTTGAAAAGGCAAGAAACAATGCAGACAATCATAGAGACAATCATAGAAGGCGAAGAAGCGCAAAACCGGCAGAAAATCGAAGCGGCGGCCACAATTTTAAAGGATGGCGGCCTGGTCGCATTTCCTACGGAAACAGTTTATGGGCTGGGGGCAGACGCTTTAAATCCGGCGGCGGCCGGCAGAATTTATCAGGCGAAAGGGCGTCCGTCCGATAATCCTCTGATTGTACATATATCTTGTATGAAGGATTTGGAGAAAATTGCCGCCCAGGTGCCCTTTCAGGCCAAGAAACTGGCAGAGCATTTCTGGCCGGGACCGTTGACAATGATTTTTGAGAAACGCGGGATTGTACCGGCAGAGACGACCGGTGGTCTTAATACCGTGGCAGTCCGTATGCCCAGCCATCCGGTAGCATTATCCTTGATTCGGGCGGCCGGAGGTTTCATTGCGGCACCCAGTGCGAATACTTCGGGCAGGCCGAGCCCCACGCTGGCGGAACATGTCGCGCAGGATATGGATGGCAGGATTCCCTTGATTTTGGACGGCGGAGCCGTGGGGATAGGTATTGAATCCACAAGTATCGATTTTTCAGAAGAGATCCCCATGGTGTTGCGGCCGGGGTATATTACGCCTGCTATGATTAAGGAAGTGATTGGGCAAATAAGCATTGACCCTGGGCTTGCGGAGGACGAGCTGTCTATACGTCCCAAAGCTCCAGGAATGAAATACAAACATTACGCGCCCAAGGCAGAACTGGTTCTGGTAAATGGGGCGCAGGAGAAGGTACAGCAAACAATTAATAACCTGACAAGAGAAGCTGTCGAATCCGGGAAGAATGCGGGGGTAATTGGAACGGATGAAAGCTGCGGATGCTATCATTATGGAATTGTCAAAAGTGTTGGGACAAGGAATGATGAAGACACAATTGCAAGGCATCTGTATGGAATATTAAGGGAATTTGACGAACAGAATGTGGACATCATATATTCAGAGAGTTTTTCTACGCCCAGAATTGGACAGGCAATCATGAATCGCATGTTAAAAGCGGCCGGGCATCAGGTTATTGAAGTGTAAGGGAGATGGAGGCAGCAAAATGAGACATTACAGCAAAATCATTTTTGTGTGTGACAGTGGGACAAGCAGGGCTCCTATGGCAGAGGCTATTTTAAAAGAATACACAATCAGATATCCGCTGGAGGTTGAGAGCAGGGGTTTGGTGGTTCTCTTTCCGGAGCCTATAAATCAAAAGGCAGAGGCTATCTTAATCAGCAATGGTATTGATATGTCGGAAAAAATGTCGAGCCAGCTTGTAGGGGAAGATTTATCTCCAGACAATCTGCTCCTCACATTTGAGGCGGCACAGAGGGAGAAAATCCTGGAACAGTATGAGGAGGCCTCTCATGCCAATGTGCAGGTGTTAACAGAGCTGGTCGGGGATGAATTGGAGATAATTAACCCTTACGGCGGAACATTACAGTCTTATGGGCTGTGTTATGAGACGCTCAATAAGACGATTCAAAAGCTGGTAAACCTAATCAATGAGACGGATTGATAGGCAGCGATACAACTAGGGAAACGGAGAGGAGACAGGATGGCAAAAGTTGTTGTTATGGAGCATCCGCTGATACAGCACAAGATAGGCTGGATACGCAGGACCACTACAGGTTCCAAAGATTTCAGGAATATTATCGGGGAAATTGCAATGCTCATGTGTTATGAAGCGACCAGGGAGTTAGAGCTTGTAGACATAGAAATTGAGACTCCCATCTGTACCACAACGGTCAGGGAACTAAAAGGGAAGAAACTTGCCGTAGTCCCCATTCTCAGGGCGGGTCTTGGTATGGTAGACGGTGTGTTAGCGATCATCCCCGCGGCCAAGGTAGGGCACATCGGCCTGTACCGTGACCCGGAGACTTTAGAACCTGTGGAATATTACTGTAAATTGCCGGAAGACTGTGCAGAGCGTGAGGTGTTTGTGGTAGATCCGATGTTGGCGACCGGAGGCTCAGCAGTGGAGGCAATTCATATGCTCAAAAGCAAGGGCGTGAAGAACATACATTTTATGTGTATCATAGCGGCGCCGGAGGGCGTGCAAGCGATGGAACAAGCGCACCCGGATGTAGATATCTATATTGGGGCTCTCGATGAGAAGCTAAATGAGCACGGTTATATCGTTCCGGGCCTGGGGGATGCCGGGGATCGGATTTTCGGTACGAAGTAAGGAGAAGAAGATGAGCCAAAAGAGGCAGGATTACATTACATGGGATGAATATTTTATGGGAGTGGCAATGCTGTCAGCAATGCGTTCCAAAGACCCGAGCACACAGGTAGGGGCTTGCATCGTAAGTGAGGATAACAAGATTTTGTCTATGGGTTACAATGGATTTCCGCAAGGCTGTTCAGATGATGAATTTCCCTGGAAGCGTGAGGGGGAAGCTCTGGATAACAAATACCTTTATACGACCCACAGCGAGTTGAACGCTATTTTAAATTATCGCGGCGGCAGCCTGGAAGGAGCCAAACTCTATGTTTCGCTGTTTCCCTGCAATGAATGCGCTAAGGCAATCATTCAGGCGGGCATCAAGACCGTGATCTATGACAGCGATAAATATAAGGATACCCCGTCAGTCATTGCATCTAAGCGGATGATGGATGCGGCGGGTGTGCGCTACTATCAATATACTCATACAGACAGGGAAGTGAAGATAGTATTATAATTGTGCAAAATATTTCTGTAAAGAATGGACATTTGTGGAAAAAATAGATATAATATTCTTTATAGCGGGTAAAATTAGCTATTTTGTTAGTAAACCATAAATAGGGAGGTGCCTCATGTGAAATATGACAAAAGCGTATACCGTTCACTGACTTTGATTACGCAGTTTGGTATTAACATGTTGGTGCCTATTTTTTTATGCACAATCGCCGGTGTTTTTATCGGTAAAAAGTTTTCTGTGGAATGGATTGTAGTACCGCTGTTTGTGGTCGGCGCGCTTGCGGGATTCCGCAACGTATTTATCATGGCACAGAAAATTTATTCCAAGGAGAGCCCATCAAGAGGCAAAGGTACGCGCAGAGTGCAGCCTGTTCATGAGGAAACATCATCAGCAGTTTCTGCGGGGCATAAGAAGGGAGATAATGATTATGCTCAAAAGGATTAACCCGGCGCTTCCACAGTTGATTGTTGGAATACTGTTTTATGGGATTGTGATACAGCTTACCGGCATGTGGTTTGTAAAAGATAAGCAGGCGTACACACTGGGGCTATGGATAGGTGTTGCCCTAGCCATTGGTATGGCAATCAATATGGCGATTGTTATTTTAGATGCTGTGGACGGAATGGCAACCACAGGAAGAACGGTACGCACAGGTTTTTGGTCGGTGCTGCGTTATGTGGTAGTTGTTGGCGTTTTTGTGGCAGCCTGGTATTTTGAGCTGGCAAATCCGCTTATCATGTTTTTGGGTTTAATGGGCTTGAAGGTATCGGCCTATCTACAGCCCATATTCAGTAAAATCATTTCGCACAGGGGAAATGAGGGCGGTGAGCCGTCCGTTGGTCCTGATAAATCATCTGTAAATTCAGATTGATGAATATAAATAAAATTTACGGTAAGGAGGTGAGAGAGTGCAGGATGCGATTTTATTGTCTTCCGGTCCGGATATAGACATTATGGTAAAAGGCCTCTTTTCCTATGAGCTGTTCGGACAGACCTTTTGGATTACGACAACCCATGTGTGCCTGTTGATTGTCATGCTGGTACTAATTGTGTTTTCCATTGCGGCAAACCGGGCGATGAAACATGCCTCGGAAGTTCCGGGCGGTTTTCAAAATGTGGTGGAGCTGATTGTAGAAATGCTTGACAAGATGGTTCACGGCGTTATGGGTAAGAGCGGAGACAAGTTTGTTAATTATATTGGAACCATATTTATTTTTATTCTGATTTCCAATATTTCCGGGCTGTTTGGCCTGCGTCCGCCGACGGCGGATTACGGTGTGACATTTCCATTAGCATTGCTGAGTTTTATTCTGATTCATTTCAATCAGTTTAAATACCAGAAGCCCAAAGAGATTTGGGTTGACATGTGTTCACCATTGCCGCCATGGCTGCCCATCTGGTTCCCCATTAACGTAATCAGCGAGCTTGCGGTGCCGGTTTCCCTGTCATTGCGTCTTTTCGCAAATATTTTGTCAGGGACAATCATTATGGCGCTGATTTATGCGCTGCTGTCCAAGATCGCATACTTCTGGCCGGGGGCATTACATGCATATTTTGACATTTTTTCCGGCTGCATCCAGACCTATGTGTTCTGTATGCTGACTATGACCTATATCAGCAACGCGATTGGCGAGGAAGAATAGGGTTTTCTCAGGCATTGCCTGATAGTACTGGCAGATTTCCCGGCCAGGATAAAATCGGGGGAATGTGCACCGGACAGGATTCCGGAATCATTCAAACGTATGGCAGGTGACGTTAGGCGTCGCGTGCCGATACCATATAATTAAGGAGGAATTATCTATGGATAACATTACAGGAGCAGAATTAATCAGAGCTTGTTCAGCAATCGGTGCAGGTCTTGCGGTCATCGCAGGTATCGGACCTGGTATTGGACAGGGTATCGCAGCAGGTCACGCCGCCGCAGCAGTAGGTAGGAACCCGGGCGCTAAATCTGACATCACCTCTACCATGCTTTTGGGCCAGGCGGTAGCAGAGACCACAGGTCTGTATGGTTTGCTGGTAGCAATCCTGTTACTGTTCGTACAGCCGTTGAAATAAGGAGCGAAATGCAGCACAACAATAAGGAACGCCCAAATCAGGCATACCTTAATGTGCAAAGAGCAGCACAACAACAAGGAAAGGAGGCCCGGCCTTGGAACAATTATTTGGCTTAAACCCCCAGCTATTGCATGATACCCTGCTTTCCCTGCTTGCTATCCTGTTCCTGTTCACGCTGATGTCTTATCTGCTGTTTAACCCAGCAAAGAAGATGCTCAAGGACAGGCAGGAACGTATTAAGAATGATATTGATACGGCGCGCAGGGATAAAGAGGAGGCTGCTGCTGTCAAAGCGGAATATGACCAGAAGCTCAAGGGTATTGAGAAAGAAGCGGAGGAAATATTAAGTGAGGCCCGCCAGAAAGCTTTAAAAAATCAAACAAAGATTGTGGATGAGGCAAAGGAAGAGGCTGCAAGGATTATCAAGCGTGCCAACGAGGAAGCTCTGTTGGAGAAGAAACGCGTGATGGACGAGGCAAAACAGGAGATGATTGCGATTGCCTCCATGATGGCAGGAAAAGTTGTCACAGCCTCTATAGATACATCTATCCAGAATACGCTGGTGGATGAGACATTAAAGGAAATAGGTGAGAGTACATGGCAAAGCTAGTATCCAAGACATATGGGGATGCACTGTTTGAGCTTGCTGTGGAATCTGGTCAGATGGATGAGATGTTGGAAGAAGCAAGGCTGATTAAGCAGATACTTCATGAAGACAGCGAGCTTTCCAAACTGATGAATCACCCAAAAATCGTAAAAGAAGAAAAAATAGGAGTTCTGGAACAAGTGTTTAAAGGCAGGGTTCGTGATGAGATCACAGGAATCATGCGTATGCTTATTTCCAAGGACCATTACGGTGAAATGGAATCTGTGTTTGCATATTTCATTGACCAGGTAAAAGAATATAAAAACATCGGCACCGCTTATGTGACTGCGCCTATGCCGCTTTCGGACAGTCAGAAGGAGCAGGTGAAGGAGAAATTGTTAGAGACCACGAAATATGTGGAATTTGAAATGCACTATGATGTGGATGAAAGTTTAATCGGCGGCATGGTAATTCGCATTGGCGACAGAGTTATCGACAGCAGCGTAAAGAGCAGGCTGACGACTTTGACCCGGGAATTATCGAAAATACAGTTGAAAGTAGGTGAATGCGCTCCATGAATTTAAGACCAGAGGAAATAAGTTCCGTCATTAAAGAACAGGTGAAACGGTATGCCGCACAGCTTGAGGTGTCTGATGTTGGTACGGTTATCCAAGTGGCAGACGGCATTGCACGTATTCACGGTCTGGAAAATGCCATGCAGGGCGAATTGTTAGAGTTTCCCGGCGAAGTCTATGGAATGGTGTTGAACCTGGAAGAAGATAATGTTGGTGCCGTATTGTTAGGAGACCATAAGAATATCAACGAAGGCGATACCGTTAAGACGACGGGAAGAGTGGTAGAGGTTCCGGTAGGCGATGCTATGACCGGACGAGTGGTGAATGCTCTGGGACAGCCCATTGACGGCAAAGGTCCTATTGAGACCACCAAATTCAGGCAGATTGAGAGAGTTGCATCCGGTGTTATCTCCAGAAAGTCCGTAGATACGCCGTTGCAGACAGGTATCAAGGCGATTGACTCTATGATTCCAATTGGAAGGGGACAGCGTGAGTTGATTATCGGTGACCGTCAGACAGGTAAGACGGCGATTGCCGTTGATACGATTATCAATCAGAAGGGCCAAGGAGTGAAATGTATTTACGTTGCAATTGGACAGAAAGCTTCTACGGTTGCAACGATTGTAAAGACATTTGAAGAGTTTGGTGCAATGGATTACACCACGGTTGTGGCATCCACTGCCAGCGAGCTTGCACCGTTACAGTATATCGCACCGTATGCAGGTTGTGCGATCGGTGAAGAATGGATGGAAAATGGGGAGGACGTGCTCGTGGTTTATGACGACCTGAGTAAGCATGCAACCGCATACCGTACCCTTTCCCTGCTGCTTCGCCGTCCGCCAGGACGTGAGGCATATCCCGGAGACGTATTCTATCTGCATTCCAGGCTTTTGGAGCGTGCAGCGAGATTGTCCGAGAAATTAGGCGGCGGTTCCTTGACGGCTCTGCCTATCATTGAGACGCAGGCAGGAGACGTTTCTGCATATATTCCCACCAATGTAATTTCTATTACTGATGGTCAGATTTACCTGGAAACAGAGATGTTTAATTCAGGATTCCGTCCGGCAATCAATGCTGGTCTGTCCGTATCCCGTGTAGGCGGCGCCGCGCAGATTAAAGCGATGAAGAAGATTGCAGCGCCTATCCGTGTGGAGTTGGCACAGTTCCGCGAGTTAGCAGCATTTGCTCAGTTTGGTTCTGAGCTGGATGCAGACACGACAGAAAAGTTAGCGCAAGGCGAGAGAATCCGTGAGATGTTAAAACAACCGCAGTATAAGCCGATGGCTGTAGAATATCAGGTTATGATTATTTATGCAGCGACCAAGAAATATCTCTTGGACATTCCGGTTGCAGACATCCTTCGTTTTGAGGAAGAAATGTTTGATTTTATAGATACAAAGTATCCTGAGATTCCAGAGGCTATCCGTACCGATAAGGAAATCAAAGAGGAGACGGAGAAGAAGCTTGTAAAGGCAATTGAGGAGTGCAAGGCACAGTTTAAATAGAGACAGTAGTAATCAGTTAGGTGGTGAATCATTATGGCGTCCATGAGGGACATTAAAAGAAGAAAAGGCAGCATACAGAGTACGCAGCAAATCACAAAAGCCATGAAGCTTGTTTCTACTGTTAAATTGCAGAAAGCGAGAAATCGTGCGGAGCAGTCCAATCCATATTTCAACCATATGTATCAGACCGTGACTTCCATGCTTGCAAGGAGCGGCAGCCTCAATCATCCTTATTTAAAAGCGGGGGATTCTAACAAAAAGGCAATTATAACGATTGCTTCAAACCGCGGACTTGCAGGCGGATATAATTCCAATATTGTGAAACTTGTCACAAGCAGCGGGATCGCTGTGGAGGATGCCCAGATTTATATGATTGGGCGTAAGGCAAAGGAACAGTTGGTGCGCAGAGGATATGAGATTAAGGCGGATTATTCCGATGTGATAGAGGGTCCTACTTATGAGGATGCGCTTACAATTTGTAAGGAAGTTTTAGAAGCATTCAGCAAGGGAGAAATTGGAGAAATCTATCTGGCATACACGCATTTTAAGAATACGGTGAGCCATGAGCCTACGCTGATGAAATTGCTTCCGGTGGAATTAGATGAAGCAGATTTGCAGGAGGCAGATAATAATCTGCTGATGAATTATGAGCCTAACGAGGAAGAAGCGCTGGATTTGATTATTCCCAAGTACTTGACCAGCCTCTTTTACGGGGCGTTGGTTGAGGCGGTAGCCAGTGAAAATGGCGCCAGGATGCAGGCCATGGATTCCGCAACAAGCAATGCAGATGAAATGATCAGTGATTTGACATTGAAATATAACAGGGCGCGCCAGGGCTCCATCACACAGGAGCTTACCGAGATTATTGCTGGCGCAGAGGCAATATCCTAAACGCTATGCGTTTAGGTATATTGCCTATAGATCGCAGGCTGTCCCTAAGGAAATTGCCGCAGAATGCGGCGGGACAGCCGCGCAGAAACCATCTCAGAAATACTTCGTATTTCTAAACGAGATGAGATTAGGATATCGCAGGCTGCCCCCGTGGAAACAGCCGCAGAATGCGGCGGGGCAGCCGCGCAGAAAAACCATAGGGTTTTTCTGATTCTAAATCAGGCTGAGAAGTGATGCAGCCTGAGATAACAATTATAAGGAGTGAAATTATGGCAGAAAAGAATATAGGTAAGATCACTCAGATTATCGGCGCCGTTTTGGATATCAAGTTTTCCGAGGGCAGCCTGCCGGAGATTAACGAAGCCATCAACATTCCGCTCAATGAGAGTGGGAAGAAGCTGGTGGTAGAGGTTTCCCAGCATCTGGGTGATGATACGGTAAGATGTATTGCCATGGGCCCTACGGACGGTCTTGTCCGGGGGATGGATGCAGAGGCAACCGGGGCTTCTATCAGTATTCCGGTTGGCGAGCAGACATTGGGACGCATGTTTAACGTATTGGGCGAGCCGATTGATGAAAAAGAGCCGCCGAAAAATGTAGAATTTATGCCAATCCACAGGAAAGCCCCGACATTTGAAGAGCAGGCAACTTCCACAGAGATGTTGGAGACAGGTATCAAAGTCGTTGACTTGCTCTGCCCCTATCAGAAGGGTGGTAAAATTGGACTTTTCGGTGGTGCTGGTGTTGGTAAGACCGTTTTGATCCAGGAACTTATTCATAACATTGCGACTGAGCATTCCGGTTATTCCGTATTTACCGGTGTTGGCGAGCGTACGCGTGAAGGAAATGACCTTTACTATGAAATGAAGGAATCCGGCGTTATTGACAAGACCTGTATGGTGTTTGGACAGATGAATGAGCCGCCTGGAGCGCGTATGCGTGTAGGTTTGACAGGGCTTACAATGGCAGAGTATTTCCGTGACAAGGGCGGCAAAGACGTGCTGTTGTTCATTGATAACATTTTCCGTTTCACGCAGGCGGGGTCTGAGGTGTCTGCATTGCTCGGACGTATGCCGTCCGCAGTAGGTTACCAGCCTACCTTACAGACAGAGATGGGAGCGCTTCAGGAGCGTATCACATCCACTAAGAGCGGTTCCATTACTTCCGTGCAGGCTGTATACGTGCCGGCGGACGACTTGACAGACCCGGCTCCGGCAACGACATTTGCCCATCTGGACGCAACGACTACATTGTCACGTTCTATCGCGGAACTTGGTATTTACCCGGCGGTAGACCCATTGGACTCTACTTCCCGTATCCTTGACCCGCGTGTCGTAGGACAGGAGCACTTTGAGGTAGCGCGCGGCGTGCAGGAAATTTTACAGAGATACAAAGAGTTACAGGATATTATTGCAATTCTTGGTATGGACGAGTTATCTGAGGATGACAAACTGGTCGTGAACCGTGCAAGGAAGGTGCAGAGATTCCTTTCCCAGCCGTTCTTTGTGGCAACACAGTTTACCGGCATGGACGGCAAATATGTGCCGATTGCAGAGACGCTTCGCGGATTCAAGGAAATTCTGGAGGGCAAGCATGATGACGTTCCCGAAGGTCATTTCCTGAATGCAGGTTCCATTGATGATGTTCGCGCTCGCATGAAGTAGGAGGAAAGCAAATGCGAAGCATTTCTAAAATGCTTTCCGACGAGCTGGCAGGCGACGCAGTGCGGAGCGTGCCGATACCTTGTAAAGGAGGAAAGCAAATGCGAAGCATTTCTAAAATGCTTTCCGAGTTAAAGAGGAAGGGAGTGGACACATGGCAGAGGAAAACAAGTATTTTCAGTTGCAGATAATTACGCCGGACCGCATCTTCTACGAGGGTGAGGCTTCCATGGTGGAGTTCAACTCTGTAGATGG
>CAJUTD010000006.1:22135-25609 GCA_910589635.1 uncultured Lachnospiraceae bacterium | reverse complement strand
CTATAAGCACCATATTCCGCTGACTACAGTGCTAGCGCCGGGAATCGTGACGATCACGGAATCTGGCGGACAGAAAGAAGCGGCCATACATGCTGGTTTTGTGCAGATTCTCGGCGAGAAGGTGACGTTTCTGGCGGAAGTCGCAGAGTGGCCGGATGAGATTGACGTAGCGCGTGCAGAGGCCGCAAAAGCGCGTGCGGAAGAACGTTTGCACAACCATGCGGCGGATATTGACGTAGCGCGTGCAGAGATTGCATTGCAGAGGGCTTTGGTTCGTATTGGAATAAACAGTAATAAATCATAAAATACCGCTTTGCGGAATAGGTTTTATGAAATGGAAGAGGGAGAAATATCATTATGATGTTTCTCCTTATCCCTATTTTGCCTTATTTTTGCGTATTAAGTCGAACTATTTGGAAGACGATGTACTAGTGATTGTGATGTCAAAGGAGTGTGAGGAGATGAAAAATACCTATCGGAAAAAAATGGGGGAGTACCGCAAACATCCTATAGGGCGAAGACTGGTTGTAGGGTTGCTCTGTATCTGCTTGTCACTGGTGTCATTGCCGATCGACCATTTTGGCAATTTGGCACAAGCAGCACAAAATGAGGAAATTGTTGGTTTTTCTGCGTTGCAGGAAGAAGTAAGGAATCAGACTGTCCAGATAGGGACAGGATTGGAGCAGCTAAATCTTCCCCAAGAGCTGGAAGCTGTGTGCAGTTCCCAGTCGGAACTTTCGGTAATAGAGGGAAATTCCCTGGGTGAAACATCTCCATCTGTGGAAAGTGTTCTTGAAACAGTTCAAGGGACAGAATTGCCGAAAGAACAGTATGAATCCGCAGGCCAAGCAGGAACAGAAGAGGAAAAAGGCCCGGTTCAGAATACAGAGGGCGGGGGCTTAGAGGTTCCAAAGCTTGATTTATCAGAAGAGACAGGGGGGCAAGAGCCGGATTCGGAGATAAAAGAACCGGAATCCCCAGAGGAGCAGCCAGAAGAGGAAAAGCCGGAACTCCCAGAAGGGCAGCCGCAAGAGGGAAAGCCGGAACTCCCGGAAGGGCAGCCGCAAGAGGAAAAGCCACAATCCCCGGAGGGGCAGCCGGATGGAGGACGGACAGAGACATTTACGATAAAGAATATAACTTGGGCGAGTGAACCGGAGTATGATGGGGAGACAGTGGGCTCTTATGTTTTTACGCCGGTTCTGCCGATATCCTGCCGCTTGGCGGCGGGCATAGAGCTGCCGGAAATCACGGTGTCCGTTGTAGAGGAAGGAAAAGAGGGGAAGCAGGATAAAAAAGGGCAGAAAAGCAGGAAAATACAGGCAGAAGATAGTATTCTTTTTGGTGAAGAGGAGACCGCCCCACAGGCAGAGCCTGGATGCGGCATTATCAGCGTGGACACGGTCTGGGAAGGGAATGTTACGCTGGCGGATGGAGAGCTGATTGTGGAACCCGAGGCCACCCTGACGATAAAAGGTGTTGTAACTGTTCAGGGCAATGTTGCCATAAAAGGGGGAGGCAAGATTGTAAGGGGGAATGGAAACGCTTATTTCAAGGCTTGGGACGGCGTCCATTTGACTGTTGCGGATATTACTTTGGACGGGGCGTCGTTGCCGGCAAGGCAATCTATCATAGAGGCAGTGAGGAGTGATGTTATATTAGACGATGGATGCAGGATACAGAACTGTACAAAATCTTCCATAGGTCCTCAGGTACAATTTATAGATGGTAATGGAAACACTAACACTACGAGCGGTGGTGGTGGTGCGGCGCTTTTTTTGACTGCCGGTACGGCAATTTTTAATGAAATTGTGTTGGAAAATAACTGCTCTACTGTAGGATATAGCGGCGCGGTATTTGTCCTGAATGGAGAGCTGAGAGTATATGGTGGCCTGTATAAGAATAATAGGGCCCAAAACAATTCATTATGGGGCGTAGGCTGTCTTTATAATTTAATATCAAAGTTTTACATATATGGTGGAACATTTATAGGGAATTCATCGGATGGAAGAGGCGGTTGTTTAGGAAGTACAGGTGACAAGGGAACAGAAACTTATCTGTATGGAGGATATTTTGAGGGAAATAAGAGCACTGCTTCCGGGTATGAGGGAAGCGGCGCATTTTATTATTCTTTTGATGGAAGGCCCGGAGTGAATCGGGAGGGAGCAATCCTTGATATATCTGGGAATGTACAGTTTTGCGGGAATGAAAGCTCTGGCGTGGATGGCGTTTATCTGGAATTGAGTTCTGATGCAAGTATTGCCCGGAAGATTCAGATCAGCGACACCTTGAGTTATCCGGTGACTCTCTATCTCAAAGCATCGGAAGGCTACGTGATCGCCGAGGGGACAAACGAATACCGCCTGCTCCATGAGCGGGATATGAAGAAGATTAACTTCGTGGATGTGGGAGGTTCCGGGAAGACCTGGTATGCGGTGCTCGACAAGGAAAAGAACCAGGTATACCTGTCACAGAATAAGCCAAACTACGGTTATTATGTCTATTACATCAGCAACGGCGCCGCGGGTACGGTCGTGGATGATGCGAATGACGGGGCAGGATATCAGATCGGGGATTTGGCAACCGTGCAGCCGGCAGATGGGCTGGAACGTGAGGGCTATGCATTTATGGAGTGGAACACAAAGGCAGATGGTTCCGGGAAAAGCTACCGTCCAGGGGATAAGCTGGATATCCAGGGAGATACGGATCTATACGCCATCTTTGTGAAAGGAAAAGTGCTGTCCGCCGACTTTTATTCCGGGAGCGCGGGGCAGAAGGAGACAAAGTCCGTGGAGCTCAGCGTGGATGAAGAAAGCGGCACGGTGCAGGCGCCGCAGCTTGTGGAAATGGACGGCTGGAATCCGTTGGGCTGGAGCACGGATAAGTCTGGGTTCCAGGGTGAGGCTGCCCCAGAAGAAGAGGTCACGCTTACGGAGGACAGGGAGTTTTATGGCGTCTATGAAAAAGATGTGGTTCTGTCCTATGAGGCGGAAGGGGCGGACATAGCCCCGGAAAATGAAACCGGGAAGGCGCATGCCAACGTCCACGATGCGGTTTCCACCTCCCCGGCAAAATTCACGGTCGCCCCGGCGGCAGTGCGCTACGGCTATGCTTTCGCGGGCTGGAACACGGAGCAAGACGGCACGGGCAGGATGTATCAAGAAGGGGATGTCCTGGAGGCAGAGACGGACATGGCATTGTACGCTGTCTTTAAGAAACCCCTACATGCCTTTTTCTATTCCGGGAGCGCGGGAGAAAAGGAAGAACAAGTTGTAGAAATACCGGAGGATGCAACCAGCGGGACAACAAGGACGCCGGAACTGAAAACATTCCAGGCACAGGGAGATGATGCAGGACAGGAGCCCCAGGATGCAGGACAGGAGGTATTGGCAGCAGAGGGCTTTTACCCGGTAGGCTGGGATCTGCAGGAAGATGGGTACATTTACCGGATCGTTGATCTGGATAAATTTCAGC
>CAJUTD010000006.1:0-22125 GCA_910589635.1 uncultured Lachnospiraceae bacterium | reverse complement strand
AGGGGAGGAGGTCACCCTGACAGATGATACCAACTATTACGGCGTCTACCGCAAGGACATTACCCTGACGTATGAAGCGGGAGTGGTAGAAGGATTCCCGAAGGTGGAGGCTGCGGAGTGCCGGGCCAATGTGCATAGCAGCGTGACCTACGAGAAACCCTGGTTTGACTTATTGCCTGCGCCTGTCCGCGAAGGTTACGTTTTCCAGGGGTGGAACACCGAGGCGGACGGCAGCGGGATTACATATGCGGCGGCAAGCCGGCAACAGTTTGCCGGGGACACCGTACTCTATGCGTCCTGGAAGGATGAAAGCGATGTGCCCTACCGGGTGGAGCATTACCTACAGGAGCTGGAGGGGGACGGCTACTTGTTGGATGAATCCGGGACAGAGGAGTTTTCCGCGAAGGCCGGAGAGACGGTGCAGGCCCATGCTCGGGAATATGCCGGGTTCACAGAAAACGAAGAACACGGGAAGAGGTCTGCTGCCGGAGTGGTAAAGGCCGACGGCAGCCTGACGCTGAGGCTGTTCTATGACAGGAACGTCTACCATGTGGAGTTTGATCTAAACGGAGGGAGCGGCGATGCGCCGAATTCCCAAGACGTGCGCTACGGGGGCCTTTTACGGACAGTGGAGGCACCAGAACGCGCAGGGTATCATTTCAAAGGATGGTATTTGGACAGCAAAGGAAGCAGGGGGAAACAATGGGATTTTGCCCGCACAGTGGAGCAGAACACGCCATCGCAGCGCGTGACGCTGTATGCAAAATGGGTGGATGAGACGGCTCCGGTATTGGGGAAAGCGTCTTACGGAAAAGGGCATAAAGACATCCTGGGCTGGATTCTCCATAAAGACCGTTTAAAAATCACAGCGCCCATCACAGAAGAGGGTAGCGGTGTCAGGCAGGTGGAATATGTGCTGACGCCGGAAAAGGCAGTGAAAGGGAATGAAAAGGGAAAAGAGGCCGCTGCAGAGAAAAAGACAGCCTGGATACAGGCCGCAGCCAGCGCCCAGGCCTATGGGGCCATCGGCATGCCCCTAGGTGCCGCCAATGCCGGAGGGCAGATAAATACGGTTAGGAAGGGCAGGGCCAAGGTTACCCAGAAGGGTAGCGTAACCGTTGCAGAGTTCACGATAGCGGAGGACTTTAAGGGGACGGTCGCCATGACGGCCGTTGACTGGGCAGGGAATGTGTCTGCCGAGAAGATACTGACCGCAAAGGGAGGAGGCGCCATCGTGGAGGACAATGCCCCGGACATCCGCCTGGTACAGGATGAAAAGGGACAGTATAGCGATGCTTGCGAGATGCATGTGGAGATAAGGGACAATGCAGATGGCAGCATCTCAGGCGGCATTGCCAGCGTGTCCTACCAAATAGCCGGAGGGGAAGAGAAAACCCTGCCGGAGCAGAGGTTCAGCAGGGGGATTGTGGAATCCTACAAGTTTACCATCAAAATATCAGGCGCCGGGAGCCACAGCTTGCGCGTGAATGCGGAGGATAATGCCGGCAATAAAAGCAGCCGGGAAATTACCGTAGATATTCCCGGGGTAACTGCAACACCGCCGGGACCGGAACCGAGAACGGGGGACGGATCGCATGTGGAAATATATGCCACAATCTCCATGATTGCCGGGTTTACTTACCTGTTGCTGTATTTCAGGGAACATGGGATGACAGAGGAGAAGAAGGAAGAACTGGTGTCCAGGCTGGTGAACTGGGCGAAAGGGAAAGGCGGCATACAGAGAATGGCGGCCATCGTCCTGATATTCCTGCTGCTTGCCTACTATCACAGTATAGGAAAGACTGTGGAGCAAGAGTGGGAGGAAGCGGTTCATTACGGTTAGATAAGATTCCTCGGTTACATATACGATGAAAGAAATGAATAAAGATAACATTGCCACCCTAAAATCGGTTAAGAGCTTAGGGTGGCATCGCTATCCAAGGATATATCTTGGTATTTGATATTGTATGATACAATTTCACATTTGCGAAGACTACGACTCATAAGCAACTTTTTGGAAAGCATAGGACAAATTTGGATGTTAGGACGTAATCAAGACAAACTGAAAAATTTAAAAGTAAACTTGTAGATTTAGTTGTTCCTATAAATTGTGGTTTGAGTAAGGATGAGGAAGTGGCATGCTAATTGAAAGAATATTGAAAGAGATGTTGTTATTAAATATCTGGTAAAAATGCAGGTTTTAAATAAACATTTATGAAAGCGTCAAACGGCGAAAAAGGAAAAGATTTTCCGGTTCGTTTACTTACAGTTAATGATTTACCTGCAAATAGTAAATTACCAATGATGGCAATAATGATAAATTTGTATTTTAACACGATATAGAAGAAAGATAACCAGATTTTTCAATTATGGATATGAAAAGAGGATACGAACAATTTCGGAGTAATAATGAAACAAAAATTTGCTAAAAAATTATAGTACTGACGAGGGGAAACAAATAAAAAAAGCATCTAAAAAAATAGGATGTGAGCTGACGGCATATATGATAACAAAATATTTACAAAACTAGCTCATAGTTTAAGATATTGGATTATCTGTAGTTGGCTGGATTGTCAGGGATTGTTTTATGGGCAATCAGGCAACTGGAGTTACAGTCAAAACCAAATTTATTTTTAGCCAAATATTTGCAAAAAATCAGATTTGTATTCAAAAAATAATAGATAAGAAATTCAAAAATTCATAATATAAATATTTTTTTGGCATTTCTATTCAAAGCAAGGTTTAGGCATTCACTGACAATAGAAGAGCGGCAGCTTTTTGTGTGCCAGTTGTCATATAAGATAATGGCATTCATTAGCGTGGAATAATCCTGCTTGGCATAGTTAAAAGGAACTTAGGGGTTTATCCGTATCAAAGTTTTTCAATACATAATAAAATTGTCCTATATAGTCAATTTTCTTTATATTGTTTGCACAAATTTATTATATAACAGGAAAGTTTTGTGCGATACTTATTATTAAAAAAGTTGTAATCTGGTAAATTATTTAGTAAAATATAAAAAGCAATGAACAATAATTTTGTAGAATTGTAACAAATATGTCGTTCATGTTTATTGCAGAGACTATAAAGTTGTGTAGAATTTAAAGATAATTATGGAGGAAAAGATGAATAAAATTATAGAAAGTTTTTTAAATACTCATATTATGGAATATAATATTGATGATTTTGAAAAAGAGACGGCGTTTGAACATTTTGTTAATAGGTGTATTGTTAATAAGTATTCTGTGGATAGATTTGACCCAATGGATATTATGACAGATGAAGGGGAGAAGGGAATTGATGGTGTAGCTATAATTGTTAATGATAGAATCATATTGACGATGGATGAACTTGAATCTGCAATGAAAGAAAATTCAGATTTAGAAGTGAAATTTGTGTTCATTCAATCAAAAACAAGCGATAAATTTAGCGGTGATGAAATTGGGACATTTATTTATGGCGTAAAAGCTTTTTTTGAAGAAGAGTCCAAAAGACCGAAGACAAATGAGAAAATGGAAAGAATGATTGCCATAAAAGATACAATTTATGAGAAGAGTGTTGATATGGTTACGAATCCACAATTGGATTTATATTACGTGTGTTGTGGGAAGTGGGATGATAATAACGGGCTACAGAATAGGATTGATATAGATTTAAAGCCATTGATAGATTCCCAAAATTTTTGTGATGTAGAATTTTATAAATATGATTCAGATAAGATTAGTACATCATATAAAGAATTGAAAAAGAAAATTAGCAGAACATTTTCTATGGAAAGGAGAATATCTTTTCCGGATATTAATGGGGCAAAGCAGTCTTTTCTGGGCATTGTGAGCTGCAAACAATTTGTGACAATACTTACAGACAGCGATGGGAAAATGCTTACGAATATCTTTGAGGATAATGTTCGGGATTTTCAAGGATATAATCCCGTAAATAACGAAATTCGTGATACTATCAATGATACAGAGGATCAAAAACGATTTGCACTATTAAATAACGGTATTACTATTGTTGCTAAGAAAGTTAGTGTTACAGGCGATAATATTGAGATATATGATTACCAAATTGTAAATGGATGTCAGACAAGCTATGTTTTATTTGATAATAGGGAAAAGATTAAAGATGGAACATATATAATAATTAAGGTGATAGAGGTTTCGGAAGAACGGTTGTCAGATCGGGTAATATATACTACTAACAGACAAACAGAGGTGAAATCAGAGGCGTTTACATCTACGAAGCATTTTCATAAAGAATTGCAAGATTATTATAACGCATTAGTCGGAGAATTTGGACTGTATTATGAAAGAAGATCAAAGCAATATGATATGCAAGACAATATCAGAAAAACAAATGTAGTGTCATTAGCTACCCAGACGGCATCGTATGTTGCAGTTTTTTTGAATGAGCCTCAAAGTACGCATAGATATTATGGTGAACTTTTAAGTGCATATAAGAATAGATTGTATTTGGATGCAGATGTTCCTGATCCATATTATATTGCGGCCTATTTGAATTTTTTTCTTGACAAAATGTTTAAAGAAGGAAAAATTGAAAAAACATATAGAAACTTTAAATTTCATTTAATGCTAGGTATTAAAATACTGATTACAGATTCAAACATTTTGTTTGGAAAAGCAAGACCGCAAAAGAAAATTTGTGAAAGAATATTTAGAGTAATAAGGGATGAAAAAGAAACTTTCAAATATTTTGAAAGTTCATATACCTGCTTGCGTCAAGTGATGGAAGAAACGAAAATTTATAAGGCGGATCAACATAGGAGTAAAGAATTTACTACAGAATATATTATGTTGCTGAATAAGCAGAAAAATGCGGTTGACTCAACAGAGTATCTAAAATATGGAGATATTGTTCATTGTACGGTAAGTTCTATAACAGAATATTTTGTTCATGTAGAAATAAAAACACAGGATACAAGAAATATAGGAGAAATACATATCTCAAAGTTAGCTAGGAGGTGGCTTGAAAGATGCGAAGATGCTGTAGAAATAGGTGATATTTTCCAGGCTAAAATTATAAGTGTAGATTATTTTGCATCTAAGTATGGCTGGAAACTTACCAGAATATTTTAAACTTAACGGATTTTTTATAACTTACAAAACCTTTACAATCTCTTAACCCAGTCTCGTGCCCTATCCGCTATAATAACTGATAGGATAAAATACAGACGCTCTGTTAGAATATGAGTAGACATTTTTCATACTAGCAGAGATGTTGTTTAAAATGGGGAATTATTATGGAAAAAATATTGGTAATTGAAGATGAGACGGCAATCAATGATTTAATTTGCCTGAACTTAGAGATTGCCGGTTATGAACCGAGCGCATTTTTTGATGGCGCTGAATTTAGCCGCCATTTGGCAGAAAATGACAATTATGATTTAGCTCTTTTAGATATAATGCTGCCCGGGAAGGACGGCTTTGCCTTGTTAGAAGAGCTGAAAGAACATGGCATTCCGGTTATTTACCTCACAGCCAAGGGTGATTTGCCAAGTAAGGTCAAGGGTCTCAGGAGCGGTGCGGAAGATTACATTGTGAAGCCGTTTGAAATGTTAGAGCTTTTGGTGCGCATTGATAAGGTGCTTTGCCGCGCCCGCAAGGACTCGGAAGAGGAAATACGCATTAAAGATGTGGTTATCAATGAGCAGAGGCGGACAGTGATGAAAAACGGCAAAGAGATAGCTTTACAGCCTATGGAGTTTAATTGTCTCCTCACCTTCTGGAAATACCGCAACCGCGTACTTACCAGGGAGCAGATGCTTAATATACTCTGGGGCGTGGATTTTGAGGGTGAGAGCAGGACGGTCGACGTTCATGTGGGAAATCTCAGGAAAAAGCTGGAATTTGGAGATGTGATTAAGACGGTGCCCCGGGTAGGTTACCGCATGGAGGTTCCTTGATGGATATGATTAAAAAAATTGCGATAACTGCGTCAACCATGCTGTTTGTGTTGGCGCAGATTTTTTCGTTTTACATTATTATAGTCAGTCAGCAGGAGAAGATAGAGATTCTAAAAGGACAGCAGGAGCGTGTGTTTTCCAGAGGTATTTCGGACATATCGAAAGAGTTGAATAAAGTGGAATATGGTGATTCTATACCGGATTATGTTATGGCATATTGTTTTCGTAAAAATATGCCGGAGAATTCAGCTTTGTATAAGGATGGCAAAGAATTGCACAATAGCTCCCCCTTCTCATTTGATACGGGGAAAGTCAAAATAGAACAAGGTACGCCCCTTATGTACAAGCAGGAGAAGATTGATGGTTCCTATTTGCTAATATTTTGCTCTGAAGAGAAAAAAGAGAATGATGTAGGAGAGAGGTATTCTTATTTATATTTTTATGTGGTTGACGTCACTTATATTTACAAGGAGAGTTTTGTTCTCGCCTTTCGGGAAATCCTGATTTCCATGTTGGCTTCGTTGGTTATGGCGCTGCTTTTAGTATTTCTCATTAAGAAGATTACGAAGCCTCTTGAGGAGACAAATGAGGCGCAGAGGCAGTTAATCGGCAGCATGTCTCATGAGCTGAAAACCCCGTTGACCGCCATGAAAGGTTACTCAGAGACGCTTCTCAGTGTGAAACTGACCCATGAACAGGAGGAGAAAGCGTTAGATTATATCAACCGTGAAAGCGGGCGGCTGTCAAGGCTTTCTGAGAAGATGATGGAGCTGACAAAATTGTATGAACCGGAATGCCGGATCGCATTGCAGGAAATATCCTTGGAGACTCTGTTTGAAGGCGTGCGGCAAAATGTCAGCCATCGGCTGCGTGAGAATGGTATGACCTTGCTTGTGGAAGACGGTTATCAGGGGCGCACGATGCGGCTGGATTTGGACTTGATGACGAGCTTTCTCATTAATCTGATTAATAACAGTATTATGGCGTCTGAACCGGGCAGCCGTATATACATGGGGGCTGGCGAGCGTTCCCTGTGGGTGCGGGATGAAGGCCGCGGGATTCCACCGGATGAGATTGGCAAAGTTCGTAAAGCGTTTTACCGTGTAGATAAGTCACGTTCCCGCAAGAGTGGAAATATGGGGCTGGGGCTGGCATTATGCGAACAGATCGCAGCGGCGCACCATGGCAGAATGGAGATTGAGAGTGAGGTTGGGAAAGGGACAAAGATTTTTTTGGAACTTTAAATTGGAAAGATAATTAGCGGACAGTAAATGAGAATCGAGTATTTTAAAAAAATATGAGATATTCTGTTTCCATTTACTGTTTTTTCCTATATACTTTATTTGTAGTATGAGAATAGGAATAGGAGGAGAAATTTTATGAAAGTGGTGAGGAAGTTTTGTACGGCACTGGTCTTATGTATGTCGCTGATGTTGGTAATGCCCAGCGTTATATCGGACAAACCATTGGGGATGACTGTGGAAGCGGCAAAGAAGGTAAAGCTCAACAAGAAAACCGCGTATGTCTGCAAGGGAGATACTGTGAAGTTATCCCTTTCTGGAACTTCAAAGAAGGCTAAATGGTCAACATCAAGCCGCAAGATTGCTACGGTGAGTTCTAAAGGTGTGGTAAAGGGAATAAAAAAAGGAAAGGCGAACATTATCGCCAAAGTAGGTAATAAAAAATATGTATGCCGGGTGACGGTTGAGACGCCGTCGATTAGTAAAAAAACGGCGTCTATCAATGCAGGTTCCAAGTTGACACTGAAAGTAAAGAATACCAAGCAAAAAGTATCTTGGAAATCTTCTAACAGACAGATTGCCACGGTCACCAGTAAGGGGGTTGTAAAAGGCGTCAAAAAGGGGTCAGCTACGATTACGGCGAAAATTGGCAAGAAGAAGCTGACTTGCCGGGTAACAGTGAAGAAGGCAGCGACAAGCCAAAGTGTAATTAAATATATCGGTGACAGGGATGTAGATTATGATGAGGAAAGCCAGTCGCACCGTGTCTTTTTCTCCTTAATCTTGTCGGATGGCGTGACACGCGTATCTTCATCTGGAACTTTGCGGGTTGTAATTTATAATGATGCCGACGAGCAGGTTTATCGCAAAGACATTGTATTTAGTAAAGCGGATTTCGATTATTGGACATATGAATACAGTGGTGAAAAGTGCCTGTTATGTTGTATTGAGATTCCCAATTCCCAGGTAGGGCTTGGTAGCGTATCAACGGGAAGATTGGGGTATCAGGTGGTGTTGCCTACAGGAATGAGTACACAGGTGTATGTTGCTGAAGTTGATTCCCTGCCAACCGTGTCCGCAAAAGACAATCTGAACGCCCTGAAAAACTATATTCAGAAAAATGGAAAGTTAAACAGTTCTGGAGAGCGTTTTATCAGTTATACATCAACAGAAGACGGCGTATCTTATGGAATTGTATACGATTCTGCAAACAATGGTTTTAAGTTTGTTCATACGTTGGACATTGATGGCATACAGAATTCCCTGAGAATGTATTTGAATATCAACCATGATGGTACAGCTTCTGTTGAAAATATCACGATTGTGGAAAGTGCGGGTGTGGGACTCGAAGCGGTCGCTGATATCAATATAGCAACTTACAATTTGGACCAGACAGTTCGCTTCAACGTGGTGATGTCAACGGAAGGCTTGACAGATGCGTCAATTCAGAAATCAGCGAACGCGTCGTTGAAATCAGCATTTGCAGGATGGGAGTATTTACTGTTGAGGGACACAGGGTTACATTTAAAAGATATAGGGTTCCTATCTTATAATTAATCATACATAGAGAAAGTGAGTTTGCCCCTAGGCCGTTTTTGGCTTGGGGGCATTGTTTTCTTTACCAATCCTTTACAGGTGAATGAATATTTGCCGAAAAAAACCTGCTATGATATTTCCATAAGGAGTTGTCGCATTAAGATATATTTTTATGCATGTTGTTTCCATTGCTTCGCTATGGAAACCTTTGGAACAAATAAAACCTTTATAGCGTATTTCGTGCGACAGCCCCCAGAGGTCAAATTTCAGGAGGTCAGTAATGAAGAAAAAATATAGTTCCTTAATTGCAGCAGGTTTATGTCTGGCGATGCTTACCGGATGCCAGGAAACGCCGAAGGATTCGATAGTCAAACAAAAAGGCGCCGACGCCATTAAATCGTACGAGAGCGCAGATGAAAGTGCAGGCGGTTCCTTGCGGGAAATATTGGGTGCGCCGGAACATTATAAGAATCATGCTTCTTACGAGGGAGGAGGCCTTGTGATAGACACAGATGCAAACGTTATTCTGCCGGAGGCGGATAAGATCAACACTTATGCCGTGTCCGCCAGGGAAGTCAATCAGGAAATGATTGATACGGTGACGAACGCATTTTTTGAAGGGGCAACGTTCTATAGCGCCCCCTCATACGAGCAGTGGACGAAGGAGGATTACCAGGAACATATAAACAGATTAAAAAAATATAAGTCCGAGGGCAATCTTGATCCGTATGATTTTGGAGAAGATGAAAACGGACAGCCGCAATTTAATATTGATGAAGAGATTGCCCGCAATGAGCAGCAAATGCAAGAGGCTCCCGACGAGATTACGAAAGAAGAAGTAAAACCGTCTTTTGGCGTGGAATACTGGAACGGAAAGGGAGAGGAACGGACGAAGGTAGTGGATGAGGACTCATTCTGTGGCGTGGCGGAAACGGAACAGGGGATATATGACTATGATATTCAATACGGGTTGAAGCCAGATATCGTATTTAGCATTACTAAGGGAGCACAGAAGGATACGATTGATCCGCAGGAGTTTTCAGATTGGATAGAAACAGCATTTTTATTGGGTTCAGAGGATAACGGTGAAAACAGGCTGACAGAGGAGGAAGTAAAGGGGATGCTGGATATCTCCCTGGAAGATGCGCAGGAAATTGCCGAGGAAAAGGTGGAGAAGCTAGGCTGGGGCCTGGAAGTCTACAATTGGGATTATGCCGTATTCCACCATGGAGAGAATGGTGTGAATAGAGATAATATTTTAGATGCCGGATATCTGTTTCACTTTACAAGGAAGCTGGACGGCGTACCGGTTACTTATACGGATGACTATGGCGGAGGGCTGGAGGATATGGACAGCACGCTGGTTCCCTGGAGTTATGAGCGGTGCGATATTATCGTTGGAGGTGACGGCGTTCAGAACGTGGAGATTTATAATCCTTATGAGATAGGAGAGGTGCAGACCGAAAACGTAAAATTAATGGATTTTGACAGCATTATCAAAATTTATGAGCAGATGATGGAGGTGTCAAATGCGGATATCACGAAATACGAGAGCAGCAGGACGTACCACATTAAGAAAATTGTGCTGGGGCTTTGCAGGATTTATGACCCGGCGGCAGACAACGATACCGGACTGTTAGTGCCGGTGTGGGATTTCATTGGCGGTTTTGACGCTGTGAATGACGACTATACTATGAAAAATAATGGCGAGTATTCCAACCAAAGTTTTATGACCATCAATGCCATTGATGGAACGGTGATTGACCGTGGGCTGGGCTACTAATGTTAAATTTTTTATGCGAAGGGCAGGAATGTTGAGGACGCAGGAGGATGTGAGGAAGATGATAAAATTTGTCAAACAAACAGTTTCATCTGTGCGCTGGAACTTCCTGGGATTCTATAAAAATTCCAGAATCATCCTCACGTTTCTCTTTGCCCTCATTCTCTGCTTTTTCCTCAGCGACCGAGCCTTGATGGTGGCGGATTACTATGACGCCCCGATGCAGGCCTTGGAACCGTTTATTTGGACGTTCGGAGATGCGACTTCTATACTCTTGTCGTCGCTGCTGTTGATTCTGCTGTTTATTGATTTGCCCAAGCTGACGCCTTTTACACCGTATATGCTGCTGCGCACACGCAAAGCCTGCTGGCTTTTGGCACAGTTTTTCTATATTTTTCTGGTAACAGCCGGTTATATTCTGTATATGCTGTCGGTTACCAGCCTGTTGTGCATGCAGAAGACGTATGTGGGAAATATCTGGAGCAAGACGGCTGCTCTGTTCGCCTATTCTTCCATGGGAGATAAGTTTTCTGTGCCCTCCACGGTCAAAGTCATGGAGAGCACGACGCCGGTGGAGTGCAGCCTGCAAATGGTTCTGCTGCTTATCTGCTATGCGTTGACGCTGAGTTTCCTTATGTTGTATTTTCAGATGCGCATAGGCAAGAAGGCAGGTATTGCAGCTGGGCTTTGTTATAGCCTGTTTGGCTTCTTACTGGATCCCGAAACGCTGGCAAAGATATTGCATAAAGAAGAATATGAGATGTTTCAGATGCGCAGGATTACCGGCTGGATAAGCCCTCTAAATCATGCCACCTATGGAATGCATGATTTTGGATATGACGCCTTGCCGACAATCGGGCAGTCCTGCGCGTTGTTTTTACTGCTGCTGCTTGTTATGTCGTTGTTTTCTTTTCGCATGCTCAAACGGTATAATTTCAATTCATTTACGGGGGAGATGTAAGGTTATAATCATGAAAGAATTATTAAAGGAAAAAGCTCTATGGATTTCAACAATGATTTGCTTTGCTGCGCTCCTTGCCGCGTTCCCCTTCTATGAGATAAAACTCCCTTTGGGAACGGGGAGCTTTGTCAAGATGTACAATACCGCGCTCGATTCTCAGATTGTTCTATTCTTGCTGCCGATTGCGGCTGTACTGCCGATGGGTGCCGTATATGTGAAAGAATCATCCTCTGGATTTTTGCGCCTGTACATCACCAGAATTAGCCTTATGGAATATATCAGGAGAAAAATATTGCAAATTTATGCCAGCGGTTTCCTGCCATTTTTTCTGGCTGGAGGTGTCGCGCTGCTGTTTAGTTTTCTGCTGATTTACCCCGTGGAACTTCAGGGGGAAGCGCCATGGGAAGAAATTTGGAAATCTTGCCGTTTTCTTTTGCGCATTTCCCTCACAGGCGGTATTCTAGCGCAAATATCAGGAATCTTTGCAGCTCTATTTCGCAATTATTATATGGCGTACGGTCTGCCGTTTGTCTGCTATTATATGCTCGTTATCCTCAAAGAACGCTATTTCACGGATATGTATGCCATGTATCCGGCGGAGTGGCTCAAATGTGAGCAGGATTGGGGCGTGGATAGCCTGGGAATTTGGGTGTTTTTTGCTTTTTTTTCCGCTGCCGTGCTACTCTGTCACGGGCTGTTGTTGTATAACCGCCTGAGAGAAATCTAAATTTACCATGTTAGTATTATAAATCGCCTGAGAAAAATCTAAATTTACCATGTTAGAATTATAAATCGCCGCAATAGCTGTTATGCAATAACCAGGAAGAAAGGAAGTCGACAATGCCTTATATTGAGATAGAGCGTGTGACGAAAAAATTTAAGGAAGATATTGTGCTGCATGATATTAATGTATTTATGGAGCGAGGCAGGGTCTATGGATTTTCCGGGAATAATGGTTCCGGGAAAACCGTGCTGATGAAGTGTATCTGCGGCTTTTTGCCGGTGACGGAGGGAGTGATCCGGGTAAACGGCAAAGTGATTGGCAGGGAAATAGATTTTCCGGAAAATATCGGTGTGATTATAGAAACGCCGGGATTTCTTACGAACCTGACAGGGATGCGGAATTTAGAAATTCTGGCGGCGCTGCGAGGAAAAATTTCCCGCAAAGAAATCGAAGCTGCAATTAGAAAGGCGGGGCTAGACCCTAAACTTAAAAAAGCTGTGTCTAAGTATTCGCTCGGTATGCGTCAGCGTCTGGGAATTGCGCAGGCCATCATGGAAGACCCGGAATTCCTTATTTTGGATGAGCCGTTTAATGGACTGGATAAACATGGCGTGGCGGACATTCGCGCTCTTCTGCTGGATTTGAAAAAACAGGGCAAGACGATTATTCTTGCCAGCCACAACAGCGAGGATATCCGTATATTATGCGACAAAGTTTATGAAATGGATGGAGGGAGGATGCGAGAGCTATGAGAGATATTTTATACGATTCATTTCGGCGTTCACTGCCCACCATACTGTCGGTTCTGCTGGCAATTGTGCTCTTTCTTGCTTGCCCCATAGACAACTGTGCGCAGTCAGGCAGTCCTGCGGATGGAGGTAGTATCGCGATAGACAGCAGCCATAGATATGAGGGCATGGATGCTCCCTTTGCCAAGGGTTACGAGCCTTCCATCAAAAAAAATGTGATGGCGCTGGTGGTACCGTTTGTGTCGGAAGATAAGTTGGAGGGAAATGAGATTACGGTAGGCGTTGATTTTGAAAACAGAGAGGGCAGTCCGTTCTACTATAAAAATTACCGCAAGCAAGTCAAACAGTCCCAGGAAGGCGTATATCTGTATAAGTGCCGTCTCAAATTGAAAAAGGACCGCGTCAACGGGCAGTACCCATTGTACTTGTGGGCGGAAGGAAAAATAGGCGGCGTTCCATTCCGCCAACAATTTACTGTCTATGTGGAAATCACAGATGGAAGAGCTGCGCTTGCAGGAAATGGCGGAACTGGCTTAGAGTCGGCAGGAGCTGAAGGTTTCGGCAACCCGGGAAATGGTGACGATAGTCTTGATCCGACAGGCGACGGCTCCAGTCAGTTCTCGGGTGGCGGAGACTTGCCAGGGGGTGAGGATGGGCAAGCTGTGGGGCAGGATATGCCGGACGCCCAATCTTCTGCCGAAGAAAACAGCAGCCAGCCGCGGCTGATGGTTAATGCGAACAGCTTGCGGGCTGCCGCACTGGAAGCCGGAAGCAGCACGCCGTGGAATGTAACGGTGCAAAATTGCAGCAGTAAGCGTGCGGTAAAGAATATAAAGGTAACGCTTCTTTGTGAGAGTAAGGACATTGTATTTGAGAAAAATGCTTGGTATTTTGAAAAGACGGCGGCAAACGCATCTATGGATTTATCACAGAATCTTACCGTTGCCAAGAAAGCCGCTGCCGACCCCATACAGGTGCAGTTCCAAATTGAATATGAAGACGATAAGGGAAATGCTTACACGTCCACGGAGGAAGTGCGTCTTCTTGTTCGACAGCCGCAACATGCCCAGCTTATGAATCTCTCCTTCCCGGCACAGGTTTATGCGTCAGACACGGAGTTTTTGAATTTTCAAGTGCAGAATACCGGGCTTTCCGTCATCTACAACGTAAAGGTTCGCCTGGAAGCAAAGGGATTGTTCTCGCAGCAGGAGATGTTTCTGGGAAATATAGAGGGAGGAACGTCTGCGGACGGTGAGCAGAAGGTATTTGTAGGAACGCTGGATATGGACGCACAGGGAAATGTTTCGCAAGAAGGCGGGGAAAAGTATGGGGACACTTCCGGTTTTGTAATCTTATCGTATGAAAATGAACAGGGTGAGGTGACGGAGCAGAAAGTGGAAATCCACACAACGATCCGGGAGGCCGAGACCGTGAAACTTGAGATTGAGGAACAGAAGCCCAAGGCAAATCAATGGTGGATTACAATCGTATTTTTTGTCGTTCTGTCTTTACTGTTGGTGATTATCTGGCTCTATCTGCGCATGAAGCATTACCAGAGGATGCGCTCTTGAGACTTAGGAATGTATTGCTTTGAGCAGGAAGGGATATGCATGGAAAAGCGTAATATTTATAAAGATATTGTATTTATTGCTGTGGGGTGCCTGCTTCTTATACTGGCGGTGCGCGCAGGGGATTTCTGCATACAGCAGCAGAGATCGTACGAAATATTCCTACAGTCACAATCGGAGCTTTCAGAAGAGATTGTAAAAGAGATTGGCAAAATAGAAGGATTGTACGGGTTTTCTCCCATATCCTCCTGCAATGTGAAAATCCGTCTGCAAGAGTATGCGCTTGAGACATCACTGGCAGGTATTGACATCGGCGGCTATCCTTTGAAGTGGAAAACGGCGCAGGAGGAAATCAGTCTGGCAAATACCCCAATATTATTTTTTGGGCAGGAAGCATTTGCCGCCTTTACAGACAACAATGGCAACGGCCCTGGGAAAAGCCGTATTGCAGAGTGGGTAGAGAAATATCAGGAGTTACAGCTTACGGTGGCTGATGAGCATGGCAGGGAGCGGAGCGCTAAAATCGGCGGGATTGTAGAAGAACCGTCGTCCGGGATTTATATAGGCCAAAGCCAGATGGAAGGGCTTTACAGTGCATCAGCGAAAACAACCGGAGGCTGCGCGAAAATCCAAGGTGAGCGGAACATGCAAAAAGCGAAAGAGATTCTATCTGGCGCAGGATTTCAAGTGGAGTGAGCAAGAGAACGGATAAAACACCTTAGATATTTGAGGTAAGCTCGTAATATACTTATATGTCAATATAAATTTATCGTATTTCGATAAATTTATATTGACTTTTTGTGTTTTGGGGAATATAATACAAAAATAGAAAACGCATGTAGTTTTCGGGCTGCAATGATTGTTGCTATGTCCGCATATGGAATGGAGGTATTACTATGACACAGAAAAGTTTGAGTAAATGGCTAAAAGGCATCATAATCGGAATTGCGCTCTGCGGATTCGTGATATATGGCCTTGTGCTGCCCATGCTTGGCAGAGATTTGGCGGATGCAAACCCTGAGTTTGCCTATTGGTATATGCCGTGGCTGGTTATCTTATGGATATCCGCGGTACCCTGCTATCTTGTGCTTTACAATGGCTGGAAAATTACGACACAGATTGCGCGGGACAATTCATTCTCCGAAGAAAACGCCCGCTATCTCAAATACATCTGCATTCTTGCATTGACAGACAGCGCTTATTTTTTCCTAGTGAATCTCGTCATGTTTTTTCTGAACATGAACCATCCGTCGATTTTGTTGGCATCCCTATTTATAGATTTTGCCGGCGTTGTGGTGGCGGTGACAGCCGCGTCTTTATCACACTTAGTGCTCAAGGCCGCGGAAATTCAGCAGGAAAACCAGCTGACGATATAAGGAGGGAATTTATGGCGATTATTATCAATATAGATGTAATGTTGGCAAAACGCAAAATGAGCGTTACAGAGCTCTCGGAGCGTGTAGGCATTACAATGGCGAATATCTCAATTTTAAAGAATGGCAAGGCTAAGGCGATAAAAGTAGACACGTTAGACAAAATTTGCCGGGCGCTGGACTGTCAGCCCGGAGATATCCTGGAATGGAGAGATGAGGATAAAGAAGATGGAAAATAATCGTTTGGAGAATCAGGAAATGGAACAGAGTGGCTTGAAGAATCAGGAAATGGAACAGAGCGGCTTGAAGAGCCAGGAAATAGAACAGAACGGCTTGAAAAATCAAGAAATAGGGAATAAAACGTTAGCGGGTGGTGTTCCCGAGAACAGTATGACCAGAAATGCCCCCTATTTTTTAGGAATGGCGTTTGTATTCAGTATTTGTTTTGCCGTGTCGTTTTATCGTAATTACATTGGCATTACGTTTCCGCTGATTACGGCAGTAATGCTGGCCATATGCGCATTATTTCTCAAAAAAGAAGGCATTGCGTGGAAGCGGTCTAGCTGGTTATATGCGGGGATTTCTATACTTTTAGGGATTAGCGTCTTTGTCACAACGAATGTGTTTGTCATTTTTTTTAATACAGTTGGGATTCTTTTGTTGCTTACCGTGCTTATGATGCGGCAGATGTATGACGATCGAACGTGGAGCTTTGGACAATACCTGGGGAATATGCTGTTTTTATACCTCAATATGATACCAGAAGTTGCGGCGCCGTTCATTCATCTAATAAACTACCGTAAAAAGCATAGAGGGGAGAAAAGGAAGAATAAGAAGGCTAAATATGTTGTGATAGGCGTGCTGATTGGTTTGCCAATGCTCATTGTCATCATTGAGCTTTTGAGCAGCGCAGACCAGATTTTTTCTCAAGTCATTGGTGAAGGGTGTCACAAATTATTCAGGCAGATTGTATTTTCACCCAATGTATTTCTGGTGATACTGCTGATGATTGTTGGTTTTTTCGGCATATACAGCTTTTTTTCAGCGCTTGCTTTGAGGAATATGCCGCAATACGCAAGCGGTTTGCCTAAGAAAAATCCGCTTATAGCGGTCACATTTCTGTCTATGGTGGCAGTTGTCTATGTAATTTTTTGCGGCATACAGGTTATGTTCCTGTTTACTGGCGGCATGTTACTGCCGGAGTGATATACTTATGCGGAATATGCAAGGCAAGGTTTTTTTCAGTTAATGTTTGTATGCAGTTTTAATCTAATTTTAGTTGTGTCCTGTTTAGCGGTGTTTGAGGAGAACAAGGCGCTCAAACTACTCTTGCTGCTGTGTTCCGGTTGCACTTACGTAATGATTGCCTCAAGTGCATTTCGGATGATACTCTATATTCATACCTATCACCTGAGCTTTCTGCGGGTGCTGGTATTGTGGTTTCTCGCAATGCTGGCGGTACTGATGGCCGGTATAGTGGTGGCAGTAACGCATCCAAGGTTTGGATTGTTCCGTTACTGTGTGGCTGTAATTGCTGTATTTTATTTGGTGTTTTCTTTTGGAAGAACGGATGTGCTTATTGCCGAGTACAATGTGGCGCATATGGGGCAGGACATAAGCTATGAAGATTTGCAATATCTTACCAGACTATCTATGGACGTAGTTCCGGTATTGAGCCGCTATACATTTGAGCATGAAAACGGCTGCCAGGAAGGAAACACAAACAGCGCGGGACGTGATGCGTATGATTCTTTTGAAGATTGGTATTATGACGGCGCGGACGGCACGAGAACAGGACAGGGTGGTTGCAGGCGTTGTCTGTTGGAGCAGACATTTCAGCATGTGCTGGATAAAACGGAGGATATGAGTATAAGAACGTTTCACGTTTCTAAGTATCTGGCGCGCAGGGCCGCCTTGAAGTGGTAGCTTAGACTTAAAGAAATAGGTAACATCGTTTTCTTGACAGCAACCGGAAACATTTATATAATAAACAACGGATTATCACCACCTCAGATATAAAAAGGGGGCGTAACCGTGAAAAATTACAATGTTATGTATATTTTAGAGATATATCACATATACAAAGGCATGAATTGTCAGGAAAAGTGCGAGTTTTACCAGTATAAATGTGATTACTATCAGTTTTTTGTGAAACTGATCCTTATTTTGGCGAGCCTCGCTTCGCTCAGTTATCTTGTGTCGGATTATCAATTAAATGGAAACACGATTTTACCGACCTTGATTCCCCGTACATCTATTTTAATTCCGATGTTTCTTTATATTGTGCTGGAACCGAAGCTGAAAAGCTATAAATGGAAAACATTTTTGAATTATCTGCTTCTTAACATGATTGTGCTTGCAACTATCTGGTCTGTCTATCATCTTGAGATAAAAACGCATTTCAGTGAAGGCGCTACGATTATGAATTTTATTTTCTTGATCTGCTGCCTGAGTGCAAGGCCTTGTTTCGGAGCCATGGGATATGGTCTGTTTTTTGCAGAGATTTTAGTATCGCATCAATTTAACCATTACGAGAACCTTGATGTCATTTTGTCGCTTAATGTTCCCTGTTTTGCGGCAATCATGCTTGTCCACTGTATTCTTAACCTGGGGGAGTTTGAGCGTTATCTGACGTCGAAGAAATTAGAACATGCACTGATTACAGACCCGCTGACTACCGTATATAATCGCCACAGAATGAACCAACTCATCAAGGACAATCAGATAATCAGCGAAGAAGAAATGATTTCTATAATCATGCTGGATATTGACTATTTTAAAATGGTTAATGATACATACGGTCATTACGTTGGGGATGAAGTGCTCCATTATCTGGGGAGGACATTGATGAAGGAAATTCCTGAGAGCGGAACGGTCATCCGTTTTGGCGGCGAGGAATTTCTTATTATAATGCTGGGCTGTCCGCCGGAAGATGCGTATAAAAAGATAGAGGAAATCCGCAAAAAGATTGCAGCGGCCAAAGATACTTCTGTCGAGTTTCATATTTCAGCAGGCGTGGTAAAGTATAATGGCGATTTTGTGAAATCTGTCAAGGCGGCGGACCATGCACTCTATCATGCCAAAGAGACAGGCAGGAATCGTGTGTACTGGAACCGGGAATTTTGATGTTAAAATAAACGAAGGGAACTGCAGATAAGGGAAATGCAAATGAAGAAGGAGAATGTAATGATTCGTACTATTTCGACAGAGGAAATAATAGTAAATATCCGTGAAATGTGCATTGAGGCAAATCATTACCTTTCCCCCGACATGGGAAAGGCATTGAAAGAAGCGGCGGATGCGGAGCAGTCCCCTTTGGGGAAGAAAATACTCAGTCAGCTCGAAGAGAACCTTGTAATTGCAGGCGCTGAAATGATACCCATCTGTCAAGATACAGGAATGGCGGTGGTCTTTGTTGAGGTAGGACAGGAAGTGCATTTTCAGGGAGGGCTTTTGGAAGATGCAATCAATGAGGGCGTCTGCCAGGGGTATCTTGATGGATTTTTGCGCAAATCTGTGGTTGGCGATCCCATTCTTAGGGAGAATACAGATGATAATACACCGGCGATCATCCACTATTCGCTTGTGGAAGGGAACAAAGTGAAACTTACGTTGGCTCCGAAAGGCTTTGGCAGTGAGAATATGAGCCGGATTTTTATGCTCAAGCCGTCGGATGGAATAAAAGGTGTAAAAAAGGCGATTCTGACTGCTGTTGAGGATGCCGGGCCGAACGCATGCCCGCCGATGGTTGTGGGCGTGGGGATAGGTGGCACGTTTGAGAAATGCGCGCTGCTGGCAAAACAGGCATTGCTCCGCCCGGTGGACGGACATTCAAAGATACCGTATGTGAGGGAATTGGAAGAAGAAATGCTGCAAACCATAAATCAGCTTGGCATTGGACCCGGTGGACTTGGCGGGACGACTACTGCGCTTGCTGTCAATATCAATACATATCCTACTCATATTGCAGGGCTTCCGGTTGCTGTCAATATCTGCTGCCATGTAAACAGGCATGTGACGCGGGAAATATAGAGGAAAGTGGAGGCAAATCGTATGGACAGGCATATCTCAACGCCAATAACGGCTGAAGTTACCAGAAATTTTCATGCGGGTGATTATGTATATATATCAGGAACCGTCTATGTTGCCAGAGATGCGGCGCATAAACGTTTTATGGAAGTTTTAGATAGAGGAGAGGAATTGCCGATTCCCATAAAGGATGCAGTCATTTATTACATGGGGCCCTCCCCGGCAAGAGCAGGGCGTCCCATTGGTTCCGCAGGTCCCACCACGGCAAGCCGTATGGATAAATATGCGCCCTGGCTTCTGGATTTGGGACAGAAAGCAATGATTGGCAAAGGGAAACGGGCGAAGGAAGTCATTGACGCAATTGTCCGCAATCAGGCTGTTTATTTTGCAGCAGTGGGCGGCGCGGGGGCATTGTTGTCTAAATGCATTAAGAAATCAGAGCTTGTATGTTATGGGGATTTGGGTGCAGAAGCTGTATTAAAATTGGAAGTGGAAGATTTTCCTGTAATCGTGGTGGTTGACAGAGAGGGGAATGACCTCTATAAAACAGCAGCCAAAGAATACGTCAGGTAAAATACGCATGTGAAGATTTGCCTATAAAGAGAGCTGTTACAAAATGAGAGAGTTCTATCATATATAGTATAACGTAAAGAAACTTAATGTATGTTGTACTAGTTTCTTTGTTGCATCTATATGTTGAGGGAGAAACTTAACATTTTGTAACAGCTAATAAAAGTACAAGGTAATTCTTCCATCCAAGGTATTAGGACCCTATGTATGGAACTGTAAAAATCCATTAGGCGCTATAAACATGATTATAAAGAAACATCAATTACTTCACCTTCTGGTGTGACAGGCGCTTCCATCGTCTGTACCGGCATTTGTACGCCGGAAATTTCAAGCGTGACGGAGGGAGCGGAAAAATTCTGGGTAGACAATTCCTGTCGTTCCCGTTCCAACTTGTTAATCATGGCCTTTAGATATTTCATGTCGGCTTCCATGATTTCTCTCAGTTCATCAGAACGATGTTTTTTCTTAATCTTTTCCAAATCTTCGGGTTCCAGATCCTCCACTTGCGAAACATCACCCATAAATGCGTCGGCCAATTCTTCCAGTTGGGTGTCTTCCATCATTTCGTTCATCATCTGGTTCATCATTTCATTCATGGCTTTGGTCATGAACTCACTTACGATATCCTGATATTCCTGCATAGCCTGGTCTAATTCCATTTCTTTTTGTTCTTGTTCCTTTTCTTCCTCATCAGGCAGATCTGGAATACCGTTGTCTTCATCTTGTATCTGGGCTCCGCTTTTCTGTTTTGCCTCAGTCTCTTCTTCTAAGTGCCGCATTTTCTTCTTAGCAATCCGCAGCATTTTCTTAGCGTGGGTAATAGCGTGGCGCAGCTCTGTCTCGTCATAATCGTCATTGTCAAGATTTCTTTGAAGCATAGCGACCTTTCCGCGCGCCTTGGTGGCTACCATCTTAGCGATATTTGGCGTTTTAGCCATCATAATTTGAGTTGAAATGGATTTAAAACTGTACTGTAGACGTTTTTTCTTTCCTTTTTTAGAAGAAGAAACGCTGATCGTGGCAACTGTGTTGCCATTTAAATCTTTGATTCTTGTTACCTTATTGGCAGAACTTCTGCCACCAATCAACATACTCATGCTCTCATCCTCCTTGATGTAGGCTTTTCTTATCTCTGCCCTTTCGGTAAATCCGTTTACCTTAAATGTAATTGCTTCGATAAATATTAATGTTTGTTATCGGTTCTGGTTAAAATGCTTACGCACTTCAATCTTATTATTAAAATATATCGGATGTTTTGCGATAAAGCTTTAGAGGATAAAAGTGCAGTTTTCTCGTTACAGAGCGGCTTTGCGGATTGTATCTAAGGGAACAGTCGTTAATTTTTAGCAAAAATTAAAAAAGTTAGAAAAAGGGTATTGACAAAAAGTCTCTTTTTTAGTAATATAACATATGCGCTGTGGCGCAATGACAATTTTATAAGAAAATGTCAGTTCGGAGAAATACTCAAGAGGCCGAAGAGGTGCCCCTGCTAAGGGTATAGGTCGGGTGACCGGCGCGAGGGTTCGAATCCCTCTTTCTCCGTTCCTAATTTTCAAAATATAGAATTGTTATTTTTTTGAAAAAAGTGCTTGACAGATTCGGATAGCTATGATAGGATATACAAGCTGTCACGGAAACAAACAGCACACGACCTTGACAACTGAACAGTGG
>CAJUTD010000005.1:61212-74423 GCA_910589635.1 uncultured Lachnospiraceae bacterium | reverse complement strand
TAGGCTCCAAGGCTTTCTCAGGAATCAATAAAAAGGCCAAAATCAAAGTGCCGGCCAAGAAATTGAAAGCATATAAGAAACTGCTGAAAAATAAAGGGCAAAAGAAGAGTGTTAAGATAGTGAAGTAATGAAAGACTGGGCTGTCTCCTATTGCGGTAGGAGGCAGCCCGTTGTGATTCGCGCATTTCAATCTATGAAAGCGAATTCAAAAGTATTTTTTGTAGAAATATTGCCGACGATGTTGTAAAATTTATATTAATTATGTTAATGCTGATTACAAAGGAGTATGATGATTATGGAGATTGGGGATAGAATAGGCGGCAAATATAAAATTTTATCATTAATTGGCAAAGGCGGATTTTCCAGTGTTTATCTGGCGAGCGATATAGAAAATGGTAAATTATTTGCTGTGAAAGAATATAAAAAAGCAGAAAATGAGATTAATACAGACTATGAAATAATCTTGCGGGAGGCACAAATATTATCTAATCTATCTTATTCTGGTATACCTCAAGTTTTGGAAATTTCAGACACAGGTAGCAGATTGGTGATAATCATGGATTATATTAAAGGGGAAACCTTGGATAGAATAATTCAGGATACCAAACCATTTTCGGAGGAGACAAGCATCAATTTTGCCAGACAATTAATTAATATTTTCATGTATCTGCATTTAAACAATATTATATACAGGGATTTAAAACCATCCAATATTATGTTGTCCGAGACAGGACAGATATGGCTTGTCGACTTTGGTACAGTCAGGAAATATTCTCCTGAAAAGTTAGGAGATACGACGTGTTTAGGGACTATGGGATATGCGGCCCCTGAGCAATACGGAGGGAGAGGACAGTCGGATTTCAGAACAGACATCTATGGATTTGGAGTAACGTTATTCTATTTGCTGACGGGCAAAGGCCCTGTAAATAATTTTTGGGACACGTATTCAATTAGAAAGATAAACCGTGAATTTTCCTACGCACTTGATTACATAATTGTGAAATGTACCCAAGTCAATCCTGATAACAGATATCAAACTTTTGATGAGGTTAAGTATGACTTTGAGCATAAGGAGAAATTGGGGCGACGCCTGAGAAAAAAATTATTTTTTAAGAATTTATTTGGAAAGGATAATAAATTATTTGAGGTTAAGAAGAAAGCTGAGGATGAGAAAATTATACCTGCGCCATATAATACAGCCGCATATAATCTGTTATCCACAATGGATATTTCGGATGAGACGGTGGTTCTCGCAGGAGATAATATGAATAAACCACTTCCACCGTCCGTTTCAGACATGCAGAAAGTACATATTTTTCTATCGTATTGTAATAAGGATAACGATTTGGCAGATATAATTTGTGAAAACCTTGCTCAATATAACTATATTTCAATATCAAGGTATACAACAGACGTACCGTATAAAAATAGTTTTCGGGAATTTATGAATTCTTTAAATATGCACGATAAAGTTATTATGATCATTACGGACCAATATATGAAATCGAAGGCCTGCATGTATGAAGTGGGACAGCTAATTAATTCCCCCAGTTTTCAAAAGAAGATTCTTTTTGTAATTTGCACCAATAAAGATAAAAAATATTATAAGTCGGAACCGAAGGAAAACATAGAGGCAAATATATATGATCCACATGGGAGAAATCAATATATTATTTACTGGGAAAATGAATGTGAAAAGTTAGAAAAGGATCTAAAACAGATAAAAAGTGAGAATGCCAAACTTCCCACGAGAGAAGAGATTAAGGATATAACGAAGATAGTAGATTATGACATAGGACCTTTTATGAAATATCTTGCAGATGTAAATGGAATATCATTCGATAATTTGTATCTTCATAATTTTATGGAGTTTTTGAAGGAAATAGAAACATAAAGGGGTTGTCCACTAACTATAAAAATTTTTTTTAATGTAAGTTTGCAAAAAAATGTAGAAAACTAAATATAATAACTGTTTTCTTGTGCAATTCCTATAGTTTTTGGGGATGAAAAAAATAATATATTGTACTAAAGTTATACTATATCTATAAAAACAGGAAGGATTGAGGAGGTTCGGTTATGGAATTTCTACAATACTTCTCCCCAAAGAAAGGAGTAAAATTGTGAGGAAAGCAATGAGAAACAGTTGGAAGCGTGTATGCGCCGTAGCTTTGGCGGCGGCCATGGCAGTGACCATGCTTCCGGTCGGCGCACAGGCAGCGACGGCCAAGACGGATGAGCCGAAGAAAGAAAAGATAGAGCTCATACCAAACGGAGATTTTGAGAACGGAAGCGAGGGCTGGGCAGGAAATGAAGGCGCCTCGGTAGAAGTCGTTGTGTCTGGCGACGACGGGGCGGAAGGTTCCACCCATGTCCTGCATGTTAAAGACAGAAAGGGTACTGGCGCCGGCGCAAGCTATGACCTCTCCGGCAAGCTGAATAAAGGCACGGAGTACACGATCACAGGAAAGTTCATGTATAAGGACGGTCCTGCAACCAAAGATTTTAACGTTACATTCCAAAATGGGATTGATTACCATTATCGCCAGGCGAAGACTGGAGCCATTAAGGGTATCAAGGGGCAGTGGGTTGATTTTACCGTTACATATACGCCCAGCGATGTAGTTGAAAATGAGGGAAAGGAGAATGAAGTTACCTATCCATTCAGCACGACACAGAATATTTTCTTTATAGAGACTGGATGGGTAGCTAAGCCCACAGCTGAGAACGATTTGATGGATTACTGGATTGACGACGTCTCCATAACCTATATGGGAGTTCCGGGTCAAGAACCGGAAAAACCGGAAGTCGAATCCCTGCTTTCCAATGGATCGTTTGAGCTTGATCCCATTGATACAAGCTGGAAAGGCATGGGTTCTGCCAAGGTTGCGCGCACGGAAGAAGCAGCGCATGAAGGAAGCGCCAGCCTTAAAGTATCCGATTATTCGGCAGGCTGGGAAGGCGGACGCTATGAACTTTTGAGCCTTTGGAAAGATGGGAAGCTGATACCTGGAAAGAAGTATACCTTGACCGCCTGGGCGAAGACCGCCAGTGGTAGCGGCAATCTGTCTGCAACCATTAAGGGTAAGGTAAACGGCAAAGATTCCTATATTGGTTTTGGCGGACCCGTAGAGGTAAACAGTACAGACTGGACGAAAATTACCGGTGAGATCAGCCTGGCAGATTATGATAAAGATACCGATGTAATGGAGATGTATTGGAGTTGGGGTAAAACGGTAGCAGACGGCGCACCGGCAGAATTCTATCTCGATGATGTGACCTTGACAACACCGTCAGAAAATATTGTCAGGAACGGTTCCTTTGAAAGGGGCTTAGAGAAATGGACAGGATATGAGCAGGGTGAGACGGAGATCCTTGCAGCGGCAACCGATGAGTTTCATTCCGGCAGCCAGAGCGTGAAAGTAGCAAACCGTACGAAATGTACGAACGGACCGGCGCAGGATATGAGCGAGAAATTGACGCCGGGCAACTATTATAGCGTTTCAGCCTGGGTAAAATATACGACTGGGCCCGATACAAAAGACTTTAACTTGACATTGCATAGTGGAACGGAAAGTTCCATAATGGCAACGGGAACAGTGAAAAAGGGCGAGTGGACCAAGATTGAGGGAGATTGGGGTATGCCATATAATCTGGATACATCTTCTAATATTCTGGTTGTAGAGACGCCTACAGTAGCAACGCCGAATGCAGCCAATGATTTGATGGATTTTTATGTAGACGATGTGTCTATCTTAAAATATAAAGATAACACACAGGCTTTGGCAAAGAAGTTCGGTTATGGAAATCCGATTACTACGAATGAGTTCGGGGCAGACCCCTATGCAATTGAATACGATGGTAGAATATACGTTTATATGACGGCAGACGATTATGAGTTCTCCGATAAGGATAACCCATATTCCAACAATTTTGGCTACATCACCAGCCTGAGAGTTGTTTCTTCTGCTGACCTGATGAACTGGACAGACCACGGTGAAATCGAGGTGGCAGGCCGCAATGGCGGGAAAGGCCCGGCAATGTGGGCAAGCCATTCCTGGGCGCCGGCAATCGCTTACAAAAAAGTAGATGGAAAAGATAAGTTCTTCCTCTATTTTGCAAATGACGCCTCCGGTATTGGCGTACTGGAAGCAGACACGCCATTAGGTCCATGGAGAGATCCGATTGGGGAAGCCCTGATTACCAAAGCAACTCCCGGATGTGAGAAGGTAGAATGGTGCTTTGACCCGGCAGTGCTGGTAGATGACGATGGAGAAGCATACATATACTTTGGCGGCGGCGTTCCTGCCGGACAGTCAGATAACCCCAAGACGGCAAGAGTTGCCAAACTGGGCGCTGATATGATCAGCCTTGACGGGGAGGCAGTAGAGATTGACGCTCCCTGCATGTTTGAGGACAGCGGTATCTTTAAATTTAACGGTAAATACTACTACTCCTATTGCTCTAACTTTACACAATCATCCGTACCGGGATATCCGAAAACGGGAACCATCTGCTATATGGTGAGCGATGAACCGATGGGGCCGTTTGAATATCAGGGAGAAATTTTCTCCAATCCGCAGGTATGGTTTGGCGTAGGCGGAAATAACCATCATGCTACGTTTGTATTTAATGACAAGAGTTACTTTATATACCATGCACAGACAGTATCGAAAGCATTGGGCGTAGAGCGCGGCTACCGTTCCACGCATATTGACGAGATTAAACTGGATGAGGAAGGCAAAATCCTGCCGATTTCAGGTACTTATGAGGGAATTCCGCAGTTGAAAGGAATGAACCCGTATGAGAGAATCGAAGCTGAGACCATTGCATGGAATGCGGGCGTGAAAGCGGCTGATACCGGCCGTCCAGGCAATTTGTTTACAGATTATAACATGGTATTGACCGATTTGCAGGAAGGAGACTGGACGTCTGTGTCCCAGTTAGAGTTTGGCGCCAAGGGTGCGGATAAGATTACCTTTGCCGCAGGCTCAAAAGACGGCGGTACAATTGAAGTCCGTGTAGGTTATCCAGAAGGCAAAAAGATTGGTGAAATTGAAGTTCCGGCAACCGGAAGCAACCATACATATCAGTTGGTAACCGGAGATATTGAGAAAGTTACAGGGACACAGAACATTTTCCTTGTGTTCCATGAGAAGAAAACAGGCGCTACAACAGAGACTTACAAGGCGGAATTAAAGAGTCTGTGGGATGCCGTAAAGGCAGCGGAATCCAGCCTTCCATTAAAGGAACAGCTACAGCGGCAGATTACCAAGGGGCATAACGTAAGCTCCGGATTTGCATGGAATGAAACGGCACAAAAAGAGGCTCTGGATGCTAAAGTGAATGAAGCGCAGGCAGTTGTGAATAATAGCAGCGCTACAGACGAACAACTTACGGCTGCGATAGCAACATTGAATGCAGCGATTGATACAGCAGATCAATATAAAGAAACGGAGAAATTGTTAAAAGAAAAACTGAAATACAGGATTAAGTATGCAGAGCAGTTGACAGAGCTTGCGTCCTTACCGGCAGCAAACAAGCCGCAGTTGCAGACGGCAATTGATACGGCAAAGAAACTGCTGAAAGACGACAGCATCATGAACGTTGACTACTTCCAGTTTACAGAAGAAGGCGGCAATGTTCCCAGCGAGGGCGATAAGACCGTGAAGGAACAACTGACGGAGAAAGTTACGGCAGCCAAAGATTTATTGGCAGACTTGAGCGCAGAGAAGAAGGCAGCGTTAAATACCGTCATTGAAGAAGTAGAGGCTGTATTGAACAAAGCGGATGCCAGCGAAGCGGAAATTAAGGCAGCGTTGGATAAACTGAACAAGGCTATCGAAGATGCAGAGAAAGATACGCCGAAAGAAGAGCTGGGTTCTCAGATTGTTGCAGCGAAGGCAATGCTGGAAGGACTGAGCGCAGAGAAGAAGGCAGCCTTACAGTCAGTCATTGACGAAGTAGAGGCCGTATTGAACAAAGCGGACGCCAGCGAGGAAGAGATTAAGGCAGCGTTGGATAAACTGAACCAAGCTATTGAAGAGGCTGGTAAACCGGAAAAACCGGTGAAAGAACAGCTGGGCGAGAAGATAACGGCGGCTAAGGAAATGCTTGCAAACCTGAGCGCAGAGAAGAAGGCAGCCTTACAGTCAGTCATTGACGAAGTGGAAGCTGTATTGAACAAAGCGGACGCCAGCGAAGAGGAAATTAAGGCAGCGTTGGATAAACTGAATAAGGCAATTGAGGACGCAGGCAAACCGGATGAAGGCAAACCGCCGGTTGTAACGGCGCCAAAGGTAGGTGAGACTTTCACAGCATCAAACGGCCTGAAATACAAGATCACTGCTTACAGCAGCAAAACAAAGAATGTGACCGTGACGGGAATCAGCAAGAAAGTTACTGCCATTACCGTACCGGATACAGTAAAATACAAGAATGCATCTTTCAAGGTTACAGCCATTGGCAGCAGTGCATTTACAAAGCAGAGTACGTTAAAGAGTGCAACGATTGGCAAAAATGTCACCAGCATTGGCGCTAAAGCATTTTACAATGATAAGAAACTGGCAAAAGTAACCTTCAAGGGAACGGCAGTGAAGACAATTGGCAAGGATGCCTTTAAGGGTATCAAGAAGGGCGCATCCTTCGTTATGAGTAAGAAGACATTCACTTCTAAGAGCCTGAAGTATAAGGTTACCAAGTGTACGACAACTGCCAAAGAGGTGACGGTAACAGGAACATCTAACAAGAACCTTACCTCCCTGAATGTACCGGCAACAGTGAAGTACAACGGTATGTCCTTTAAGGTAGTGTCCATCGACAAGAATGCGTTTAAGAGTAAGAAGAAATTAAAGAGCGCAACGATTGGCAAGTATGTCAAGAGTATTGGCGCGAGCGCTTTTGCGAAAGATGGTAAGCTGAATAAAATCACGATTAAGAGCACGGTTCTGAAAAAAGTAGGCTCCAAGGCTTTCTCAGGAATCAATAAAAAGGCCAAAATCAAAGTGCCGGCTAAGAAATTGAAAGCGTATAAGAAATTGCTCAAGAACAAAGGACAGAAGAAAACTGTTAAGATTACGAAATAATGAAAACCCCGCGATACCGGAAAGTTCCGGTACCGCGGGGTTTTTCTTTTTGCTCAAATGCTCTGGTTTTCGGAGGGTCTTGTATAATCGATAAGAGTGGCATATAATGAAAGGGAAATGGGGGCGTTGACTTCTAAAAAGGAGAACAGATATGAAAATATTCATCTGTCTGGACGACAACAATGGAATGATGTTTAACGGCAGGAGACAAAGCAGAGATGAGGCTGTTGTCAAAGATATATTAGACTTTGCCGGGGAGGAAAAAGTATGGGTAAGTTCCTATTCATCGAAACTTTTTCATACAAACCAAGAAAGAATTTTGATAGAGGACAATATCTCGAAAGACACTTTGATACATGGATATTGTTTTATGGAAAATGTTCCTTTAAAATTATATGAAGACAGCATAGAAAACTTGATTGTTTATTGCTGGAACCGGGTTTACCCAGCAGATGTATATTTGGATATAAATTTAAATACAGATTGGGAAATGATTGATACAAAAGAGTTTGGAGGAAAGTCACATGAGAAAATTACACGAAAGATTTACAGGCGTAAGATGTAGGAAAGCAGCATTCCTGCTGATAGTTGTTTTGACAATAGGATTTTCTGCTTCCGCCTGCGGTCAAGCTTCCGGTACAGATATCAATCCTGCGGCGGAAATAGAGGAAACGCAAGCGACAGAGGAGCGCACACAGGAATCAGAGCAGGATGAATTGCCTGTAAAACAACAGGAACAAGAACCGGAGCAGGGGGAGCCATCTGCGGAAGCACAGGCAAAAGAAGCTCTGTCTGTGGAGGAGATCGTCGCCAGTTATGAAACAGAGCTCACGGAAGTCCCAGCGTTTACAGGCAATGCATATACGATCGTCAATGACAATAATCCCTATTTCACAAAGTCCAATCTGCCAACAGCATCTTTTGAGTACTATTCTGAATTGGATGGCCTTGGACGCTGTGGGATTGCCTGCGCCAACATCGGGCAGGATATCATGCCGACGAAAGAGCGGGAAAGTATTGGGCAGGTAAAACCCAGCGGATGGCAGACTGTCAAATATGATAATGTGGATGGCAAGTATCTGTACAACAGATGTCATTTGATTGGCTATCAGTTATCGGCAGAGAATGCGAACGAAAAGAATCTAATCACAGGGACAAGATATCTGAACGTTATGGGTATGCTGCCATTTGAAAATATGGTGGCCGATTATGTAAAAGAAACAGGGAATCATGTTTTATACAGGGTGAATCCATACTTTCAGGGTGATAATCTTTTAGCCGACGGCGTTTTCATGGAAGGCTGGTCTGTGGAAGATGATGGGGAGGGCATATGCTTTCATGTATTTGTATATAATGTGCAGCCTGGCATCGCCATAGATTATGCGAATGGCGACAGTCATTTGGATGAGGATAATAATGAATCTGACGCGCCGGTTTCTAAAGAGGTTACTGAACAGTCGGAGCCTGCGCCGGCCGGCACAGACTATGTTTTAAATACGAATACCCATAAATTCCACTATCCCACTTGCGGCAGCGTAAAACAGATGTCTGAGGCCAATAAAAAGGCATACTCCGGAAACAGGGATGATGTGATTGCGATGGGCTATGAGCCCTGTAAGAAGTGTAATCCGTAGAAAGTATGACTTATTGCAGAAAAAGAAATATTATATTGGATTTTGATTAAGTATAATGCTATAATTGAAGAAAGTATTATACAATTACAAAAGGGAGAAAATGATTATGAAAAGAAAAATAGTATTTTTATTGGTTGTTTCATTTACTTTTTTGTTTACAGCATGTGGTAGTAATGTTCCTAAAATCAATAGTTTGATTCAAGAATTGAGTGAAGGAAAAGAAATTACACAAGAACAAATAGATAAATTGTTTGCAGATTATGAGGAATTATCAGATGCAGATAAAGAGAAAATTGAAAATTATGAAATAATAGAAAAGTATAAAGGTGTAAATATCAATAAAGTTAAGGAACTTCAAAATGCTATTGATAGTGTTACTGATGATACAACACTGAGAGACTTTATGGCAATAAAAAATAATTATGAAGCAATGAACGAAAATGAAAAGGGATTAGTTGATGTGTCCGACATTCAGAATAAATTGGAATCATTAGAGGATGTAGATTTAGATAATGTAGAAAGTTTAGAGAATTCTATTGCTGAAATAAACGATACGACAACATTTTCAAATATAGTTGAGTTAAAAGAAAAATATGATAATTTAACTCAAAATGAAAAAAAGTTGGTTGAGGTTTCAGCATTAGAAAGTAGATTTGTACTTACTGATTTGGAAAAAGCTGCATTAGAAGCTGCAAAAAATGTGAAATCTTGTATGAAAAGTGAAAGTAGTTTTAAGGTGAAAAGAATACGTGTGAAAAATGATTTAGACAAAATGAATTTCTATTGGGTTCTTATCGAATATTCAGGAGATAACAGTTTTGGTGTTAGCTTAGATTCAACATCATGTTTTGGAATTTCACCAGAATTTGAGGATCCTTTTTTCCCCTTAGCTCAGCTTACAGGAATTGAGGACTACTTAAATGGAATAACATCGTATGGAGAATATGTAAAATGTGAAAAGGAAGAAGTGGAAATAGATACTGAAAAGATACAGTATTATTTGAAGGAATAATGGCAATTTATTGATGACTGTACAGAATAGTTATTAACAGTAAGTTGCTATGGTAATAGCTTGATGTGTGGGTGCAATAGATGCGGGCTTTCCACACATTAAAGCCAGAGATAGTGTAAATAAATCTGTGTTTTTGGAAATTTTTTCTAGTTCCTGGATGGCATCCGCCGGATTATGTACACCACGAACATTATAGAAGGGCTGAATCGTCAGTACAGGAAATTGACTAAGACAAAGAGCGTGTTCCCAAGCGACACGTCCCTGGAGAAGATGCTGTACCTGGCAAGCCAGAACGTACCAAAAAATGGACGCATGGGTACCGGAACTGGAATCAGATAATGAACCAGCTAACTGTTCTAAATGGAGAGCGGCTCACAGAATACTCATAAAAAAGAACCAAGATGGCAGTATCTGAAAATCTCTGCCATCTTGGTTCTTTTTTTAGGTATTTATATTGATCGTTTTTTCTGTACGACTACTATTTATTTTTAAATTGGCATCATATCCTGTTGTGCTTCAAAGCTAATGGTTTTTGTACTTCCTCCGGTTCTATTTATCAGTTCATCTTGTCCAATTACTTTTACAAGATTTGCTATCTGCTGTCCCATAACATCTTTATTATAATAAAAAATTGTTGTGTATACATTATCATTTAAGATTAAATCACGAAAAACATCCTTATCTGTTACATCTAACGAATGACCAAAAATATATAGCCTATGAATTTTTGAATTTTCGATTTTCCCTCTACTAATACATTTTCTAATTTCTGCTCTACTTTCTTCTGTCTCATTATCCCATTCTTCTCTTATTTGATCCACTAAATCTTTATATTTACATCCTGTTTGTTTATGTATCCTCTGATAATATTTTTTAAAGGCAATGAAATCAATATCTTTACTTTTTCTATCTTCTGGAAGATTTTCGTCAATGCCAAGTACCATATTGTTTGTTTCTATTGTGCTATTTATATCTGCTTTGCCATGAATATAGTCAAATTCGACATTAATATCCTTACATTCTTTCTCATATAATTTCTGATATGTATCTGTATAATTGAAACTAAGGACATAATCAATATCAAGCTTGGTAATATCCTTAGAGTGTTTTGTTATTTCAATCTTATCCAAAAAATCTGTTAAATATATTTCTAATGCGCATATTAATTTATTTAAATCAGTTTGCAGTCTCATTATTAAATCTTTATACCTTATTTCAGCTTTTAAAGGTCTTATTGGATGTTGTTTTCTATACTCTTCCATAAATTCTGACTGTTCATCAACAGACATATTTTCACATTGCTTAAGTCCTTCTATCTCTCTTTCTTGTTCTCTACTGCTCAAGTCTTCTAAAAAATATTCTGCAAAGAAAGGTACTGAAATTTCTCTAACAATTGTGCTTTCAGAAGCATCTTCTTTTTTCATATCATTATCCAGAGATTTGATAACCCTCCCAATTTCTTTTTCAAAATCAATCCAGTTTTCTTTTTGATACATATTACATTGTAGGAAATATTCCATCCAAATATTTTTTTGATTAAGTGACGAATTTCATTGCGTATATCTTCGTCCACATTCTCATAAAAAAGTTTATAGAAGTATTTAAAAATGGGTTCACTTTTGTTTTTATATCTTGTTAATGCTCTTCCAAAAATAAATGAATCAAATTTCTGATATATTTTTACCCATTTCAAAAAATCTATATATTTCGTAGGTAATCCATGAGCCAGATCAAATCCATTCCCAATTACTAGTATATTCATTTGTATCTCCCCCTTTATTTTGCATAATCCTATAAACTAATACCATTATCTACTTTATGATTCAATTATATTTCTAAATTAAAATATTATTTTGATTATCAAACTAATTTTCCAAATTTCTCTCGAACAATTTCAAACGAAAATTCTCCCACCACTCTACCAATACACCAAAACAATTAAAAAATAGGCATATTCAAGAACTCCCCATAACAATCCAAATTACTTTATATAAACCCGTCATAATGGTAGGCTTTCTAATTCCACAGAACCAAATTTTTCACGCTAAACTACTGTCAAACTCTAACTAATAACCGAACGTACCAAAATGAAATAATTCATCACATTATCCCCCATTCCCCACGGCTTCCACCTAAAAGAATCGTTGAAAATACGGTATTTTACCATATCTTCCATTTATCCATATACCATCTACACATCCCCACACCGAAGTAACCCCCAAATCATAAAAATTACTTTACCCGTGTAGCAGTTTGTGTAAACCAACTGCTCAAAAAGCTTTGATTTTTCTGTGTTTCCAGGCATTTATAGACAAATTTCCCGAACATCACCAAACAATGCAACATCATCACAGACACAGTTTGAATTCTCTCATTGCACTTTGCCTTAAAGCTGTCATAAAGCACCTCTTTCTATATAGTTGTTTCATAACAGACTTCACATAATGGTTTCTATGTGGACTACCCATTGTCTAACACTAAAGGAATTTCGGTATCACTATTTCAGATCATTCTGTATATACAGTATACATTAGTTTTTGGTAGATTACAACATACCCATAAAGAAAACCAAGGCCAGAGAATTACTACATAAATCCGGCGAATAGTTTTACTGTAAGAATTGGAAATAGTTATATGCATATAAGGGAAAGTTGGATGAATGGTTATTGAAGCAGATACTTTAAAAGACCAATAATAAAACAAAAACGATTGAATATAAATTTGTAATGTGGTAAAATTTGGAAAGAATATTTAATGGTTCTTTCTCAGATTTTTTACGGAAAGGAGGCAGTGATGGGTAAATCACTGAATGGGAAAGAGTTAGGGAAGAATATTTGTCAGCGTAAAGATGGAATTAATATGGCTAGAATGTATTTGAAGTGCATGATACTAAAACTAATAATGGTAAGAGTAAGATTCCTTTGACAAAGAAGGCGATAGAGGCTTTAAAAAGGCAGAAAAATCAAAAACAGGATATAAGACAAAGTGCTGTAAATGAGAGCGCAATAAGTAATAAAAGGGCTGAAAAGCTTATAAATACGGAGGTTTTAAGATACATGGAGGATTATAAGAAACAATTTATAGAATTTATGGTAGACTGCCAGGTTTTGAAATTTGGCGAATTTGTATTAAAGAGCGGGAGGAAGTCTCCATTTTTCATGAATGCGGGCGCATATGTGACAGGCGCGCAGCTGCGCAAGCTAGGTGAGTATTACGCCAAGGCAATCCATGCGCACTATGGAGACGATTTTGATGTGCTGTTCGGGCCGGCTTATAAGGGAATTCCTTTAAGCGTTGCCACTACTATTGCCTATAGCGAGCTCTATGGCAAGGAAATCCGCTACTGTTCAAACCGCAAGGAAATCAAAGACCACGGCGATACCGGTATTCTTCTGGGAAGCAAGTTGCAGGATGGCGATAAAGTAGTGATTATCGAGGATGTGACGACTTCCGGCAAATCTATGGAAGAGACAGTCCCCATCA
>CAJUTD010000005.1:59837-61202 GCA_910589635.1 uncultured Lachnospiraceae bacterium | reverse complement strand
CGATGTGGAGATCAAAGGCCTGATCGTTTCCTTAAACCGCATGGAGCGGGGCAAAGGCGTAAAGAGCGCGCTGGAAGAGATTAAAGATTTATATGGGTTTGAGACGAATGCGATTGTGACGATGGAAGATGTGACAGAATATTTGTATAATAAACCATATAAAGGAAATATATATATTAATGATGAAATGAAAGCGGCTATTGACAATTATTATGCCCAGTATGGAGTGAAATAGGAGACCGATATGAATGAAAAGACGTATAAGGCTATGACTGTCGCAGGGGGCGGGAATATTGCAATTGGCGTTGTCGTGCTGGTGTGCGGCGTTGTCTGCGGAGTCCTTGCGATTATAAATGGAGCTGCCATGTTGAGAAGGAAATCAGATATTATTTTTTAAAGGAAGAAAAATTGAAGAACGATTACAGAAAAATACTCCGAATATGCAGCAAAATCATGTTCGGAGTGTATATTATTTTCTTAACATACTTTTTATTTTTTGCGGAGAGTACCGGACGTACGTTTGAGAGCAGATCCTACCATTATAACCTGGAGCTGTTCAAGGAAATCGGACGTTTTATCAAATATAGCCATTTGCTTGGCGCCAAGGCGGTGCTCTTGAATCTTGTGGGGAATGTTGTCGCATTCATTCCCTTTGGATTTTTTTTGCCGATTTTGCATATGAAATGCAGGTCTTTTCTGTTCACTACATTTCTGAGTTTTGAATTCAGCCTTATGGTGGAGACGATACAGCTTGTGTCTAAGGTGGGCAGCTTTGATGTGGACGACCTGCTGCTCAATACGGTCGGCGGGGCTTTGGGCTGTCTGACTTTTCTGTGCATGAATCGGATAAGGAGAACGTATGAGACGAAAGAGAAAAAACGCATATAAATTTGGAGATAAGAAACATTCCAGGCGAGGAAAGGTATCGCTGATGTTAGCAGCGGTATCGCTGCTGGCGGGCATCGGCATGATTGTATTTTCCATCCAGAGCGGCGGGCATGCCAACGAATATATCGGATGCGCTGGGGTATTTACGCTGATGGTTTCTATCGTATCCCTGATTGTTGGGCTGATGAGCCTTGGGGAGGACAGCTATAAATTATTTCCCGTGCTGGGAAGCGTCTGTGCCGGCTTGGTGTTGGCGGGCTGGGTGGCAGTTTATGTGTTAGGGTTTTATACTTTATGATACGGCCAGCAGGCCGTAATGGGGAGCCTTAAACACACATGGAAAGAAACGAGGTTATATTATGGGATATCAGGAATTTTGGCATTCCTACCGTGAGGAAGTGGAAGAACGTTTTCCTCTGGTTCAGGAACGTTTAAAACAGATCGTGACAGAAGATACAGTGGCAAATCGCTGGCGGG
>CAJUTD010000005.1:5886-59827 GCA_910589635.1 uncultured Lachnospiraceae bacterium | reverse complement strand
ATTTTCAGAGTACTGCCGCTTTTTTGGGCGGGCTATGCGCGCTTTATGAGGAAATAATTGCCGGAAATTATTTCGAGAAGAGCCTAAAGCAGCTGCAAACGGAAAATCATGCGCTTTATGAGGAAATTTTACCGGAAAATTATGCAAACAGCTATGCAAATCCTGCATATGCCGCAGAGAAGTTGGGAGAAACGTTTGGCAAGTTTCTGGGCATGCTCTATGCGGACGTACGCTCGCTGATTCCCTATGTATTTGAGGGGCGCAATTATGAACTGACGATTTTTGGTGAATTGTTCATTGAAATATACAATTGTTTTGAGCAGGAGGAGTGTGCGAACGAGCAGGAAATCCAGCAGATTATCTACTGGTTTTACCATGATTACAGTGAGATTTTTACAGAAATCAGCGTGCTTGCACAGAGCAGCCCCGAGCTGGATTTTTATGTGCGCATCATGATGGACAGCGATTTGAACGATTTGCGCTATCTGTATCGGTATGGCGCGTATATTTCGCCAAATGAAATCAAGGTTGCAAAGTTTTTAAACCGTATGTCGGAGCAGGAAATTCAGGCCATGGCGGACACCTACACGGAAGGGTATCGTATTGGTTTTGAAGTTACCGGCAAGGATTTGTCGAAGAAGAAGTTTGTAGATTTGCGCTATCCCATAGGGTTTGAGCGCATGATGCGCGCGGCGGTAAATAATTTTCAGGGCATGGGCCTTGCACCGGTAGTCTCAAGAATCGCCGAGACATCTTTTTCAGGAAGAGGAAACGGAAGCCCTGCCGTGGCGAGTACTTCCCCTAACCGTCAATATGAATACGACCATAAATTTGACCGGGCGGTTTATCTCGATAAAGCTTTTGTGGAGCGAAGGCTTGAGGGGCTGCGCACGGCGTATGAAGGAAGAGGAGATACGGCCGCGCTCTATGCAGGTCCGGCAGTCGTGGAGACGTTTGGCGAAGAAGGTTTTACGCCGGTGCCATGTTGTTCGGCCTGTCGGTTTGGCGAAAAGCAGCAGAAGCTAAACGTCTATCTGTCCAGCCAGTCCATGCAGATTACAAACCAATATATCAGGGGTGAGGAGCGCAGCTTTACGATTATTGCTTACCCGATCCCAGAGATTGGAGATAAATTTGAAGAAATATTTGCCAGGACGGTAGAGGTCAATACGCTAGACTATAAACTGTATCAACGGATGCAGCAGAAAATAATTGACGTTTTGGATGAGGGGGACTTTGTCCATGTTACCGGCAAAGGCGCCAACAAAACAGATTTGACGGTATCACTGCACACGCTGGAGAATCCGCAGAAGCAGACGAATTTTGAGAACTGCGTGGCGGACGTCAATATACCTGTGGGTGAGGTCTTCACTTCTCCTGTGCTCAAGGGGACCAACGGACATCTTCATGTGTCACAGGTGTATTTGAACGGTATGAAATATCTTGATTTGGAACTGGATTTTCAGGACGGCATGGTAGTAAATTATTCCTGCCGCAATTTTGCCGCGGAGGAGGAAAACCGCACGTTTCTCAAAGAGAACCTCTTAAAACACCATGATACGCTTCCGCTGGGGGAATTTGCAATCGGAACGAATACTACGGCGTATAAGATGGGCGTGGAATACCAGATTCAGGATAAACTGCCGATTCTGATTGCGGAGAAGACCGGACCGCATTTTGCGGTGGGCGATACCTGTTACAGCTGGGCAGAGGATACGCCTGTGTTTAACCCTGACGGCAAGGAGATTGTGGCAAGAGATAACGAGGTCTCCCTGCTTCGGAGAGAGGAGCCCCAGAAGGCATATTTTAACTGTCATACAGATATCACCATACCTTATGACGAGCTGGACAAAATTACGGTCATCCGCCGCGATGGAAGCAGCACGGATATTATCCGGGATGGCAGGTTTGTGGTAGAGGGAACGGAGCTCTTAAATAAGCCGCTCAGCGGATGGTAAACGTATCGTTCAATAACAGCCAGTTGGCGCGGAAGAGTTGCATAATTTGCCAGTAACTCATGCCGCGGAGCCCATATTCTTTGACAAGGTTAAACTTGGCGGTAAGGCTGCGCACGTCCTCGAACCACACTTCGTGCGTGAGCCCGTCCAGTACATAGTTGAAATAGGGAGCCTGCGAGGTCTCATCAAAGAGGATGTCTGCGCCTCTGGAAATTGCAATCTGAACAGCCTCGACATTTCCGATAGTGGTAGCTTTGGATGTGCCCTGGACAAAGGGAAGCGTCCAGTCGTATCCATAATTGGGGATGCCGAGGTTGATTTTTTTGGCAGGAATCCTTGTCAGGGCGTATTCCACGACCTGGCGGACTTTGTTGATGGGAGCGACAGCCATCGCCGGGCCGTATGTGTAACCCCATTCGTATGTCATCAACAGCACGTAATCCGCTGCCTCTCCCAGCAATCCATAATCCTTCCCTTCATAGAGAAGCCCTGTCTGCGTGTCGGAGGTTTTAGGCGCGAGCGCGACGGAGACCAAGTACCCCAAGGCATTGATGGCATCGCGCACATCGCGTACGAAATTTGTAAATGCAAATTTATCTTCGGGAAGAATATATTCAAAATCAATGTCTACGCCCTCAAAGCCACGCTCCTTTACCTGGGTGGTAAGGTTTTCTATTAATTGCAGTTTCGCAGCCTCATTGTTTACCACCTGGGAAATCAAGTAGTTGCTGAATTGCCCGTCAGGCCCGAATGGCGTCAGCGTCAGGATGGGGGCGACGCCGAAATCCTTTGCCATCGCAATCATGAATGTATCGTCTATGAGAGGGGGAATGAGTGTTCCTTCCGTTGTAAATCCATAAGAGAAGATGAACAAATCTGAGAGGTAGAGAAGCGTCTGCTGCAGCACCCAGCGGCTGATAAAGGGGTAAGCGTAACCGCCCACATAAGCCGGATATGCGGATGTGTCGGGTGGATTTGAGCTGCCAGAATCCGGGCTGCCCAAATCCTCCTCTCCGGGTTCAGTCAGCAGAAGCGCCTGCCCCACAGCAAGGGCATAGGGATATACGAGCTGGTTGTCGTAGATGATGGACTGGGCGGAAACGTTCTGTGAGGAGGCAATTTCATCAACGCTGTCATTTGGTTGTACGATATAGATTCTCATAACATGCAAAAACCTTTTTTCTTACAATATGTGCGGCTGGTAAAAGTGTTCCCCACAGCGAGGTTTATGCCCGTTTCGTGCCAATCATTTCTTTTGCTTATCAGTTATCTGTCTGGCTTTGTTTTTCAAAAAATTGGTCTACCTCTTTTTTTACCAAATCCGGTGTAAGTGATTTGGACAGATACCCCTGCGGTTTAAGCTCTACTACCTTTTTTACGCTTTCCCTGTCCACCCTGCTGGTTAAAAAGATAACCGGAATATCTGCAAAGTCTTTCTCAGAGCGAATCATTTCCAGTATCTGGCTTCCTTTGCACACTGGCATCTCATAATCCAGGAGAATCAAATCCGGCCGGTCAAGCGTAATGCTGCGGAAAGCGGATAAACCGGATGTTGCCGTGAGAACCTCATAATCCGTTCCTAACAGCTGCTGCATGGTTTCCAGCATAAAATCGGAATCGTCTACAACCAGAATTTTCTTTTTCTTGCTGTTGGCAATCTTTTCGGCTTTATTCTCATTTAAGTATTTCTCAACCTCCGCCATAGCATTTTCGGTAATGGAGATACCAATATCTTCATTCTGGAGAATATCGCCCACTGTCATGCAATACGCAAAATATCCTTTCCCGGTGTCAAACAGCAGGCTGTATTGCGGGCTGTGTTTCTCAAATACTTTTTGGAACTGCTCATATGTAAGCAGCTGTTCATCCTTTACATCGGCGTCTGCCAGGGATGGGAAATGTTCTTTTATATGCCCCACGAACTGTCTCGCCGTATACCGGGCAACGTTCATCAGCATAACGTTTATCGTCTTGGATTTTGTTTCCATGACGCTGCCGATGGTCTTGACAATCAGGCGCTCTTCAAAAACCAGAAGGAACTCCCATCTCTTTTTTTCCTTCGTGTTGTAGATCAGGCGGTAGTAGATGCCATTTCCAAATTTTTCTCCGCCATAACAGTTGCTGATGAGCCGTGATTCCAAGCGGAACATGCCGTAGAGCTGGCTGATGATTGCCTGCCCCATGACTGCCTGTTCTTCTTCCGGCATAAGGTTCTCCCATTGCCGGATGCTTTCTCCGCTTACAATTGCCTGGTCTTCCGCCAGCGTATGCCCAATCAGCCAACCTGCGCACACGCCGAAAAAATGGTCGATTGCGTTTTCCGAATAATCTTTTTGTTCCAGTTCCTTCTCGAGGGCAGGCAGCGTTATCTCGCGAAAATTATCATGGATGCGTTTATGCATTTCCAGCCCGTCATAATCGATAGAAGCCATATAATCCTCTTCATCCTGAAAATGCTGCGTGGAATGGTCCTTAAAATATTTTACGGCTTCCTGGCACACCCATTGGCTCTTTTCCTCTTTCTGTCCAATGGCAAAAAGTTTATTAAGAATGCGGAACAGTTTTCTATGTTCCCTGTCAATAATATCTACACCAATGTCATACCGGTTGTTCCATACTAATTGATTTCCCATAGATGCTCTCCTTTTAATTTTCTCAGTCATAAAAATTCCCTGCCGGCGAGGACTCCTTGGATGGGCTCTTGAGCAGAGAAACGCAAAAATACATCTTAATTATAACAAACAGAGAAATTTACACCCAGTCCCCATTTTTCGCGTTTCATATCTGTTTTTTCGCATGGAAATCCGCTTGCAGCTCTCATTCCAAAATTGGATTTACTTTTTCTTAAAATGGTGTATAATGCTTATCAATATGGATATTTCGATAGAAAATTAATTAGAGGTTGAAAGGGACGAATGATGATGCGGCTTGTAATCTGCGATGACGACTTGACAGACCTTACGGATTTGGAAAACCTGCTGTTGAAATATAGCGCCTGCCATTGTGGCGTTAATTTTGAAATAGACAAATTTTCAGATGCCTCCCTTTTATTGCAAAATATACAAGAGGAGAAACCGGCGGATTTATATATTTTGGATATTATCATGTCAGAGATGACAGGGATTGATTTGGGGAGGGAAATCAGAAAAAACAGCCAGAAAAGCATTATTATCTATGTTTCTTCCTCGGATGATTTTGCAATGAATGCATATGATATCCATGCAGTGAGGTATTTGTTGAAACCGATTGAGGAAAGCCGTTTTTTTGAAGCGCTGGATTATGCCCTGGCACAGACGGCTCCCCTAAAAAGACCCGTGTATCTGGTCAAGACAAAGAAGGGGCTGGAATCTATTGCTTATTCAGAGATAGAATATATTGAAAGCGCTTCCCGGAGACTGGAAATCCATCTGATAGACGGAACAAAAATAACTAGTATTTATATACGGAAATCTTTTGAAGTGGAAATAAAGGAATTTTTGCATTCCTCAGATTTTATCTGCGTCCACAAGTCATTTTTAATCAATCTCAGCCAGGTGCGGACGATAAACCAAAACAGCGTGACAATGGATAGCGGCGTAAATATTCCTGTCAGCAGGAAGAATTTTTTGAATTTAAAAAAAGCGTATCTTTCTTTTATTTCCGATCAATACAAAAACTGCTAAACGGTTGTCGAAAATGTCGATATTCAGTAGATTTTTTTTCCAATACATGATAAAATTTAGATAATTATGAGAATAAAAGAAAGGGGACTTATATGAAAAGCATTAAGACAAAAATCATCCTGGCGGTTTTAATGTGTTCTTTGATTTCAACTGTCATTTGTGGGAGTATCAGTATTTATGAGAGTTCCAGAGGTTCCAAAGAGAATTCGGAGGAAAAGATGGCTCTGGTTTGTGAGAACCAAAGCAGGAAATTAGACAGTATGATGGAACAGGTTGCCCAGTCGGTAGATACATTGAATGACCTTGCCATATCCGAGCTGGATGATTTTGCGAAGTTTAAGTCCGATGCTGCATATGTGGATAGTTATACAGACAAGATTGCGCCGACATTGAAACAGGCGGCGGTACATACACAGGGAGCCATGAGCGTTTATATTCGTTACAACCCGGAATTTACGGAGCCGACCAGCGGCGTTTTCTACACGAGGGATTCTGCGGAAAGTGAATTCCAGGAGGTGGAGCCAACGGATTTCACAATGTATGAGCCGGATGATTTGGAGCATGTGGGCTGGTACTATATCCCGGTGGGAAATCAGAAACCGACATGGATGGAACCCTATTTGAACTCCAATATCAACGTCTATATGATTTCCTATGTTGTTCCGATTTTTGTGGATGGGGAATCCGTGGGAATTATCGGAATGGATATCGATTTTAATACGTTTACGAATATCCTGGACTCCTCTAGCGTCTTTGACAGCGGTTATGCGTTTCTTGCCGACGAGCAGGGGAATGTCATGTATCATAAGGAACTTGATACGGGAAGCAGCATGATTGACGCTGGGCTGGATATGATTGTGGCAAAGCTGACACAGCCGGAACAGGAGATGATAACGCATTCCTATCAATGGACTGGCACGAAGAAGAATATGTGCTATACGTCCTTGGTAAATGGCATGAAATTTATTCTGACAGTGCCCAGAGCCGAATTTGAGGCACAGGAAAGAAATATGCAGATACTTATATTCATCGGGGCGGTGGTTGCAATTCTGATAGCTGCAGTGATGGGATTTTTAATCAGCATTTCCCTGACGAAACCGATTCGGCAGATTGATACGATTGTAGGAGAGACGGCAAAGTTTAATTTTGTCCATTATAAATCGAGCGAAAGCCTTTATAAGAAAAGAGACGAGACCGGAAATATGGCGAAGTCCCTTCACGATATGCGGGACAGCTTGCGTGGAATGGTAGATAACATACGGCAGGCATATATAGATATGGCGGATAGTATGGAAAGGCTTTCTGAGACCACAGAGAAAGTAAACCACATGAGCGAGGATAATTCCGCGACTACACAGGAATTGGCGGCAGCTATGCAGGAGACGGCAGACACGATGGAGACGGTCAATACCACGATAGCGGATATCCGCGGCAGGGCAGAGGAAATCCGTGGGCGTTCCGATGCAGGTAAGAGCAATTCTATAGAAATCCGCGGCAGGGCAGAGAAGTTGAAAGGCAGCACCAGAAGCGCCAGCGAGCGCACACGGGAAATGTACGCCAGCGTGCAGGAGAAGACGAAAGAGGCCATGGAACAGGCCAAGGCGGTGTCGCATATCAACGAGCTGACCCAGGCAATTTTAGATATCTCTTCCCAGACAAACCTGTTGGCCCTGAACGCTTCTATCGAGGCAGCGAGAGCCGGCGAGGCTGGAAGGGGCTTTGCCGTAGTAGCCGGTGAAATCGGGGCTTTGGCAGACCAGACTTCGGACGCAGTCGGCGATATCAATGGCATTATTGCAGAGGTCAACCAGGCGGTAGGCAACATGACGTCATGTCTTGACGAGAGCATGAACTTCCTTGAGGAGACAGTGCTCAAAGATTACGGAGATTTTATGGAGGTTGCAGAGCAGTACACGGTTGACGCGGCCGGAGTAGAAGAGAATATGGGCGATATCAACAGCCAGGTAGAGACGCTTCTGACTGCCATTGTAAATATTGCGGAAGCTGTGGAACATGTGAGCCAGACGACGATGGAAGCAGCGGAGGGCATCACTGAAATTGCTGGAAAGACGCAGGAAATGGCCGGGGTTGTCGGGACAAACAGCGACCTCATCGAGCATAACCAGAGCAATATTGAGAAACTGAAAGAGATTGTAGCGCGCTTCCGTATGCAGGAGTAGAGCCGGACAGGGGCCTCCTCTGTGAGAAGAAGGTAAGCGGCAGAATATGAAAACCCCCGGGTACAGATTTGTGTAACCGGGGGTTTTTTCGTGCATTAGCAAAAGATTATTCCAGCTCTTCGTCGACCAGAGCGGCGGTAATGATTGCCATAGAATATACCTCGTCTGCGTTACAGCCTCTTGACAAGTCGTTGATGGGGGAATTCAATCCCAGAAGAATGGGGCCGTATGCCTCAAAGTTACCCATACGCTGCGCAATTTTGTAACCGATATTTCCGGCATTGATATCCGGGAAGATAAATACGTTAGCATGTCCGGCAACTGGATCGTCCGGGCATTTTGTGCGTGCGACACGCGGGGAAACGGCAGCATCAAACTGCATTTCGCCGGAGATGGGGAGATTCGGGTTAAGCGCTTTTGCCTTGATAGCGGCATTGTGCATCTTGTCTACGTCTTCGCCTGCACCGGAGCCGAGCGTGGAATAGCTAAGGAATGCAACCTTAGGGTCAATGCCGAAAAGCTGTCCGCATTTGGCAGCTTCAATGGCGATCTCGGCAAGCTCGTCTTCGTTCGGTTTGATATTGATCGCACAGTCTGCCATGGCAAGCACTTCGTTTTCACCAGTAGCAGAAGGACGTACCAGGATGAAACAGGACGACACAATGTTGTGTCCCGGTTTTGCTTTGATTAATTGCAGCGCCGGACGGATCGTGTCCGCCGTGGTGTAAGTAGCGCCGCCAAGAAGGGAGTCGGCGTATCCCATTTTCACCAGCATCGTTCCGAAATAATTGCCTTGCAGCAGTATTTCCCGCGCTCTTTCCGGCTGTAGGTTTTTGCTTTTTCTGAGCTCGCAGAGCATTTCCACCATCTCGTCCATCTTTTCAAAGTTCGCAGGGTCGATAATCTGTGCCCCGCGGATATTATAACCGTATTCCTCTGCGGCCTCTTCCACTTCCTCCTGGGTGCCGACCAAAAGCGGCGTCAGGAAATTGGAAGCCAGAAGTCTTGAAGCGGCTTCTAAGATACGTGGGTCGCTGCCCTCTGTGAAAACAATTCTTTTGGGGCTCTGTTTTAGTTTCTTAATCATTGCGCCAAAACCGTGCATGTTCCTGCTCATATTATAAATCCTCCTTAAAATAGCTGATACTATCAGTTATAAATTATTTTTGGTAATTCCCTAAATATAATGTACCACTTTTGAGATATTTTTCAACTGATTTTTACCAGATTCTTCCACCTTGTACCTCAAAGAATAAAAATAGGAAGCAAAAAAGGTGAAGAAAATGGCGCTTTTGAACAGGGAGACATGAAAAAGCGGTACAAATAGATGGCAATATTGTGGAAAAAATGCTCGAAAACGCTCAATTTTTTATCGAAAATGCCTGCTAATCCTGCTTTGTATATGATAAAATAACTGTATATGTCATATGAAGGAGAGGAGAAGTGGAATGAAGATGAAAAAGATAGGAAACTGCTGCGGTCTGTTTGGCTTTTTCAAAAAAGCAGCAGCAGCCTGCCTTGCATCGGCAGTGTGTATTACCAGCCTGCCGGCAGACAATCTGGGGATTGTTTTAGCAGCGGGGACACCCGCCGAACGGCCGGATAGCTCGATTGTCTATTTTGTAGACTGTGGAGATTATACGCCGAATACCGTATGTGAGGGGGATCAGCTGGGAACGCATAACAGCGTCACGGATCAGGCGTATGGTGAGGACGCCCAAACCGGTTATCAGTGGGGCATAGTGGATGTGGAACAGGAGTATGAGGGGAATGATGTAAAAAATCCTGGGGCGCCAACGAATGGGGGCGTCTACACGGCGAATACCTGGGCGCGGGAGGATCTGGCAGCGGCGAATCTGACGAATAAAACCCACACCGACCGCTATTCCAAGAATTTTACGGAAAAAGGGCTCGAGGAACGTTTTATAGACTATGCTTTTGAACTGGAGGCAGGAGTGTATGAGGTGGCGGTAGGGTGCGTGAACCCCTGGGGGGTCTCGAATACTCCTGTAGTCACAGCAAAACTGGAGGGGAAAGATCAAAGCACGCAATTGTCCCAGAGCGGATTTAGCGTTACTAAGGGAGAAAGCGCAGAAGCAAAAGGGAATATAGCCGTATCGGCGGGCGGTGATAAGCTGAGCGTGGACGTCCGTGGAACTGGAACGGATAATGCATGTGTTAATGTGGCTTATATCATCATCAAAGCCGTCAGGGCAGATGTCGATTATGATATGGCGGTGCTTACTTTGCCGGCGAATACAAAAAAGAACCTTACACTGCCGAAAATCGGCGAGACCGGGTCCACCATTGTATGGAGTTCCTCAATGCAGGAAGTCTTGTCTGATGAGGGCAGGGTTTTGAAGCGACCATTATTTGGGGAAGCGGATGCAGAGGTGACGCTGACGGCAAGCGTGAGCAATGGAGAGACCACCAAGACAAGGGATTTTAAAGTGATCGTTCCGGCATTGGCGGAGGGGGAAGACCCTTCTTTGGTCTTAGACTTGAAATTTACTGGTGATACTTTGGATGATAGCTCTATTTATGAGCATGAAGTAGTGGCAAATAAAACGGCAGCATATGCGGATGGGGTGAAGGGAAGAGCGATTTCCCTCGACGGAAGCACGAACTTAAATTTGGGGACTGACGGCAAGCTCTCGCCCGGCAAATTGAGCCTTTCTTTCTGGATCAATCCGAGCCGGAAGATGGAGGGGGAGCGCGCCATCACCTGGAATAAGACGCAGTGGTACAGTGACGGCTGGTATCTGATGTCGGAAAACGACACCACACCGTTGTCTTTGTCAGTGGGACCGGCAGCAAAGGAGAAACAGCCGTACATGATCTCCGTATCGGGTGACAGGAGCGAGTTCTTCCCGGTTGGGGAATGGACGCATATTTTTGTGACGTATGACAGTGATACGAAAGAGGCGGCCATTTACCGCAATGGTATCCTCCAGAAGACGACCGTAAAATATCCGTTAAGCGAGACTTCTACCGGAATCATCGGACCGTGTGAAGGACAGGAAAAGGCGGTCGGATATAACGGTCCAAATTATAAAGCGGCTTACCTGCAAGGGCTGTTGGATGAGTACCGCCTGTATGACAGGGTTTTGGACCATGAGGAGGCAATTGGGGTATACGAAGACAGCAGCGGGCGCACGTTCAACAAACTGGAAGCCGCGCAGAAGGACGTCGATTTACTGGAAGTCCCGGATGTGGCAGAGAATGGGATGACGCTTGCCGGACAAGGGGAATCCGGCTCTGTGATTACCTGGCAATCCAATGACGCGGCCATTGCTATAGATGGAACGAAGTGTACGGTGACACCGCCTGGATATGGGGAAGCGGATAAGGTTGTGACGTTGACTGCAAAAGCAGTATTTGCAGGCGGCGCCCCGGCCACGAAAACATTTCAGGTGACGGTTAAGGCTAAAAAGGCAGATCTTACCGAATTAACGAAAGCGATGGAAGACGCCGCAAAGTTTGTGGAGGAGACTTATACGCCCAATAGCTTTAAGGAATTGCAGGCTGCATTGACGGCAGCACAGGGCGTGATAGACAATAAGAAATCTACCCAGGAGGAAGTAGACGCTGCCAAGAGCAATTTGGAGACGGCGATGGGCAGCCTGGTAGAGAGGGCGGACAAGGAAGAATTGCAAGCGGCAATTCAGGACGCGCAGGCAGAAACAGAAACGCTGTACACGCCGGACAGCTGGAGCAATATGCAGACCGCGTTGGCGCAAGCCCTTACTGTAAATAATGACGCAAATGCCACGCAGGATGCGGTTGACGAGGCCAAGGCATCATTGCGTACGGCGCTGGCAAACCTGGAGGAAAGCAGTAATCCAGATGGAAAACCGAACAAGACAAGGCTTGAAACAGCCATTGCAGAAGCAAAAGCCAAAAAAGAAGCATTGTATACGCCGGACAGCTGGAATGTGATGCAGGCTGCGCTCACAGAAGCAGAAAGGGTATGGAAAGACGAAGCTGCCACACAGGCTGATGTGACAAGTGTGAGGCAGGCATTAGAGACCGCAGTAAACGACCTTGTGAAGCGGGAAGACAAAACTGCGCTTGCAGCTGCTATCAAGGCGGCTGAGAGCAAGCCGGAAAGCGAATACACGGCGGAGAGCTGGAACAATATGCAGACCGCGCTCACAGAGGCGAAACGGGTAAATGAGGATGGAAACGCAACGCGCGGGGAAATAGACGCAGCCAAGGAGAAGTTGGAAGAGGCAATGGGCAAACTGCTTGAGAAAGCGTTGGTATTAGAGCTTGCATTTGAGGATAATTTGGCGGATACATCTGCAAGCACATTTGAAGTAACAGGTAATAAGGCGGTGTCCTATGCAGATGGCGTCAAAGGAAAAGCTGTTTCCCTGGACGGCAGTACTCATTTGAACTTGGGAAAAAGCGGCAAGCTCTCGCCCGGCAAATTGAGCCTTTCTTTCTGGATTAACCCGAGCCAGAAGATAGAAGGGGAGCGCGCCATTACCTGGAATAAGACGCAGTGGTACAGTGATGGATGGTATCTGATGTCGGAAAACGATACCACACCGTTGTCCCTGTCTGTGGGACCGGCCGCAAAGGAGAAACAGCCGTACATGATTTCTGTATTGGGTGACAGAAGCAAGTTCTTCCCAGTCGGGGAATGGACACATATTCTTGTGACGTATGACAGTGATACGAAAGAGGCGGTCATTTACCGCAATGGAATTCCCCAGAAGACGACGGTGAAATATCCGTTAAGCGCGACTTCCACCGGGATTGTCGGACCATGCGAGGATGTGGAAAAAGCGATCGGATATAACGGTGCAACTTATAAGGGAGCCTATTTGAAAGGTTCTCTCGATGAATACCGTTTGTACGATAAGGTTTTGAATCAGGAGCAGGCGATTGATGTCTATGAGAAGAGCGGACGTTCCTTTGACAAACGGGCAGTTGCCCAGAAGGACATTGATGCGCTGAGAATTCCAGATACCGTGACAGGCAGGCTTATCCTTGCTGGCAAAGGAGAATCCGGTTCTGAGATTACTTGGAAAACTTCAGACAGCAATGTGATTTCCCTGGACGGTACAGTGACACGCCCGGAAATTGGGCAGCCGGACAAAACGGTTACGCTGACCGCGAAGGCAGTCTTTGCAGGCGGGGAAGCAGCGGAAAAATCATTTACCGTTACGGTAAAAGCAAAGGCGGAAAAGGGCCAGGATGGAATCTTAGACTGCGGTATTGAAAATGTTGCGCTGGCAGACAGTTATCTGGTGAATGCAGCACAAAAAGAAAATGACTACTTACTGAGCATGAACTCTAAGAAGTTTCTGTTTGAGTTCTACAAGGTGTCTGGCCTGACGCCGCCCACAGAGGAAGGTTATCAGGGCTGGGAACGCAGCAACGGTACGAATTTCCGCGGCCATACATTCGGGCATTACATGTCAGCGCTTTCCCAGGCGTATAAAGGGACGAAAGATGAGAGCGAGAAAGCGAAACTGTTGCAGGAGATCAGGGACGCTGTGGAAGGGCTCAAAGAATGCCAGGACGCCTATGCGGACATGAAACCGGCGAGCGCAGGCTATGTTTCGGCATTCCGCGAAAGTATTTTAGATAAGATAGACGGCAGCGGGGGCAGCGATGAAAACGTCATCGTACCCTGGTATAATCTTCACAAGGTTCTTGCCGGCCTGATTGATATTTATACGTTTGTCGATGACAAAGAGCTGGCGGAGGCTGCGTTGGGAATTGCGGAAAACTTTGGCGAATATGTCTTTAACCGCTGCAGCAAATTGACAGACAATCAAGTCATGCTTCGGACGGAATACGGCGGCATGAACGAAGCGTTGTATGAACTCTATGACATTACGGGAAATACCCATTTTAAGGCGGCGGCAGAATATTTTGATGAAGTTGTTTTATTTAACTCGCTGGCAGCGGGCCAGGATGTGCTCAATGGCAAGCATGCCAACACAACGATTCCTAAGTTGATTGGCGCGCTGAAACGTTACACGGTCATGATGGGCAGCGAGGACTACTATGATGCGCTCACAGAAGAGGAACAGGCGGATTTGGAGAAATATAAGACGGCGGCCGTGAATTTCTGGGATATCGTGATAGAGCACCATACTTATATTACAGGAGGAAACAGCCAGTCTGAACACTTCCATGAGGCGGATAAGCTGTACTATGATGCGACGAAGAGTGATTACGACGGCTCAAGTACCTGTGAGACATGTAATACTTACAATATGCTGAAATTGTCCAGGGAGCTCTATAAGCTGACGAGGGATAAAAAGTACATGGATTACTATGAGAATACTTATATCAACGCGATTCTCTCATCACAGAACCCGGAGACCGGCACAACCATGTATTTCCAGCCGATGGCGCCCGGATATAATAAGGTTTTTAACCGTCCGCATGATGAATTTTGGTGCTGTACCGGAACCGGTATGGAGAATTTCTCTAAGCTGGGCGACACGATGTACTTTACCGAGCAGTCGGATGTGTATGTCAATATGTATTTCAGCAGCACCTTTGCCTTTGGGAAACAGAATTTAAAATTGACACAGACGGCGAACATTCCCAACAAGGATGAGGTCACAGTATCTGTCGCCGCGATAGACGGTTCAAAGGTTGCAGCAGGCACGAATCTCAAATTCCGTATTCCCGATTGGGTTGCAGGGGAGGCTGCAATTCTAGTGAATGGTGAGAAACTTGTGGCTGCGGACAGCAAAGAAAACGGCTATGTAACGGTCGCAGACGTGAAAGCCGGAGACGTGATAAAGCTGACCTTCCCCATGGAAGTCAGGGCTTATACAACCCAGGACAACCGGGGATTTGCAGCGTTCCGCTATGGGCCGGTTGCCCTGAGCGCAGCGCTGGGAACAAATAATATAGAAGGTTCCAGCCCCAACGGTATCCTTGTGCGTGTGGGCACAAAGGACAGCACTTGCCAGACAGTCATTACTGTTCAGAATATGACGGTGGAGGAATGGCTTGGCAAGATTACAGAAAATCTTGTGCGGATAGAAGACAGCCAAGATGGGAAAGTGCAGTTTAAGTTAAACAACACGGATTCCCCAGATTTAATTTACACGCCGCATTTTATGCGTTATAAAGAGCGTTACGGATTGTATATGACGTTTGAGGAGCCTGGTTCAGAGGCAGGCCAGAAACGTATCAGGGACAGGAAAGAGAGGCTCCGCGAGGAGGAGATGGCCGTTGACGTGCTCACCAACTTTGACGAGAACAATTCCGAATTTGCCAAGAACCTTAAATATGAGAAATCAACTACAGGAAGTTTCAACGGGCGGCTGTACCGCGATGCGCAGAAGGACGGCTGGTTCAGTTATGATATGCAGATTAACCCGGAGGCGGAGAAGAATTATCTCAAGTGTACCTGGTATTCCGGGGACAAAGGCAGGAGCTTTGGGCTTTATATCAATGGGGAAAAATTGCAGGATGTGTCAATTAACGAGGAAGCAGGTACAAACGTGTTCTACACAGACACGATTGAGATTCCTGACAAGTACTGGCGTGAGCCGGAATATAAGAAGGATTCTACGGGAGCGTTTGTACTGGATGAAGCTGGAAAGAAAATTCCTGTTATCAATGTGAAGTTCCAGGGCAACGGCGCCCAATATGTGGGCGGATTGTATGGAATTATGACGGCTGATACTCTGGAATACAGCCACAATGCCAATTTGTCCGCGCTGAGTTTTGATAAGGGCAAACTTTCTCCGGCATATAGTGAAGGGGTTAAGAGCTATACGCTGAAGGTTCCCTCTATCACACAGGAGGTTTCCATGAAAGCTTCCCCCAATACGCCCAGCGGACTGATATTTATCAACGATATTCTGGTGGACGACGCCATCGCGCAGCGCGTTAAATTAACGGGCGCCACGACAACACTTGCCTTTAAAGCTTATGCACAGGATCATGAGACGATGGCAGAGTATACGGTTGCCATTGTAAAATCAACGGTGGATGTGTCAGAGCTGGCAGGCAGCATTGAGAAAGCGGAAAGCATTGAAAAGGGCAACTATACAGATGCCAGTTACGCGGCTTTCCTGAAAGCATTGGAAGATGTGAAAAAGGTCATGAACGATCCGGATTCTACGAAGGAGCAGGTGGATGCAGCCCAGAAAGCGTTAAGTACAGCGATTGCCAATCTGCAAGAAAAAGGAACGGGAGGAAACGTGGGGACGAAGACAGACTTTACTTCCCTGAATAAGACGATTGTGCAGGCCAAAAAGTATAAGGCGGCCAATTACACGGCGGCAAGTTTCAAAACATTAAAAACTGCTTTGAGCAATGCGCAGAAGGTTGCCAAGAATGCGAAGGCAACACAGTCTCAGGTGAACGCAGCCAACACGAAGCTGAAAGCCGCCATTAAGGGCCTTGTGAAGCTGAAAGTGATTTCCACAAAGAAAGTGACGCTCGGAGCGAAAGAGACTTACTCTGTGGCGGCAAAGGGGTATACCTATACGACCTCCAACAAAAAAGTTGCCACTGTCAGCAAAAAGGGCAAAGTGACTGCCAAAAAAACAGGAAAGGCCACAATAAAGGCCACGAATAAGAAAGGCAGAGTAAAAGTTTATAAGATTACAGTTAAGAAAGCGCCTAAGAAGATTGTAAAAGTCACGCCTTCTAAGAAAACGCTGAAAAAGGGCAAGACCGTGAAGCTGAAAGTAAAACTTCCCAAGGGGACGGCAGGTAAATGCACATTTAAGTCGAGCAAGCCGAAAGTAGCGTCCGTCAATGCCAAGGGAGTGGTGAAAGCAAAGAAAAAAGGAACCGCTAAGATTACGGTCAGGACTTACAACAAAAAGAAAAAGGTTGTGACTATCAAAGTGAAGTAAGGAAACAGGCAGAGAGCCACCGCGTTAGAGAACCTGCGCGGTGGCTTTTTGTCCGATTCAGAAACAATCTTGGAAAATTTAAGGCCTGGTAGCAGCCGATTTGAAAATTTTATACTTTCTTTATTGTTTTTTGGCACAAATGTTTTATAATGAAGTCTGGAAAACAATTCGTCAGCCGAAAGGAAAATGCACAGGAGGAAAAACAATGCTGTCTAAATTCAGTGTCAAAAAACCCTACACCGTAATCGTGGGAATCGTGCTGGTAGTTATTTTGGGCGTGGTATCCCTGACGAAAATGAGCACGGATCTTCTGCCGAGTATGAACCTGCCATATGCAATTGTCGTGACTTCATATGCGGGGGCAAGCCCGGAACAGGTAGAGAGCGCGGTAACGCAGCCGATCGAGGCGGCTATGGCAAGCACCTCCAACATCAAGAATATCAGTTCCACGTCCTCGAACAATATGTCAATGGTGGTGTTGGAATTTGAACAGACAGCCAATATGGATTCTGTGACTGTGGAGATGCGCGAAAGCCTGGATCAGATTAGCGGTTATTGGCCCGAAGAGGTGGGCAACCCGATTATCATGAAGCTGAACCCGGATATGCTGCCGATTATGATTGCCGCTGTGGAAGCAGAAGATATGGACAATCTTGAAATCAGTGATTATACGGAAAAGGATTTGATTCCTGAGATTGAGAGCGTGGAGGGCGTTGCCTCCGTTTCGGGCACGGGACTGATTAAAGAATCGGTGCAGGTGACGCTGAGCCAGAAAAAGATTGACGAGATTAATGAGAAGGTCAAGGCGTCTTTGGATGCGAAGTTTGCCGACGCCGAGAGCGAGATGACGGATGCCGAGGAAGAAATCAGCAGTGGCAAAAATGAACTGAGCAGCGGCCAGAATTCTATGGCGAGTCAGATCAGCGATGCGCAGAACCAGCTTAACGATAAGAAAATTGAGCTTTTCCAGACGGAGACGGATTTAAATAATAAACTTGCGGAGTTGAAGGAGACAAAGAGCCAGACGGAGGCGGGAATTGCCTCGTTGACAGAATTGCAGTCTCAGGTGCAGCAGCTTGTGGAGTCAAAATCAAAGCTCACAGAAGCAATCGAGAAGATTAAGGCAATGTTGAATAATCCGTCTCAGACAGACCCTACGCAGGTGAATCCATCCCAGACAGATCCCACGCAGGTGAATCCATCCCAGACAGATCCCACGCAAGTGAATCCGTCCCAGACAGACCCTACGCAGGTGAATCCCTCCCAGACAGATCCTACACAGGTGAATCCCTCACAAATGGACCCTGCCCAGATGCAGGCCCAGCTTGAACAGGCGAAAGCTCAGCTTGCACAGTTAGAAGCTCAGCTTGCCCAGGTGGAAGAGGGACTTTCCCAGATTAAATCACAACTTGCAGCGCAGGAGGGAAGTACGCTCAAAGCCGACGCCTCGGACAAGAAGTTAATTTCCTACATAGCGCAATCTATTACTAAGGCAGAGCAGGGACTGGTGCAGATCAATGGCGGTATTGCCGCGATAGAATCCGGGCTTGCGAGCGTGACAGAGGGGAAAACGACGATCAATGATACGCTTGCCACTTTAAATAAGAGCCAGATTACAGGTTCCGTGGAGATGGGCAGTGCGTCTGCGCAGCTTGCCAGCGGTGAGGAGAAATTACAGCAGGCAAAAGACGAATTTGAAGACACCAAACAGGAAGCCTACGATGCATCCGATTTGAATAAAATACTTACCATGGAGACGCTTGAGAATATCCTTACGGCGCAGAATTTTTCCATGCCGGCCGGGTATATTACGGATGAGGGAGAGAGCTACATGGTGCGTGTCGGAGACGCTATAGACAGCGTGGACGCTTTGAAGGACATGGTGCTGATGGATCTTGGCATGGACGGCGTGGAGACGATTCACTTATCAGATGTGGCAGATATAGTCGTTAATGATAACTCTAAGGATTCCTATGCACGTTTAAACGGCAGACCCGGCGTCATGCTCTCCATTGAGAAACAGACCGGGTATTCTACCGGGGACGTGACAAAGCGCGTTTATAAGAAATTTGAGAGCCTGAAAAAAAATGATGAAAATTTACAGGTATCAGTTATGATGGATCAGGGAATTTATATAGATATGATTGTGGATTCTGTGCTCAACAATATGATTGTCGGCGCAATCCTCGCCATCATTATCTTATTGATTTTCCTAAAGGATATCAAGCCCACCCTGGTTATCGCCTGTTCCATTCCGGTCTCCGTTATCTTTGCCGTGGTGCTCATGTATTTCAGCGGCGTTACGCTGAATATGATATCCCTGTCCGGCCTGGCGTTGGGAATCGGTATGTTGGTCGATAATTCCATTGTGGTGATTGAGAATGTTTACCGTATGCGCGGCGAGGGGTTGTCAGCCAGAAAAGCGGCTGTAGAAGGCGCTAAACAGGTAGGCGGTGCAATTACGGCGTCAACCTTGACGACGGTTTGCGTGTTTGCGCCGATTGTATTTGTCGAGGGCATTACACGTCAGCTTTTTGTGGACATGGGGCTCACAATCGCCTATACGCTGCTGGCAAGCCTTGTGATTGCCTTGACGTTTGTGCCAATGATGGGTTCAAGGATGCTCAGGAAGACCAAGGAAATTCGCCATCCCTGGTTTGATAAGATACAGGAAGTATATGGTATGGTTCTGGGCAAGTTATTGAGAGTTAAGCCGCTGGTGCTGCTGGTGATGGTGGCGCTTCTTGTTGCCAGCGTGTGGGGGTCGCTCTCCAAAGGAACGGAATTTATGCCGGATATGGAGAGTACGCAGATGACGGTTACCGTTACGCCGCCCGAGGATGCGGAATTTGCACAAGCCTGTGAGATGGCAGATGAAGTCACGGAGAAAGTTATGGGCATTTCCGATGTCGAATCTGTGGGAGCCATGGCTGGCGGAGGCGGTATGGCGTCCGGGCTTATGGAGGGCAGCAGCGGAAATGATATCACGCTCTATATCTTGGTGAAGGAGGACAAAGAGCTTTCCAACGATGAGATCGCCGAGGAAATTAAGAATCTAACGAAGGATTCCCAGGCCCAGATTAGTGTCAGCACTTCCGAGATGGACATGGGAGCCATGGCTGGCGAGGGATTGACCGTACAGATTCGGGGACGTGATTTAGATAAATTACAGTCAATGGCCAAGGACGTTACAGAGATTGTAAGTAAAGTAGAGGGTACTACGGATGTGGAGTCTAACGCTGAGGAGACGGAGAAAGAGTTCCGCATTACTGTGGATAAGGAGAAAGCCGCTAAGTATGGCATGACCGTAGCGCAGATTTACCAGATTGTCGGCGAGCGGATGGCCGACGATACGTCGGACGACACGATTTCCACGGACATAAAGGATTATGAAATCTATTTAGAGAGCGTGGATCAAAGCGAGGCCACAATTGACAGCCTCAAGAATGTGACGTTTACCTATACCGACAAGGAAAGCGGTGACGAGGAAGAAATTAAGCTCTCACAGGTGGCGTCTTTTGAAGAATTGGAGAGTTTGACTTCTATCTCGCGTGAAGGGCAGGAACGTTATGTGCAGGTGACTGCTGCAATCGACAAGGGTTATAATGTAGGCTTGGTCGGCGATAAGGTACAGAAGGCGGTGCGGGATTATGAACTGCCGGAGGGATATTCTATAGAGATGACCGGTGAGGATGAGAGTATCAATGAGGCTATGGAGCAGCTGGTGCTGATGTTGATACTTGCGCTGGCCTTTATCTACCTGATTATGGTAGCGCAGTTTCAATCCCTGCGCGCGCCCTTTATTATTCTGTTTACGGTACCACTCGCCATGACAGGCGGATTTGGCGCGCTGCTGATTACCGGCAATGTCCTCAGCATTATTTCCATGATTGGCTTTATCATGCTGGTCGGCATCATTGTCAATAACGGTATTGTGATGGTGGAATATATCAATCAGCTCAGGAAGGAAGGCGTTGGCAAACGCGAGGCCATTATAACGGCGGGTAAGACGCGTCTGCGCCCCATCCTCATGACGGCGCTGACAACGATTTTTGCAATGTCCACAATGGCGTTCGGCTCCGACATGGGCTCCGATATGGGAAGGCCGATGGCGATTGTCACGATTGGCGGCATGATTTACGGAACGCTGATGACGCTGGTAGTTGTGCCCTGCATTTATGACTTGTTCTACAGTAACAAGAGCATGGTGGAGGAAGAGCTGTAGCGGCAGTCATGTCAGGCATGGTTCACCCATAATATTAGTGATTGCTGAATTACAACGATATTACTATAATTTTTAAAAATATTACTTGACAATTTGTTATTTTGCTTTTAATATGAAGAGATAAGTAACGAGCATACCGCGAAGATACGCTCTTTACCGGCTTCCGGTAAAGGGTATTTTAAATAAGGAGAAAATTACCATGAGCAAAGAACTGGCGAAAACATACGATCCCAAGGATATTGAGGACCGTCTTTACCAGAAATGGGAGGAGAATAAATATTTCCATGCTGAGGCAGACAGAAGCAGAAAGCCGTTTACGATCGTGATGCCTCCGCCCAATATTACCGGGCAGCTCCATATGGGGCATGCACTCGACAATACGATGCAGGATATCCTGATCCGCTATAAGCGTATGCAGGGCTATAACGCGTTGTGGCAGCCGGGTACAGACCATGCTTCCATTTCCACGGAGGTCAAGGTTATAGAATCGCTAAGGGCGCAGGGTATTGATAAGAATGATCTGGGAAGGGAAGGATTCTTAGAGAAGGTCTGGGAGTGGAAGGAAGAGTATGGCGGGCGCATTATCCGCCAGCTCAAGAAGATGGGCTCCTCCGCAGATTGGGACAGGGAGCGTTTCACGATGGACGAGGGATGTTCCAAGGCAGTGCAGGATGTATTTATCAAATTGTATGAAAAAGGCTTGATATATAAAGGTTCGCGGATTGTCAATTGGTGTCCGGTCTGTAAAACGTCCATTTCGGACGCAGAGGTGGAGCATGAGGAGCAGGACGGATTCTTCTGGCATATCAATTATCCGGTCAAGGGTGAAGAAGGAAGGTTCGTGGAGATTGCCACAACCAGGCCGGAGACGCTTTTAGGCGATACGGCGGTTGCTGTCAACCCGGAGGATGAGCGTTACAAAGACATCATCGGCAAGACGCTGGTTCTGCCTTTAGTGGGACGTGAGATTCCGGTTGTAGCCGACCATTACGTGGATAAAGAATTTGGAACCGGCTGTGTGAAGATTACCCCGGCGCATGACCCCAACGATTTCGAGGTCGGCAAACGTCACAACCTGCCGGAGATCAATGTATTGAACGATGACGCTACCATCAATGCCAACGGCGGCAAATATCAGGGCATGGACCGCTATGAAGCGAGAAAGCTGATGGTACAGGAATTGGAAGAACAGGGGCTCTTGGTGAAAATAGTTCCCCATTCCCACAACGTGGGGACGCATGACCGTTGCAGCACCACGGTGGAACCGATGGTAAAGCAGCAGTGGTTTGTGAAGATGGACGAGCTGATTAAACCAGCTGTGGAGGCAGTTAAAAACGGTGAGGTTAAGTTACTGCCGGAACGCATGGATAAGACATATTTCAATTGGACTGATAATATCAGGGATTGGTGTATTTCCAGACAGCTCTGGTGGGGGCACCGAATTCCGGCTTATTACTGTGCAGACTGCGGGGAATTCGTAGTTGCCAGGGAGAATCCCGGCAAATGCCCGAAATGTGGCTGTGAGCATATGACGCAGGACGAGGACACCTTAGATACATGGTTTTCCTCCGCGCTGTGGCCGTTTTCTACATTGGGCTGGCCCGAGAAGACAGAAGACCTTGATTATTTCTACCCCAATGATGTTTTAGTGACAGGGTATGACATTATTTTCTTCTGGGTTATCCGCATGATTTTTTCCGGCTATGAGCAGATGGGGGAGGCTCCCTTCCACACGGTATTGTTCCATGGCCTGGTGCGGGATGCCCAGGGGCGCAAGATGAGTAAATCTCTTGGCAACGGTATCGACCCCCTGGAGGTTATTGATAAATATGGCGCGGATGCTTTGCGGCTGACGCTGATTACCGGTAATGCGCCGGGAAATGACATGCGTTTCTATTGGGAGCGCGTGGAGTCGGCAAGGAATTTTGCCAATAAAGTGTGGAATGCTTCACGTTTCATTATGATGAATATAGATGAGGGAGAGATTTCAGAGCCGTCACTGGAACAGCTTAGGATAGGGGATAAGTGGATTCTCTCCAAGGTCAACACGCTGGCCAAAGATGTAACCGAGAACATGGATAAATTTGAGCTGGGGATTGCCGTACAGAAAGTTTATGACTTCATCTGGGACGAATTCTGCGACTGGTACATTGAGATTGCCAAGGCCAGGATGTTCAAAAAAGAGAAAGATCCGGAATCAGCCCAAGTTGCTATGTGGACGTTGAAGACAGTGCTGATAGAGGCTTTGAAACTGCTCCATCCGTATATGCCGTTTATCACAGAAGAGATTTTCTGTACGTTGCAGGATAAGGAGCCTACGATTATGCTGTCCGAGTGGCCGAAATACCGTGAGGATTACCATTTTGCTGCTGCCGAGGAAGCGGTAGAGCATGTGAAAGACCTCGTGAAAGGAATCCGCAATACGAGAGCGGAGATGAATGTCCCGCCCAGCAGAAAAGCAAAAGTATTTATTGTCACGGAGGATGCAGGGCTTAGCGAGACGTTTGAGAAAATGAAGAGCGCATATAGCCTGGTTGTCGGCGCAAGTGAAGTAAAGGTGCAGGCAGATAAGTCTGGTATCGGCGAAGATGCCGTATCAGTTGTGATTCCGGGCGCGGTGGTTTACCTTCCGCTTGAGGATCTCGTGGACCTTGAAAAAGAAAAGGAACGCCTTTTAAAAGAGAAGGAGAAGCTGACCGGAGAACTTGCACGTTCTAAGGGTATGTTATCCAATGAGAAATTCTTAAACCGTGCGCCGGAGGCGAAGGTTCAGGAAGAACGGGACAAACTTGCCAAGTATGAACAAATGATGGCGCAGGTGGAAGAACGTTTGAGCCAGATGAAGTAGGAAAATCGAGATTGTTTAACATGAACGGACGACGGCGCGGGCAGAAGAATGTCTGAGCCAGAGGAATCAGATAAATCAAGGAGGAAACCGGAAATGGACAAAGATATGCATAATAAGCCCAAGAAAGGAAAGACCAGCAGGAAGAAGCGTCAGAGGCGCAAAGTTATTTTGGTGGTAATCGTTATTTTGCTGGCACTCATCATGATTCCCATTGCTTTTTCCTGGAGCAAGTATGACAAGATGGGAAAAGTAGTTATCAACGATAAAGATGTAAAGATTAATGAATTGACCCCAGAGACTAAGAAGGTGATGAAGAGTTATACGAATATCGCATTATTTGGTCTTGATAATCGTTCAATGGGAAGTTTAGAGAGGGGTAACAGCGATACGATTATTGTTGTCAGCATCAATAAAGATTCCGGGGAAATCAAGATGGCGTCTGTTTACAGGGATACTTATCTGGATATTGACGAGAATAAGTTCCGCAAGGCAAATGCAGCGTACGCTAACGGCGGGCCCAAACAGGCAATTGATATGCTCAACAAGAATCTGGATCTTGATATTACCGATTATGTCAGCGTAGATTTCAGCGCGTTGGTGGAGGCAGTAGATCTTCTGGGTGGAATTGACATTGACAAATTGGAAGCGGATGAGGCGAAATGGCTCAACGCTTATGTGACAGACACAGTGAAAAACACAGGGTATGACGATTATGTGTCTCCCGTTTCGGCAGGTGAGAACGTGCACTTAAACGGTATACAAGCTACTGCCTATGCACGAATCCGTTATGTCGGCCTCGATTATGGGCGTACTGAACGTCAGAGGACCGTAATTACCAAGATGTTTGAGAAGGCAAAGCAGTGTGATTTGATGACCTTGAATAAGATGATGGATGAGATGCTTCCGCAGATTTCCACGAGCCTCAGCCCAACGGAGATGATTGGCCTCGCTTCTGGCGTTACCAAGTATCATATGGGTGAGAATACCGGGTTCCCGTTCGACAAGGAATCACATGACGTGGGAAGCATGGGCGATATGGTAATCCCGCTGGATTTAGAGCAGAATGTTATTCAGTTGCATAAGTTTTTATATTCAAACGAGGATTATACGCCTTCCCAGACGGTGAAGGATTTAAGTGCGACTATCCATGCGAATACAGGGTATTAAAATTCAGTTGACAAGGGGTTTATTCCAAGCGTATGATGTAATTGAAGAGTATTAATTGTTATAGTCATATGTTTATAAGAGAAGAGGAGGATTTTAATGAGAGAAGCATGGAAGCATTTGAAGTTGTGCGTGTTGCTGGCAATGTGCGTGCTGTTTCTGGGCGCAGGCGTGAAAGCGCAGGCAGCGCCCGCACAAGTACAGGGCGTGGAGCAGACCAGGGACAGTTCTGGTTCAGTCACAGTCAGTTGGGATGTTTTGGTTGCAGATGGGATTAACTATAAGATTGAATTATCAGCAGACAGAGCGTTCTCCAGCGTAAGAACAAACCAAACGAATGGTTCGCAAACTAATTTTTATGGACTTTCGTCGGGCAAGAAATATTATGTGCGGGTAACCGCATATGAGAACAGTACGGACACTTATGGTATACCTTCTAAGGTGATAGAGGTTGTGACAAGGCCAGAAAGCGAAAAACACAATCTCAGGCAGACAGCCGCAGGGACAACGAGTATTTCAGTGAAATGGGATAAAAAGCCAGGGGCTAACGCGTATCGGATGGATTATTATAAGGTGGGCGCGTCCAATGTCAAGAAGAGCGTTTATTTGAAAGACGTCCAATCTTTCACCGCCAAGAACCTGAGTAAAAATGCGGAATATTGTTTCCAGCTGTACCCGATACTGAAAAGCGCCAACGATTATTTGGCAATTGGTGACAGAACTGATACTCTGAGCTACTGTCCGGTGCTGCCGGGGAAGGTGGAAGAGGTTACGGCTTCCTTTAGCAGCCCATCCACTAAATATTTCGACTTATCCTGGGACAGATGTGACAGTGCTGACGGCTATCAGTACGAAGTTTATTCTTTGGCTAGCAAAAAGGCAAAGAAGCTGCTTAACGGAAAGAAAGAATTTAATGGCAGCGCGCAGACTATTTCTAGCAATAAACTGGCAAAGGCACAGTTTCTCAAGGTGAGGGTCCGTGCTTATGTGAGGTTGGGCACCGGTACAAAATACGGTACGTGGTCTGGTTGGACGTATACTGCTAAACAGCCGGAAATTAAGATATCCAATGTCAAGGGTGGACAGAAAGTAGTCTGGACAAAGGTAAGCGGCGCGGAAAGTTATACGCTGTATATATCTACAAAGAGAGAAACCGGATATAAGAAAGTGAAGACGCTTTCCAAGAATTCCTTGACGGTCAAAAAGTGTGGCAAATCTTCTTTGAAAGTTGGCAAGAATTACTATTATACGATTGTGGCGAATAAGAAAATAGGTAAGAAAACGTATCACGGATGCAAGACACATTGCTATAGCCGTCCTTATTACAAGTAGTACTGACATAGCGATGAGAAGGATGTAAGGCGGGACAGATGAGAGGTAAACGTGAACAGTTTATGGAGTTGATGGACAGGATAAATATGACCGACAGGACGAGATATTCTTTTCTGGCAGTCTTTTTAGGATGTGTACATTTTCTTTTGGCAGGGGTTGGCATGTTGTTGATGTGCCTGCCCCTGGCGTTTTCAAACCTGTTTGTCGCAGCGGTAGATTTTTTCAGTATTTGCGGGACCAAGGGGAGAAGCAATTATTTTGTTCGCATCAGCATTCTCTATTTTGCTACCTGTGTGCAGTCGTTGTATTCCTGTGTCCTTCTGGGATGGAGCTATGGTTTTTCTACATATAATCTGGTGATGATCCCGGTAATGCTTGCCATGGTTTATATGATGAAGCATGATGGTAATGCCAGCAAATATACGATTTTATATACGCTGATTAACTGCGTTGCTACATTGACATTCTGCTGGATTATGTACAGGGGCAACCCTGTCTACTATTATCCGGTTCCTACAGATCTGAGAGTTTCTTTTTTTAATAACATCATGGGATTTCTGCTTCTCTCCTGCTTTTGCGTTCTGTTTATCCTGGAACTGACGGCAAACCGCAGAAAGCTGCAGGCGAGGAATGAAGAGTTGTCACGTCTGGCAAATTATGATGAGTTAACGCAGCTTAGGAATCGCAGGAGTATTCTCAGTAAGTGGAAAAGCCTTGAGCGCCAAGATTACTGTGTAGTTATGGGAGATGTTGACGACTTTAAGAAGATTAATGATACATATGGACATGAGCGGGGAGACGAGGTTCTGAAATTGATTGCCAACAGCATGTCCAGCGCAGTGGGTGCAACTAATTATGTCAGCCGTTGGGGCGGGGAAGAATTTTTGATGATTGTTTTTGGCAATATTGCCTATGCCCTCAAAGTTGTGGATAGGATTCAACAGAACTTACGGATATCAGATTTGCAGGCGGATGGGCAAAAACTGACGGTGACGATGACGTTTGGCCTCTGTGAGTGTTCCGAGGTTTCGGATGGGAACATTGATGAGATTATCCGTCGTGCAGATCAAAGGCTCTATCTCGGGAAGACGAGCGGCAAGAACTGTATCAAAATTCGTGATGAATGATAACTTTTACAGTTTCCGCATATTAAATTCGTTTAAAAGGTATGGAAATTGTAAAAAAAATCTTAAAAAGGCTATTGCTAAAGAAAGGTTCATACAATATGTGGTGTGTGTTTCGGCCAACCATGGAACATATATTGTATGTGGACTATTTTTGGCAATAGCCTATTTTTTTCCAGTTATTTCTGTAGGTTGTTTTTCAAAAAAAAGTGTGTTAGAATTAACGCGAATTATGAAAACCAATGTTGAAATGGAGTGAGAAAAGTGGGATCGTTTAGAAAATGGTTAGCAGCTTTCCTGACGGTATGCGTGGCCGTAACATCTGTAGGGATCAATGTACAGGCGCAGAATATACCGGAAGATATGCCAAAGGAAGCGCAGGAATTCAGCACTGCCGCTGAGGATTATGCAGAGGAAAGCGAGAAGGGAAAAGAAGAGGATAGCAAGAAGCAGGCAGAAGCAGGAACATTGAACTTTCTTATGATGGACAGCGCGTCTGTCCAGACGCCTGGCGTGCAGAATATTGCGGTCAGCCTTGGACAGGAGAGTACGATTTTGGAGCGGGCAGAGCTTACATATCGCAGAATATCTGATGGCAATGAGTTTGTAGTGGAGGCGGCAGAGTTTGCAGATAACATGGTAAAATTTGCCATGTCTTTTACAGACAAGTCACAGGCTGGCATTTATGAGCTTACCGGCGTCCGTTATCAGGCGCAGGGCAGGGCTTATGAGGTTTTCTTTGATGATTTGGGTATGGAGGTAAGTTTTGGCGTCAACCAGGAGAGTGATACGGAACCGGACGAGATGGTGGTTGATGAGGAAATTTTGCAGGAATTGGAAGCAAACGTCGTTACGATGGACGAGAATGGCAATACTGTCTCAGAACAGTCCATGGACGAGGTCTTACAGGGGGCGCAGTCTGCCAAAGCGAGGACACGGGCTGGACGCGCTTCCGTCAATGAAATAGAGAAGATGGTGATTGTGCTGGACCCGGGGCATGACAGCAGTCATGCAGGGGCCCGCGGAAATGGCTGCAAGGAAGAGGAACTGGTGCTTAAGATCGCGCAGTATTGTAAAACGGAGCTGCAAAAGTATTCTGGCGTCAGCGTCTTTATGACAAGAAGCAGTAATACTTGTCCAAATGGCGGTTATACGGTGGATTCCGGAACTTGTAATGCGAGGAGAGTGGAATTTGCTGTGTCCAAAAAGGCAGACGTGTATGTGAGCTTTCATCTGAATTCCAATGCGAGTACGGCGCCTAAGGGTGTGGGGGTTTATTACCCGAATAACAATTACCGTCCTCAGATTGGACAGGAGGGTAAGGGACTTGCTACCAGTATCTATAAAAAGCTGAGTGCGCTGGGGCTTTCTACCTGGGCAGGCGGGATTTTGATCAGAAATTCAGAAACCAATACACTCTATCCCGACGGCTCCCTGGCTGATTATCTGGGAGTAATACGAAGGAGTAAAGAGGCTGGAATTCCGGCAGTACTCATAGAACATGCATTTTTAAGTAATGCCTCTGATGTCAGCCAATTTCTCAACTCAAACGCCAAGCTGAAAAAACTTGGTATTGCGGATGCACAGGGAATTGCCGGTTTTTACGGTCTGTCTGTCAAGGGGACAGTCCCCGTGATTGACTGGATTCAGTCCAGAAACAGCAAAACATTGCGTGTTAACTGGGAAGGGGCTACAAATGCCGTCTCCTATGAGGTATATAGAAGCACTTCAGAGAAGGGAAAATATACAAAACTTGCTGAGGTTGCTCAGTGCAGGTATGATGATAAGACAGCAAACACAGGGACAACTTACTACTATAAGGTTCGCTCTGTATTTTCGGACGGCACGAAATCTTCTTATTCTAAAGTGTATTCGGCTGCCGCCCTGGCAAAGCCGGAAATCACCAGTGTTGTTTCTAAAGCCGTCGGCAAACTCAAACTTACCTGGCGACCGGTGAATGGGGCATCACTGTTTGAAATTTGGCGGTGCGATAAGCGCGATGGAAAGTATCAGAAAATTGGCACCACGAAAGATACGTCTTTTGTAGACAAGGATATAAAGACACAGAAGGAATACTTTTATAAAGTACGCGCCCGCGGCGGGGATAAAAATGGCTGTGGCGGCTGCTCCGATATTTCTTCGGGTTGGGCTGTGATGAAGACATCTATCCGCAATGTCAGTTCCGCGGACAGCACGTCGCTGCGTATCCGCTGGAAGAAAGTAGACAATGCGTATGTGTACCGTATACAGAGAAGCACCTCCAAAAAGGGAAAATATAAGACGATAGCCAATGTCAAAGGCAGCAAGACATCCTATGTGGATAAGGGATTGAAAGCAAAAAAGAAATATTATTATAAAGTGCAGGTGTTAAACCGTGTGGACGGCAAAAATGGCTACAGCGGCTATTGCAGCGCAGTGGCAGGCAGCACCATTACCGGTACGTCTCTCGTTTATGTAAAATCCATTAGCAGCGCGGGTATGGAATTGAAATGGAAAAAACATGATGACGCTTATGCTTATAGTATCAAGCGCAGTACAAAAAAGAACGGAGTTTTTGAGAAGATTGCGGAGATTCGCGACCGCAATATTACACAGTATCAGGACAAGAATATTGTCAGCGGAAAACGCTACCATTATGTGGTGGAAGTGATCGTCAACAAGAAGAAGGTCAAAGGTTACAGCGGAAATTCCAAGTCCAAATCGGCGGTCAATCTGCGCAAGGTCGACATTGTCTCCATACAGTCAACGAACAAAGGGAATGTGCTGGCTTGGGAGAAAGTGGCAGGCGCCAACTGTTATGAAATTATGCGCAGCACCAAAGATAGCGGCGGATTTACGGAGATTGCCAAAGTTCAGGGAGCGGATGCCACGAGCTTTACAGATCAGAACGCGGCCAAGGGAGAGAAGTATTATTACAGAATCCGTGCAGTACGCACAGGGAAATATCCGGGTTATGGCAGCTATGGAAAAGTAGCAGAAAGCGGGGGGAAGTAAAAGGTAGATAGATGGAGGAAAAAGGGATATGAAGAGAAATAAAGTGAGGATTGCAGCATGGCTACTTGCGGCAGTCATTCTCGCAGCGGATTTTGGCGGGAATAGATTTGCGGTTTTTGCCGCGCAGGAGGCAGTGACGGCGGACGATGCCCGTCAGCAGGAGCTATCGGAGATGGAGCAGGCTTTTCTGGCGATGTTGCAAGAATATGAGATGTACGGCACGCTTGTGGGATCAGAGATTGCCGTTTATCAGCAGCCGTCTGTAACTGCGCCTGTTGTGCAGAAACTTTCCAGTGGTTATCAGGTAAGGTTTTTGGCAGCAGCGGTGGGGACAGAAGGTCTCTGGTATCAAGTGGCATTCGGTGTGAGTGACCGTGAATATAGAGGATTTATCCAGGAAAATGTTGTGGTGACACAGGACGAAAGGCTGCAAGAATGGAAGCAGCAATATGTTGGCAGCAACAAGTCAAGGAGTGCGGCAGGGACAAATGCTGTCGCAATGGGCAATACAGATTTGTCTGCATTTCCGTCCAGTTACCGTTCTTATATCAAGAAACTGATTGCCGCCCATCCGAATTGGACATTTGTGCCGATGAATACGGGGCTCAAGTGGTCGGATGTCATTGAAAACGAGATGAAGGACGCCGTCAATTTGGTGGATATCAATACGCCGGCGACCTGGAAATCTACGGCGGAAAAAGATTACAATATGTCTACCGGGGCGTGGGTTATTAAAAACGGCACGACCTGGGTGCAGGCTTCGGAATCTGTGGTAAAATACTATATTGACCCGCGCAATTCGCTCAATGAGGAATCCGTCTTCCAGTTTGAGCAGTTGACGTATAACGCGTCCTATCATACTGAGGCGGGCGTGGAGAAGATTTTGAGCGGCACATTCATGAGCAATAAGAAATTAGAGGACGGCTCCGGCGGCAACATTACTTATGCACGGGCCTTTATGAAGATTGGTAAAGAACTCAAAGTCAGCCCCTATTTCCTTGCCAGCCGTGTGCGGCAGGAGCAAGGGGTGAATGGGACCTCGGCGTTGATTTCCGGTACTTATCCCGGCTACAAAGGATATTATAATTATTTTAATATTCAGGCGACAGGTATTGGTGAACAGGTAATTATCAGTGGTCTGCAAGAGGCGAAGAAAGCCAAATGGACAACGAGATATGCGGCGCTGTACGGCGGCGCTTCCAAGACGGCGGAGAATTATATTTCCAAAGGGCAGGACACATTTTATTTGCAGAAATTTGACGTGGACGCTTCTTACAACGGCCTCTACTGGCACCAATATATGCAGAATCTTTTGGCGGCAAATAATGAGAGCAAGAGTGTGAGGAACAGTTACACTTCCATGGGCGTCATCAACAATAGCTTTGTCTTTAAGGTGCCTGTTTACTTGAACATGCCGTCGAAGGCTTGTCCTTATCCGGGCGAGAAGCTGGGCAAGCCTTCTCTGACTGCCGAGAAGACGGAGAGCGGCACTGTTAAACTTTCCTGGAATGAAATCGGAGGTGCGGCGGGCTATGCACTGTACCGCAAGGAAGGGAAAGATGGTAAATATGTTAGGATTAAGAAATTGAACGGTTTGACGAAGACCTCTTACCACGATAAAACGGTGGTTCCGGGAGTTTCGTACGAATATAAGGTGCGCGCTTACCTCAAGTTGAGCTCCGGCTATCAGCGTTCCGCTTATTCTGCCGTAAAGACGGTGGATTTTGCAGTGCCGTCTACGAATTGGAATAAGTTTGCAGTCAGCAATTATACGACGGTACAGCTTTCTTGGAAGAAAGCAAATGTCACAGGTTACCGTGTATACCGAAAAACTGATTCCGGCAAGTATACTTGTATCAAGAATGTGGGCAGCAATAACACGGTGAGTTATAAAGATACGAATGTAGTGCCAGGGCACACATATACTTACCGCATCCGCTGTTATCAGACGGTGAACGGCAAAAAGTATTATTCTCCTTACACCAGCGTTATGAAAGCAGATTTAAAAATATCTGCCCCCAGGCTGAAAAGCGCGTCTGTGACGGACAGCGCTAAGATTAAACTTACCTGGCAGAAAGATACGCAGGCAACCGGCTATTATATCTACCGTTCTACGACAAAGAAAGGCGGTTATAAGAAGGTAAAGACCATCACAAAGAATACGTCTTCCAGATGGACGGACAACAGCGTTGAAAAGGGAAAAACTTATTATTATAAAATGAAATCGTATGCCAGCGGTTCCGCAGGAAAAGGGTCATCCGCGTATTCACGGGTGTTGATGGTACAGGTGAAGACGAAATCGCCTGCAATTGCGCAGGTCTCTTCGTCTGCTGCCGGAATTACACTCAAATGGACAAAGGATGCGAAAGCTGCCGGCTATCAGATCAGCCGTGCCGCAGATATTAACGGCAAATATGAAGTTTTGAAAAATGTCACGGGTAATTCTACCGTGACATTTACGGATAAAAAGGTAACTCTTGGACAAACCTACTATTATAAAGTCAGAACGTACCGTAAAAGCAAGACAAAGACAAAATATTCTTCATGGTCTGCCGCTATCGCCGGTCAGCCCAAACTGACGGAGGCACAGTTGGTTGAGGTTTCCAGCGTTAAATCTAAAAGCGTAAAGCTAAAATGGCAGAAGGTTGTGGGAGCAGGAGGCTACAAATTGTACCGTAAAACAGGTAAGAATGGCAAATACAAAGAGGTGCGCAGCACTTCGGGCGCAGCAGCCACCAGCGTGACAGATAGTGGATTGAAATCGAAGACAACGTATTATTATAAATTGCGCGCTTATAAAAAAGTAAACGGAAAGGCGCGTTACTCTGCCTATTCCGGCGAGTGGTGCGTTAAGACTGTATAAAGGAAGAAGAATATGAAGATTACGCCGTATCGACTGAAAAAAGGAATCCGTTATCTGAGACATTATGGACTTCATGCATTTGTCAACCGCCTTCGCGATAAGCTGGAGCCTGAAGATGTGCCTTATGGCCCCTGGTTTGAAAAATACAGGGCAGGGAGTGAAACGCTTGCCAAACAGTCCGCAAGGGAGAGGCAGTTTTCTTATCGGCCATTGATTAGTATCGTTGTTCCCTGCTACCAGACGCCGGAAAAATACCTGACAGAGATGATGGATTCTGTTCGCGCCCAATCTTATGGAAACTGGCAGCTCTGTCTTGCCGACGCTACGCCGGCAGGCGATGTGGAACAGGTGGTGCAAGCCTATTGCCGGACATATCAAGAGCCGAGGATTCACTACCGCCGTCTGCAAGAAAACAAGGGCATTGCGGGCAACACGAATGAGGGCATTGCACTGGCTGAGGGGGCGTGGATAGCATTGTTGGATCACGACGATCTGCTGGCGCCCGAAGCGCTATATGAGATAGTACTTCTGATGAACCGGGAACCGGAAACAGGAATGATCTATTCAGATGAAGATCAAGTTGAGGAGACAAAACAGGGGCTAGTGCACAAAAAACCCCATTTGAAACCGGATTTCAGCCCCGATCTTTTGCGTTCTAACAATTACATCACGCATTTTCTCTGCGTGAAGCGAGAGATCGTGGAACAGGCCGGCGGGATGCGCGAGGAGTTTGATGGCGCACAGGACTATGATTTTATCCTGCGCTGTACAGAGCTCACCGCCAAGGTTGGACATGTGCCGCGTATCCTTTACCATTGGCGTGTGCACAGCAATTCCACGGCGGACAATCCTTTGAGTAAGATGTATGCGTATGATGCGGGACAGCGGGCATTGCAGGAACACTTAGAGAGGGTGAATCAGCCCGGGGAAGTCAGCCAGCTTCCGCATTTCGGCTTCTACCGAGTGAAATATCCGGTTGTTGGCGCTCCGCTTGTCTCCATTCTGATACCCAACAAGGATCAGGTTGAAACGCTTGCGCGCTGTATTGCGTCATTACAGAAATCAACCTGGCAGAATTATGAAATCATAATCATAGAAAATAACAGCCAGCAGGAGGAGACGTTTCAGTATTACCGCGAGCTCTGCGGAATATGCCGGCAGGAGGGTATGGGCAGCAAGACGGGAGGTGCAGCTACAGATACCCAGGAGGCAGCAGGAAGAGAAGCATACCACGTCAAGACGCCGTCCGGCATTTACTGCGAGGGCAAACTATCCGGCGGCCAGCATGTGACGGTAACCGTTTGGGAAGGTATATTTAACTATTCTGCTATCAACAATTTTGGCGCGCAACATGCCAGGGGAGAATATTATGTGCTTCTCAACAATGATATAGAGCTCATTACCGAGGGCTGGCTGGAGGAAATGCTGGGCAACTGTCAGCGGCCGGAAGTTGGCATTGTCGGTGCAAGGCTGTATTACCCGGACAATACTTACCAGCACGCCGGCATTGTCGTGGGGATTGATGGGATTGCAGCCAATATGTTTCCCGGGCTGCGCCGCGGGCAGGAAGGGTATTACCACAAGGCGGCAATCCAGTTGAATTACAGCGCTGTCACAGCAGCGTGCCTGATGGTCTCAAGGGAAGCCTTTGAGAAAGTCCATGGTCTGGAAGAGCAGCTCCTTGTGGCGTTTAATGATGTGGATTTCTGTCTGCGCGTTCGGCGTGAGGGATATTTGGTTGTCTATGACCCCTATGTGGAGGCCTACCATTACGAATCCAAGTCCCGGGGCAAGGAGGACACGAAAGAGAAAGTGCGCAGGTTTGGTGAGGAAATAGAGTTTTTTCGTACCCATATTATAATTCTAATTTCTCATTAAAGAAATGCAATTATAAGTTAAAGCCTTAAATGCGGCACTTGGAAAACATATTTCCCATACTTGCCCTTTTTTCGATTCAATGATACAATGTTTAGGTTAAATAATTAATTTGGATGTAGGAAGAGACATATGATGAAAGTTTTTATATGCCCAAAATGTGGGAGTATTACAACGGTATCGCGGAGAAAAGAAATATTTTGCCATAAATGCGGGGGGACGCAGATGCTGCCCTCTAAGCTTAGTTTTGCCAAATATACCGAGATGGACGAGCAGCAGAGAAGAGACTATTCTGAGAGTTGGCTGTACATACGGAATCACACTTCTGTATAAAACTCTGCTATTTATGAATACTTTCTGAGGAACAGATTATGTATAAAAAACAGAAAAAGAGCTGGGTAAAACATCTGGATTTCTTAATTCTGGATTTGCTTTGCCTGGAAGTTACGTTTTACCTTTCCTGTGTAATCAGGTTGGGAAATCTTCATAATGACCCGGGAATGAGTGAATATTACAACCGGCTGGCAATCGTTCTGCTTCTGATGGATGGATGTATTGTATTTCTCACGGAGGCCTACACCGGCATTCTGCGCCGGAATAGACTTCAAGAGCTGAAAGCTGTAATTATTCATTGCAGCACGGTGTTTGCGGTCGTCACTGTCTATGTCTGGGGAACGAAGCAGTCGGAAATTTATTCGAGGCAGGTAATCCTGGTATTCTGGGCGCTGTCGATTGTTGTAGAGTATTTTTCGCGCTGTCTGTGGAAGATTTACATCCGCCAGCGCATGATTCGCAAAGAGCGATACTCTAAGATGGTTGTGGTGACGGAAGAACGCTATGCCGAGCAGTGTGTCTCCGATTTCCAGCATAACCGCTATAAGGAGTTTGAAGTGGTCGGCGTGGTAGTTGTCGATGTGGACCGGACAGGCCAGGAAATTTGCGGAGTGCCTGTTGTGGCTACAGCGGACAGCTTCTTAGAATATGTGCGCCTCAATGTGGTGGATGAAGTGTTTATCAACGGCAATACCAGAGAGAGCAGCGAGGCATTGGCAAACGAGCTCATAGAACTGGGCCTGACAGTACATTTTAATCTTGTACGGGAATCACAGTTAATGCCGAATAAGCTTGTGGAACACTGCGGCAAATATTTGGTGTTGACGACTAGCATGAAAATTGCCACGAACCGTCAGCTCTTCTTGAAGCGGTGCCTGGATATCCTGGGCAGCCTGGCCGGGCTTTTCATGACGGGAATTGCTTTTGTGGTATTTGCGCCGATGATTAAGAAACAATCGCCGGGGCCGGTATTTTATGAGCAGACCAGGATTGGCAAAAATGGCAGACGCTTTAAATTTTATAAATTCCGCACGATGGTTGTGGGCGCAGAGCATATGAAGAAAGACCTCATGGATCAAAATGAGATGGAAGGCCTGATGTTTAAGATGGAGGAGGATCCCAGGATTTTCGGCGTGGGCAAATTTATGCGCAAATACTCAATTGATGAGCTGCCGCAATTCTGGAATGTACTCAAAGGCGATATGAGCCTGGTGGGTACGAGGCCGCCTACGGAGGATGAATTTGAACAGTATGAGCTCCATCATAAGGCTAGACTGGGCATACGCCCGGGGCTGACCGGTATGTGGCAGGTCAGCGGCAGGAGCGACATCAAAGATTTCGAGGAAATCGTTGCGCTTGACACTCAGTATATCTCAAATTGGACCCTGGGGATGGACTTGAGAATACTTTTGCGGACGGTGGGCGTGGTGCTGACAGGAAAAGGTTCATTATGACAGATATTTCAATTACGATTGTTGCTTATAATAATGAGACGGATGTGAAAGATGCCGTGCGTTCGATTATGGAACAGACGAACGGCAAACTTTCCAAAAAGATTTATATTGTAGATAATAGCACAGAGGCAAATCAGCTGTCTTCGCTGGCAGAGGAATATGAGGACGTGGTTTATCGAAGGCCGGGAGAGAATTTAGGGTTTGGCGGCGGGCACAATTATGTGCTGCCTGAGCTGGATTCTCAGTACCACGCCATTGTCAACCCCGATATTCTTCTGACAGAAGACAGCTTTTCTGTTTTACTGTCTTTTCTGGAACAATCCCAAGCAGGCATGGCAGTGCCGAGGCTTCTGGATGAACAAGGGAATTTGCAGGCAGTATACCGTAGGGAGTTAACCGTTTTCGATATGGCGGTCCGTATGTTTTTTTCCTCCCATTTTCACAAGAGACAGTATTACCATACGATGCAGGATATGGATTATGGGAAGCCGTTTCCGGTTCCCTTTGCCCAAGGCAGTTTTCTCGTCATCCGCACAGAGCTGTTTCGGGAGCTGGGAGGATTTGACGAACGTTATTTTATGTATATGGAAGATGCGGATCTCTGTAAGCGGGTGAATAAGGTGAGCAGCCTGTGGTACTGCCCGGGCACCGCAGTCATCCATAAATGGGAGCGCGGCTCGCACAAGGATATGCGGTTATTGAGGATTCACATATCATCCATGTTCCAATATTTCAGGAAGTGGGGGTGGAAGCTGTGGTAACAAAAGAGATAGATCGGGGACCGGAATCTGAGGCGGCAGATATTCGTGTTTCCGTTGTGCTTCCCTCCTACAACGGGGGAGCGTATATCAGACAGCAGCTGGAGTCTATTCTAGGGCAGCTGGGGAAGCAGGATGAATTAATTGTTTCTGATGATGGTTCTGCGGATGGCACAGTGTCCATTGTAAAAGAATACCAGCGAACAGACGGCAGGATATGTTTGCTGAAAGGGCCCAGGCAGGGAATTAAGAGTAACGTTGGTTATGCGCTCAGCCATGCCAAAGGGCGTTACATTTTCCTTGCCGACCAGGACGATATCTGGCTTGATCATAAGGTAAGCCGTGTTCTGCGAGCCTTTGAGCAGCAGAGGGCGTCCGTAGTTGTTCATGATGCCCGGGTATTTGCCGGTGAGGACGTTGCCGATATTCAGATGGAATCATTTTTTGCATTCCGGGATTCCGGCGCTGGCGTCATCAAAAACATCATAAAGAACAGCTATATCGGCTGCTGTATGGCATTTCGCCGTGATTTGCTGGAAGTGATTCTGCCGGTTCCTGCACAAATTGAGATGCATGACCAGTGGATTGGCATCTTGGGCGATTATTTTGCAGGAAAGTCATGTTTTCTGCCGGATGTGTTGCTGTTATACCGCAGGCATGGCGCCAATAATTCCTCTATGGAGCATTATGGCCTGGGCAGGATGTTGCGCAATCGGCTTGTGTTTCTGTGGTGTTTTGGCAGGAGGGCTTGGAGCAAGCGTCGAAGAAAAGGGGTCTTTGGCGAAATATAATCTATTTTATGAAAGCACACTGGCAGGGGAATTTAATGAAAATTAAGAAATAAGCGGTTGATAAATAGGGGGAAATATTATAAGATAAACCGGTAAGTGTTTCGACAGGAAACGAAGGTACTGCATGGTTTTTCATTGACGAAATGCAGTGCAGCAAACATAAAAATAGGCAAGGTGAGGATATGGCAAAGAAAACAAGCGGCCGTGGAATGAGTCCGGCGGCAAGAAAAGCGATGAGGGCAAAGCGGCGCAGGAGAAAAGTTATCCTGGTAATTTTAGAGCTTTTGATTCTTGGCGGCGCATTGGTGTGGATTTGGACAAATGCAAAGATGGACAAGATTAATACGGATAAGAATTTTAAGGCCAAAGACGTTGAGAATGAAGAGTTGTCGAAAGAGACGAAGGATGTGTTGAGCAAATACACGACGATCGCACTGTTTGGATTGGACAACCGTGAGAATAATTCATACAGCAGCGGTAATTCCGACGTGATTATGCTGGCGAGGATTGACGATAAGACGAAGGAAGTCCGTCTGGTGTCCGTATATCGTGATACATTTCTGAAAATGGCGGATTTGGATAATCCAGAGGCCTACAGCAAAGCCAATGCCGCATATGCCGTAGGAGGCCCGGAGCAGGCAGTGCGTATGTTAAATACGAATCTGGACCTGGATATCGCGGAGTATGTATCGTTTGACTTTAACGCTGTGGCGGAAGCGGTAGATATCTTGGGCGGCGTGGAGATTGAGATTACAGAAGAGGAGTGCGTCCACCTTAATAATTACTGTATTGAGACGTCAGAGGTGACCGGCAAGAGCTATGACCAGCTTCCGGGGGCAGGTACATATAACCTGAACGGCGTACAGGCCGTTTCTTACGGAAGAATCCGCTACACGGCGGGAGATGATTTCAAGCGGACGGAACGTCAGCGCCTGGTTGTGAATAAAATGGTAGAAAAAGCGTTAAAATCAGATGTAGGGACGATCAATGATTTGATTGACGCTGTCTTCCCGCAGATCAAGACCAGCTTGGATAAAATGGAGCTGATTGATATGGCGATGGACGCATTTCATTATAAGCTCGGGGAGAGCAGAGGATTTCCGTTTGACTTGCGCAATAAGGTGATAGATATTTCTTACCAGCAGTCAGACGCAGACTGTGTAGTGCCCAAAGATTTGGCATCTAATGTGAAACAGCTTCACGATTTCCTGTTTGGGACCACGAGTTATACGGTGACAGACAGCGTACAGGGAATCAGCGATGAGATTATCTATCGTACCGGGGTGACGGCAGACAGCGGTGAATAGCAGGAGGAATCAGTGATATGTGCGGAATAGTAGGTTATATCGGGAACTCACAGGCAGCGCCGATTCTGTTGGACGGCTTGTCGAAGCTGGAATACAGAGGCTATGATTCAGCGGGAATTGCAGTCTATGACGGAGAGAAAATTCATGCGCAGAAAGCGTGCGGGCGTCTGAAAGTCCTCAGTGAACTGACACATGACGGCGCAACTATGCCGGGGACTGCCGGAATCGGACATACGCGCTGGGCAACGCACGGCGCGCCCACAGGCAGCAATGCGCATCCCCATTTTAATCAGGATGAAAGTATTGCGGTTGTGCACAATGGGATTATCGAAAATTATCAGAAATTGAAAAAATACCTGGAAGGCAAAGGATTCCAATTTGTGTCGGACACTGACACGGAGGTTGTGTCGCATCTTTTAGATTACTATTATAAAGGCGACCCGATGGAAGCCATTCTGAGGGTCATGAACCGCGTGGAGGGGTCTTATGCCCTGGGGATCATGTTTCAGGCGCATCCCGGCCTGTTATATGCGGTGCGCAAGGACAGTCCCTTGATTGTGGGACACGGCGGAGACGGCAACTTGATTGCATCCGATGTGCCGGCAGTGCTCAAATATACGCGAAATGTATATTTTATCCAGAATGAAGAGGTTGCCTTGTTATCAGGGGAAGATATTTCTTTCTATAATGTAGACGGTGAGGAGATTGTCAAAGAACCTTCCACGATTGATTGGGATATCAACGCTGCGGAAAAGGGTGGTTACGAGCACTTCATGTTAAAAGAAATGTATGAGCAGCCGCAGACCGTGAGAGATACGTTAAGCCCGAGGATTAAAAACGGCATGGTGGATATTGAGGAGCTTGGCATGTCGGATGAGGAAATCCGTGGAATCGGCAGGCTGCATATCATTGCCTGCGGCTCCGCGTATCATACGGGCATGACGGCGAAATATGTATTTGAGGGCATGGCGCGCATTCCTGTGGATGTGGACCTTGCCTCGGAGTTTCGCTACCGCAACCCGATCCTTGCAGAAAATGATCTCGTAATTATCATCAGCCAGTCCGGGGAGACGGCAGATTCACTGGCAGCCTTGCGGGAGGCAAAGAGCAGGGGCGTCAAGACGCTCGGTATTGTAAATGTGGTGGGAAGTTCTATCGCCCGGGAGGCCGATAAGGTGATGTACACCTGGGCGGGGCCGGAGATTGCCGTAGCGACGACTAAGGCGTACAGCGCCCAACTCATAGCAGAGTATCTCCTTGCCATTAAATTTGCCCAGGTGCGGGGAGAGATCACAGAGAGGGAAGTTACCTCTTACCTCAAAGATTTGCAGAAGTTACCGGAGCAGATTGAGATGCTTCTCAGCAATAAAGGGAAAATCCAGCATTTTGCCAACCGTTACATTTCGGCAAAAGATGTGTTTTTTGTGGGGCGCGGTATTGACTATGCAATCTCTCTCGAGGGTTCCTTAAAGCTCAAAGAGATTTCCTACATCCACTCTGAGGCCTATGCAGCCGGTGAGTTGAAGCATGGAACAATTTCATTGATCGAGGAAGGGACCTTGGTCGCTTCGGTTTTGACGCAGGAAGAGTTGTATAAGAAGACTATCAGCAATATTGTGGAATTGAAAAGCCGCGGAGCTTTTGTACTTGCGGTGACGAACACCGGCAATACGGAGATCGAGAAGGCGGCGGATTATGTGATCTATATTCCACAGACCAACCGCTGGTTTACAAATTCCCTGGCGATTATTCCCTTGCAGCTTTTTAGTTACTATGTGTCCGTGGGCAAGGGATGTGATGTGGATAAGCCGCGGAATCTGGCAAAATCCGTAACAGTAGAGTGATGTCCTTTCTATTTTTAGTAAGCAAAATATTTGTGCGGGAAAACACTTTTTTTTAAAATATTAGACACAGATTTATCACAAATATTCCGTAAACTGCTTATTAGAAACAAAGGAGAGCGTTAGACGAGAAAGGAGATATCTGTTATGGAAAACAATAACAATAATTATAATCATAATTTAGGAAACGATATGGACAATACGCAAAGCAGCCATATGGAAAACGAGATAAAGAATACAGGTGAAAATAGTTTTACTGACAGCACAGAGAATACAAGTGCAAAAGCCGCCTCAAGCAGCACAGGCGCCCAGGGTTCCATTTATTCGTACAGTTATGTTAATCAGGAAAATCAGGATCGCAACCCGAATTACTATGAGAGCAAAGAGGAAGGCAACATCAGCGCCCAGAGGGTTTATACAGCCGGAACTTATGAAAACTCCCCCGGAAGCAATGATATGGGAAGCCAGGAAAATGCCCATGGAAGCAACGCTATGGGAGGTTGGCAAAACGCTGCCGGAAATAATGATGCGTCAGGCTGGCAGAGGACTTCTGGAAACAACAATGCATCGGGCTGGCAGAATGCTTCTGGAAACAACAATGCATCGGGCTGGCAGAATGCTTCTGGTAACAATGCCATGGGAGGCTGGCAGAACGCTACAGGAAGTAATGATGCAGCAGGGAATGCAGGACAGGGAGCGTTTCAAGGGCAGGGAGCCGCAGCCAAACGTGAAAAATTCTACAAAAAAGAAAAGAAACAGAAAACGCCGGGAACCAAGAAGCAGCATGGCTTTGGTATGACAGTGGTAAAATGTGCATCTCTTGCTTTAGTGTTTGGATTGGTATCAAGTACCGTATTTTATGGAACAGGTTTTGCATTCCGAAAGACTTTGGGTGTAGATCAGGTTAAGCAGGAGGCAACAGCGGAGACGACAGGCCAGTCTTCCGAAAAGGCGGGGAAGGGCAGCCTTTCAGCCACGAATGTGAGTACAGCGACAACGGTGACAGATGTTTCTGATATTGCGGAAAATGTGATGCCGTCTATCGTGTCCATCACCAATATGGGACAGCAGCAGATGGACTTTTTTGGAAGGGCTTACACGCAGGATACTTCGAGTGCGGGCAGCGGGATTATCATGGGCCAGACGGATGAGGAAATTTATATAGCCACCAACAACCATGTGGTTGCCAATTCCACACAGCTCATGGTAAACTTTATCGACGACCAGCAGGTGCAGGCGGAGATTAAGGGTACGGACGCCAGTACAGACCTTGCTGTAATCTCTGTCAAGACAAAAGATATTCCCAGCGATACCATGGAAAAGATTAAGGTTGCGACAGTGGGAACTTCAGAGGATATCAAGGTAGGACAGAGCGTAGTGGCAATTGGGAACGCTTTGGGCTATGGGCAGGCAGTGACGACAGGCGTAATCAGCGCTGTGGACAGGGAAGTGACAATTCAGGATGAGATGACAGGCGCTGCAATTACGAATAACCTGCTTCAGACGGATGCAGCAATCAATCCCGGAAACAGTGGCGGAGCGCTGCTGAATATGAACGGTGAGGTAATAGGTATCAATTCTGTGAAATATGCCGATACCCAGGTGGAAGGCATGGGATACGCCATCCCCATCTCCGTGGCAGAGCCGATTATCAACAATATGATTTCCAGAGAGATTGTAGATGAATCGAAATCCGCATATCTGGGCGTGTCCGGACAGGATATGTCTTCTGAGCTGGCAAAAAGCTTTGGTATGCCCGAGGGTATCTATATTACGATGGTGACGGAAAACAGCGCGGCAGACCAAGCGGGAATACACAAAGGCGATGTAATCACGAAATTTGATGGCAGGAAGGTATCGTCTATGGAAGGCTTGGCGGATGCTATGCAGTATTATGAGGCAGGCAGTCAGGTAGAGGTAACTTTACAGAGGAACGAAAATGGTGAATGGAGTGAAGAGACGATAACTGTTACACTTGGTAAGAAGAACGAATAATAATTATATAGCAGAAAATTTTCTTTTCATATGATGGGAAATCTAGTTATTGACAGTTAAAAGACAATAAAAGCCCTGCGCATACAATGATATCATACGTTGTGTGCAGGGCTTTTTCTTTTAGAAAAATATTTTGCCACGCTAAAGTTTGAAAGTGTGCGGCCCCTCAAGAATGAGAGGGTAGGGGAGTGTTTTCAATCCATTTCCCATACAGTGTTCTGGCGTAACAAATGAGATACAGAAAGTGGTTGACAAGCGGGAATCGTAACTTTTATAATAGTTATAAAATAGTAAAAATGGTTGAATATGTTAATTCTGAATTGTACTAGAATTATATAGCGTAATGACAGAATAAATAATTTAGAATTGGCAAAATATTTCATAATTTCAGCTAATGGGTAGGAGGTAATATTGAAATGAGAAGCATTCGGACCAAAATTACTGTATGTCTTATTCTGACGGTTATGATTGGGCTGGTCGCATCTGGAACTGCAAGCATCAAGTTAAATTACAACAATACTATGGCTACGGTAGAACAGATGATGGGTCAGACGGCAGTTCTGGCAGCGGGGCGTGCGCAGCAGGAGCTGGAGGCATATAAGAACGTCGTCATGGAGGTGGGGTGCATTCCGCAATTGTCTGATCCAGAAGAGTCGGTGGAAGAAAAGCAGGCTATCATCAATGGGCGCGTTTCTATGCATGGTTTTCAGAGAGGAAATATTGTTGGTGCGGATGGCATCAGTATTTTTGATGGAAATGACTATTCAGACCGTGAATATGTACGTCAGGCCATGCAGGGAAAAGTTTTTGTATCAGAGCCGTTGATTAGTAAGGTTACGGGGGAACTGTCTATTATGGTAGCGGCGCCTCTATATTCTGAAGGAGACGTTGAGAAGTCCATTGTCGGTGTTGTATATTTTGTTCCACATGAGACGTTCTTGAACGATATTGTATCGGCAATTCAGATAGGTGAAAATAGCAGGGCTTATATGATTAATAAGTCCGGCGTTACGATTGCAGACATCACGCTTGATACGATTACGGTTCAAAATATAGAAGAGGAAGCGCAGAGCGACGCTTCACTACAGGAGCTGGCGGCGATTCATGCCGAGATGCGTCAGGGAAAAAATGGATTTGGAAGCTATACAAACGGAGAAGATGAAATGTTTGCAGCCTATGCTCCCGTGCAGGATACAGACGGCTGGAGTATTGCAGTGACTGCGCCACAGATTAATTATCTGGAATCCACGCGGGATGCAATGGTTATCAATATCGCAGTGATTGTGGCCTCCATATTGATCTCAGTTATTGTTGCCTTGGCTTTGGCTCGCAATATTGGCAGGCCGATGAAGGCTTGTGTCAAGCGGATGAAGCAGCTTGTTGAGGGAGACTTAGAGACACCTATGCCTAAGGTTTCCAACAGGGATGAAACAGGTGTGCTTGTCGAATCGACGGAGGCTCTGGTGGAAGGGTTGCGTGTCGTTATCAATGACATTAGTTATTTGCTCAACGAGATGGCGAATCAGAATTTGAATGTCCATACAGAGCATGAGGAGGTATATGTCGGCAGTTTTCAGGATATTTTGCATTCCATGCGTAATATGAGGCTTGAACTGAGCAGAGCCATGCGTCAGGTCAATCATTCGGCGGAGGAAGTGGCGAATGCCAGCGATCAATTATCTTCAAGCGCACAGATGCTTAGCCAGGGCACTGCGGAACAGGCGGGATCGGTACAGGAATTGGCAGCTCGGATTACTATGATTTCCGAGGAAGTGAAAGACACGGCAGATGGGGCGTTGGATGTCAGGAGCCAGACGCATCAGACTGGAGAGGAGGTTTTCTTGTGTAACCAGAAGATGCAGAATCTGGTAGAGGCGATGGAAAAGATTCGCTACAGTTCCGAAGAGATTGAAAAGATTCTTAAGACAATAGATGATATTGCGTTCCAGACAAATATACTTGCCCTGAACGCGGCGGTGGAAGCGGCCAGGGCCGGCAGCGCGGGGAAGGGCTTTGCCGTTGTTGCGGAGGAGGTTCGCAATTTAGCGGGAAAATCTGCGCAGGCGGCAAAAAATACATCCGAGCTTATTGAGAATTCTACGGATGCAGTACATATCGGTACAGGAATTGCCCAAAATACGGCGGATGTTCTGCTTGGTGTTGTAGAAAGTATTCAGTCTGTGGTTGCTGCCATCGACCATATTGCAATAGTATCAAATGAGCAGTCAGAGTCGGTAGGTCAGGTTTCCGAGGGTATCAATCAAATTTCAGTTGTTGTGCAGAGCAATAGCGCGACTGCTGAAGAAGGTGCGGCTGCAAGTGAACAGCTTTCTGCTGAAGCTGCCAGTTTGAAGGAATTGGTGGAACAGTTCACGCTTGCTTCAGATTAATTGTACTGGCTGTCGAATAGAGGCAGCTTATGATAAGATATAAACTGTGTTCAGCACGATATTTCTTTGACGATATTTTGTCTGTGCATGAATCGTAACATAGCATAAAATTTTCTTTTATTATGATAGGAAATGTGATAATATAAAAACAAACTGAGACGCCAATCCGCAAATGTCAGGATTGGCGTCCTGTGTATACGGAGGATTTTTTCATGAGAAAGAAAAAGATTGTAATAGCGTTAGGGCATGATGCGTTGGGAACGACACTGCCGGAACAGAAAATTGCCACCAGGAAAGCAGCCAAAGCGGTGGTCGATTATATAAAAGACGATTATCAGGTGGTGATTTCCCACAGCAACGGCCCGCAGGTAGGAATGATTCACACAGCGATGGCGGAATTCTGCCGCATTTACCCGGAGTATACGGCAACCCCTATGTCTGTCTGCTCTGCGATGAGCCAGGGATATATCGGTTATGACCTTCAGAATGCCATTCGTACAGAACTTTTGAACCGAGGAATCTACAAACCGGTCTCCACGATACTCACACAGGTGACTGTGGACCCTTATGACGATGCTTTTTACCATCCGTCTAAGGTAATCGGGCGTGTGATGACAGAGGAGGAGGCTGAGGTAGAAGAGAAAAAGGGCAATCATGTAGTAAAAACAGAACAAGGTTACCGCAGAATTGTGGCGGCTCCCAAGCCGGTGGATGTAATAGAGATTGATGCTATCCGTGCACTCCTCGATGCAGATCAGATTGTCATTGCCTGCGGTGGCGGCGGCATTCCGGTGCTGGCGCAGAACAATAAACTTCAGGGGGCCAGCGCGGTGATAGAGAAGGATTCAGCAGCAGGAAGGCTGGCAGAATTAATTGAGGCGGATCGTCTGGTAATACTTACCGGCGTGGAGAAAGTGTGTCTGAACTTTGGCGGTGATAATGAACAGCCGTTGGAGGAAATGACAGTGGCGCAGGCCAGGCAATACATGGAGGAAGGTCAGTTTGAAAAGGGTACCATGCTGCCCAAGATTGAATCTGCGGTTGAATTTATCGGCAATTCGGCTGTGCGCAGCGCATTGATTACTAAGCTGAAGATATCTGAGGAAGACAGTGTGGAGATAACTGGCACAATTATTCATAAGTAATAGGCAATAGCCTAATCATAATTAAACCGCAAAGGAGAATAGAAATGAAGAATCTTAGAAAAACGAAAATTATTTGTACGCTGGGACCGGCGACTGACCGTGATGACGTGTTGCGCCAGTTAATGATAGAGGGCATGAACGTCGCTCGTTTTAATTTCTCTCATGGAAGCCATGAAGAGCAGGGAGAACGGCTGAAAAAAGTGCAGGAGCTCAGGGAGGAGTTAAATCTTCCCATTGCCACTTTGCTAGATACAAAGGGGCCGGAAATACGCTTACGTGAACTTGAGGGCGGTAAGGCCGAGCTGGTTGCAGGACAGAAATTTGTGCTGACAACGGAGGAGATAATTGGAAACGCAAAAAAGGTTTCCATCACATATAAAGACCTTGTAAAAGATGTTCAGCCGGGTTCACGTATTCTCATTGATGATGGCCTGATTGCGCTTGATGTGGAAGAAGTAAATGATACGGAGATTTCCTGCCGTGTCATTAACGGCGGTATGATTTCTGACAAGAAGGGTGTCAATGTGCCGGACGTGGAACTGTCCATGCCTTATATCAGCGAGAAGGATTACCAGGACATTGTGTTTGGCATAGAAAATGATTTTGACTTTATTGCGGCTTCTTTTGTGCGCACGGCAGATGATGTTATGCAGATACGCAAGATTTTTGCCGAGAAAAATTGCCGCAATGTCAATATTATTTCTAAGATAGAGAATATGCAGGGCGTGCAGAACATTGATGAGATTATACAGGTGTCAGATGGCATTATGGTGGCGAGAGGCGATATGGGAGTGGAAATTCCCCTAGAGGACGTACCTTCTATTCAGAAAATGATAATCAAGAAGGTAGTCAATGCCGGAAAACAGGTTATTACGGCAACACAAATGCTTGATTCCATGATGAAGAATCCAAGGCCGACCAGAGCTGAGGCCACAGATGTGGCGAATGCCATCTACGATGGGACGAGCGCGATTATGCTTTCTGGGGAGACGGCAGCGGGCATGTATCCGGTAGAATCAGTGAAAACGATGGTTAAAATTGCTGTTCGCACAGAGCAGGATATTAACTACACAGCGCGCTTTAAACAGCGGGAAGCGGAGGCTCCCGATATCACCAACGCCATCTCCCATGCTACGTGTACGACGGCGATGGACTTGGATGCCGCGGCCATTATTACGGTCACCTGGTCTGGCGAGACTGCGCGCATGATTTCCAAATACCGTCCCTGCTGCAACATTATCGGCGGCAGCATCAACCAGAAAGTTTGCCGTCAGTTAAATCTTTCCTGGGGTGTGACACCGTTGGAGGTCAAACAGAAAGAAGATACTGATGAACTGTTTTCACATGCCGTAGAGATGGCGGAGCAGGCCGGCCTAGTTTCTGTAGGTGATATCACAGTTATCACAGCTGGGGTTCCCTTGAGTGTTCCGGGGAATACAAATTTATTAAAAGTACATGTGGTAAATGGGAAGGAATAAGGAAGAAAGGATGGCAAATGAAGAAGTTTAATTTTGCTTTAATATCTATTTTTCTATTTGCGATTCTGGTGGCGGGGTGTGTTGGCAAGGAGGATGCACCCAGGCAGAAGGAGCCGATTACGACAGAAAAATATGAGGATAGTGAGAAACAAGATAAGGCGCAGGAAAGAACCGAAGAAGAGAAGACTGCCGGGAATGATAGCTCGGAGGATGGAAACGATAAGATAGAGGATGAGGCGCAGCAGGACGCTGAAGCGTCTGAGATAGAGAGTGCAGTTCCATCCTTAAATGCAGATACGGTAACGTATGCGCAGGAAGAAGTTGTGACGACATCTTCCGTCAATGTGAGGAAATATCCATCCACAGACAGCGAGGTCTACCAGACCGTGCCTCGCAGGAGTAATTTTACGAGAACCGCAGATGACGGTACTTGGAGCGCCGTACAGGTAGGGGAAGAGGAATATTATATTGCCTCGGAATTTCTCATGCTGGCGTCAGAGGTTACAGATAATGGTTATTTGGTAGTGATTGACGCCGGACATCAAGCGCAGGGCAACAGTGAGCAGGAGCCAATCGGGCCAGGCGCCTCCGAATCCAAGCCTAAGGTTGCCAGCGGCACTACCGGCTGCGTCACCGGGCTTAAGGAATATGAGCTTACGCTCCAGGTATCTTTAAAATTACAGGAAGAGCTGGAAGCCAGAGGTTACCAGGTGATGATGGTGCGTACCAGCCATGATGTGAATATCAGTAACAGCGAGCGGGCGGCAGTTGCCAATAATGCAGGCGCGGACGCTTTTATCCGCGTGCATGCCAACGGTTCTGATGACAGCGGGCAAAATGGCGCGCTGACAATCTGCCCGACCTCCGGCAATCCTTATATGGGCAATCTCTACAGCCAGTGCCGTAAGCTGTCGGAATGCGTACTGGATGGCGTTGTGAATGCTACTGGAGCCAAAAAGCAGAGTATTTGGGAAACGGATAGCATGAGCGGTATCAATTGGTGTACGGTTCCTGTGACGATTATTGAGATGGGATTTATGACGAATCCCGCAGAAGACGCCAATATGGCGGACGGCGGTTACCAGCAGAAGATGGCCACCGGGATTGCCGACGGGCTGGACGCTTATTTTGGGATTTAGGAGAGCGGAATGAAACGAAAATTAATCATTGAAGACTTTGGAAAAATAAAAAAGGCTGAGATAGACATTTCTCCACTGACCTTGTTTGTAGGGGATAATAACAGCGGCAAGAGTTACCTCTTGTCGCTGATTTGGGGGATTTGTGCGGCGGAAGATGAGTCAGGTGTTTTCCGTGGGATGCTAAAATTGCTGAAAGACGATTATACAGAAACGTATAAACAAATGTGTGATTTTGTTTTTAACGTGATTGAAGGGGATATCCAGGAGATAAAAATATCTTCCCAATGTTTCGTTGAGAGTTTAAATAAACTGTTGGAGCGGAATAAGGACGCGTTTGTTGCGGGGATTTTTAATTCAGAGCTAAAAATTGGTAAGTTAGCTATAGCGGTAGAACACGAATTTGATGTGACGATAGAAGGGCGCAAGAAAGAGAGCGGCACATCTTTTTACTGTACAGAAGGCTCTTTTGGCATGAGATTTCATGGACAGAAAATGCTTGATGATTGTGAAAATGTGGCAAGGATAATTTTCTGTAACATATGGCTGTGGTTTTTGAAAGGAGATATGGCCTTCCATAGCTTCAATACGGTTTACCTTCCGGCAGCAAGAACAGGATTTATGCTGGCAAAGAATGTTATCAACAAGGTCAGCAGACAGGTGGCATATGATGTGTCAGGAATCAAAGAACGAGAGGATGTCCAGCCGTTTACAAAACCAATTATTCATTTCCTGAATATGCTGGAAGAGTTATCTTTGGAACATAAGACAGAGTATGGTGAGATTGTCAAATGGGTGGAGACATCTATGGCACATGGCAGGCTTCAGTATGGCAATGAACTAAATGGGCAGGAAATACGCTATCTCCCAGATGGAAGCGAGAAGAGCCTGCCTCTGCGCACTACTTCTGCGGTGGTGACAGAATTGACGCCGTTGCTGTTGCTTCTAAAGTATCGTTCCAGCTTGGAGGCAATTTGTTATGAGGAGCCGGAAATGTGCCTGCATCCAAGACTGCAGCAGGAAATGGGGCAGTTGCTGGTACGCCTTGTGAATAGCGGGCTCTACATGGTTGCAACTACCCACAGCGATATACTGATGCAGCATATCAATAATATGTGTCGGGTGAAAGCGCTGGGTTCACCAAAAGGACTGATGCAGAAATTGGAACTTTCAGAGGAAGACGCCATAGATATACAAGATGTAGCAATCTATCAGTTTACAGATTTGGGAGAGTATTCTACGGTAGAGAAGTTAATTCCTAACGATGGGGAGTTTCAGGTAAAGACATTCTCCGACGCGCTGACTGAGATTTTGGAGCAGACTTCAGAAGTTCAGGTTTTTGAGGGGGAATAAGATGATTTCGGCACACATAGAAGAAAAACTTCGGATGTTTCGCAAAGAAACGTATGAAATTTTGAGGGATGTCAAATTGTTTTAGAGAACACGAACAGACAACTACTTCATAGAATTGAATATAGAACTTGCAACAAGCACTTGTCACTGACCGAAAGGAAACGGTTAAGCGGCGGGTGCTTTTACTTTTTCAAAAAATCAGAACACAAGGGGAAAACAGGCTATCCATACGGGCTATTGGGTGAGAGGTCACAACCTCCCGCCCTTTTTTAATGCTTATTGCTACTCCTTGAAAATTGAATAGCAGCCGCCAGAGGGATACCTGCCGCAACGGACAGCAGGCGATGATACGAGCCTGCCCATTGCTCAATCCGTGCATAGCACCGACAGAGAGAACGCCGCTTTAAGGGAAGCGTGGAACTGTATGGACTGGCTGTGCTTACATATCCCCGCCTTTATTTTAGTCGGGGATAAATCTATTTTCAAGGAGGAAACGCCTATGTGCAGTAAAACCAAACGAGAACGCCGAAAGGAGGACGCCCATGCAGAAGTTAAATCTGGTGGAAGCGGAAACGCTCCTTTATGAGCCGCTTGAAAAGCCGTCCTTTGTGGTGGACGGTCTTATCCCCACGGGCTTGTCGCTGTTCTGCGGCTCACAGAAAATCGGCAAGAGCTGGCTCATGCTCAAGCTCTGCCTTTGCGTGTCACAGGGAATCCCCTTATGGGATATGCCGACATTGGAGGGGGATGTGCTTTATCTATGTTTGGAGGACACTTTCTGCCGCATACAGGACAGGCTGTTCCGTTTGACGGATGAAGCAAGCGGGCGGCTCCATTTTGCTGTGGCGAGCTGTAAGTTATCAGACGGTCTTATCGTGCAGCTTGAGGATTACCTCAAAGAATATCCACAAAGCAGGCTGATTGTCATTGACACGCTGCAAAAAATCCGTACCGCTTCCAAAGACAACGCCTACGCAAACGATTACGGGGATATATCGCTGTTAAAGGATTTTGCCGACAGGCATTCCCTTTCGGTGGTGGTCGTCCACCATATCCGCAAGCAGAACGACAGCGATGTGTTCAACAAGGTGTCTGGCACGACAGGGCTGACAGGAAGTGCGGACGCTACCTTTGTTCTGGAAAAGGAGAGCCGAGCGTCCGATACGGCAAAACTGTTTGTAACGGGCAGGGACATCGAATATCAAGAACTTACGCTCCGTTTCCGTAATTGCAGTTGGGAACTTGTGGAGCGTAAGGAGCAGGCGGAGCTTGCAAAGGAAGCCGTGCCGCCCGTCCTTTTTCGGCTGGTGGAATTTATGCGGGACAAAACGGAGTGGTCGGGAACGGCAACGGAGCTTTTGTCCGCTATGGGGGAAAGCGGGGATTTATCCACGGTTATCACAAAATGGCTCAACGAGTACCGCACAACCTTTTTGAGTGAGAACGGCATTTGCTATGAATACCGCCGAAAGCGGTACGGCAGGCAGATTGTTCTCACGATGGGAGGTGACAGGCGTGACAGGTGTGACAGCGATATTGGGATGCCCTCCCATGCTGTCACGGCTGACGGCGCCGCCGCCCTTTTATCCGAAGCGGCAAGCGTAGGATAACACAAGGCGAAGCCTTGTCATAAGGGAGTCCAGAGGGAACGTCTGGCACACGACTTTGCAGGGCAAAGTGTAGTGTGTTACACCCTGTAAACGCAGTCGGAAAAATCAGAGGATTTTTCTGACCGCAGGGGGGATTTACGAGCCGTGAAAAGGCGAGGAAACCCCACGCCTGCAATGGGCGTTTACGGGGTGTTCTCCCGCAGGGTGACAGCGGCAGGGGTATCCCAAAATACCCGTCACACCTGTCACGGCTGTCACACGGCGGGCAAGGCTTACGATAACGCACATCTAAAAATGAATGGAGGAATGTAAAAATGCCTTATGCAATCCTGCGCTTCCAGAAGCGCAAGGCGGGCGGCGTGGCGGCTTGTGAACGCCACAACGAGCGGAAGAAAGAAGCCTACAAGAGCAATCCCGATATTGATATGGGACGCTCCAAAGAGAATTACCACCTTGTACCGCCGCCCCGTTACACCTATAAGAAAGAGATTGACCGCATGGTGGCGGAAGCAGGCTGCAAGGTACGCCGTGACAGCGTGATGATGGTGGAAACGCTTATCACCGCTTCGCCAGAGTTTATGAACAGTTTACCGCCTGCCGAACAGAAGAAGTATTTTACGATGGCTCTGGACTTTATCTCGGAGCGTGTCGGCAGGCAGAATATCCTCTCCGCCGTGGTGCATATGGACGAGAAAACGCCCCATATGCACCTTTCCTTTTGCCCCATTACGCCAGAGGGGAAGCTGTCGGCAAAAGCCTTTTTAGGTAACCAGAAATCCTTATCCGAATGGCAGACCGCCTATCACGAGCGTATGTCTGCACGATGGAATGAGTTGGAGCGTGGGCAGTCCTCGATGATTACGGGGCGAAAGCATATCCCCACTTGGCTCTTTAAGCTGGGCGGCAGACTGGATAAACAGTATGAGGAAATCGTCAAGGCTCTGTCCGATATAAACGCCTTTAATGCAGGAAAGAAAAGGGATAAAGCATTAGAGTTACTCTCCGCATGGCTGCCAGACGTGGAGAAATTCTCTAAGGAAATTGGAAAACAGCAGGCATATATCGACAGTCTGAAAACACAAATCGGGCAGGAAGCCGACTATGCCGAGCGTATGCGTGATGGGAAGTATGCGGAGGAATTAAAGGTACGGGAAGCCAACAGAAAGATATTGGAATTGCAGCGTACCAACAGCCAGATGGAACGCTTATTAAAGAAAATCCCGCCCGAAGTGTTGGAGGAAATACAGAAATCGGGCAGGAACAAATCAAGAGA
>CAJUTD010000005.1:1344-5876 GCA_910589635.1 uncultured Lachnospiraceae bacterium | reverse complement strand
TGAAAAAACAGGATTTTACGGTATTGAAGATTACAGATTTACACCCGTTCCCCGACAATCCTTTTCGGGTTGTGGAGGACGATATGCTGATAGAGCTTGCAGAAAGCATTAAGGAGTTTGGAATGGTCACGCCGATTATTACCCGCCCCAAAGAGGACGGGAACGGTTATGAGGTGATTGCGGGACAGCGGCGTGTCCGTGCTTCACAGCTTGCAGGGATTGATACCGTCCCTGCTTTTGTTTTGCCCTTAGACCGTGACAGGGCGATTATTACCCTTGTGGACAGCAACATTCAGCGTGAAAATGTGCTGCCCTCGGAGCGTGCCTTTGCCTACAAGATGAAACTGGAAGCAATGAAACGGCAGGGCTTCCGCACGGATTTAACCTCGTCCCAACTTGGGACGAAGTTGCGGACGGACGATATTGTGGCGCAGGGCTTCGGCGTGGGTAAAACAACGGTGCAACGTTTTATCCGTCTGACAGAGCTGATAACGCCGATTTTGCAGATGGTGGACGAGGAAAAAATCGCCCTTACACCTGCGGCGGAGCTGTCTTTTTTGCGGAAAGAGGAACAGAAAAACCTACTTGTCACAATGGAGAGCGAGGAAGCAACGCCCTCACTTTCACAGGCACAGCGTATGAAAAAGTTAAGCCAGCAAGGGCGGCTTGATATGGATACTATCTTTGCGATTATGACCGAGGAAAAGGGAAACCAGAAAGAAACGCTCAAATTCAGTGCCGACAGGATTAAGAAATACTTCCCGAAAAACACAACGCCGAAGCAAATGGAGGACTTCATCATCAAGCTTTTGGAGCGTGAATTGCAGAGAAAACGAAACCGTGACAGCCGATAATTTCTCTTTTCGGATGGTAAATACAGAAAGTTGAGGTACAGGAAATGAAAGATATTCAATATGAGATTGTAAAGGAAATCGCCGTGCTTTCCACAAGCGACAGCGGCTACACGAAAGAAATTAACCTTATCTCTTGGAACGGGAAAGAGCCGAAGTATGATATACGCAGCTTCTCCCCCAACCGTGAGAAGTGCGGCAAAGGCATTACGCTGACCGAAGCGGAAGCAAAATCGCTTTTGGAAGCATTAAAAAAACAACTGAATGACTGATATGATTTGTGGATTAGGGGCGTTTTCGGACGCTCCTTTTCCTTTTTTGAAGGGAGGATATATGCCTATGGCAAAAACAGTTACACGCCCGAAAATAACCGTGCAGGCGGTCTATTCGGGCGGTATGGATATGCAGGAATTGTTTGTTTCCCTGCTTGTAAATGCGGTGCGGAACGGGAAACGCTCTGTCCGCACCTCTGAGATTGTGGAAGATACAGAATACAATAAATGCAGAAACATCAGAAAGGAGGCGAGCTGAATGGGCGTTTTAAGGACGGCTCTCTACTGTCGGTTATCAAAAGACGATATGGTGCAGGGGGACAGCGAAAGTATCAAAACACAGAAAGCAATGCTCACGCAGTATGCAAAGGAACACGGTTTTTTGGTGGCGGAGGTGTATGTGGACGACGGTTTCAGCGGTTTGAATTTTGACCGTCCGAGCTTTAACCGTATGCTCGATGACATCGAAGCAGGTAAAATTGATGTGGTAATCACAAAGGATTTATCCCGTCTTGGGCGTGACCATTTAAAGGTCGGGCATTTCACGGAGATTTATTTCCCGATGAAGAATGTGCGGTACATCGCTGTCAATGACTGTGTGGATACCGCCAACAAGAACAACGATATAGCGGCTCTGAAAAATGTGATGAACGAATTTTATTCAAGGGATAACTCCCGAAAAATCCGTTCTTCCATTCGGGCAAGGGCGAAAGCGGGCTTGTACCGCTGTTCCTTTAACCCTATCGGCTATCTGAAAGCACCCGATAATCACAATAAACTGATTGTCGATGTGGAGACCGCTTGGATTGTAAAGCGTATTTTTGAGCTTGCCAACGCAGGAATGGGAATGCACAAAATCGCCACGCAGTTCCGCAGGGAACAAGTACCCTGCCCGTCTTGGTGGCTTCATTCAAGGGGAGAAAAGGACTACTCCAAACGCTTTGAAAATCCCGAAAACAAATATGAATGGTCGCATACGGTTATTCGGAACATCATCAAAAATCCGCTGTATCTTGGGCATACGGTAATGTGCAAGAAAGAAGTTGTGTTCAAGGTAGGCGTTTACAAAAATGTGCCTGAATCCGAGCAGATACGGGTGGAAAATACTCACGAACCGCTTGTGTCGCAGGAAATTTTTGACGGAGCTAACGCAAAGATTTTAAGCCGCAGGCGTGAGGATACGGAGCATTTCGTATCTCCCTTTGCAGGGCTTGTGAAATGCGGCACTTGTGGAAAGGCGTTAGGCTTGCGGTATTGGGGCAAGGACAGACACCGTGTCTATATCTGCACCACCTACGCCCACAATACAAAATCCTGCACAGACCACCGCATTTACTACAAAGATTTATACAAGGCGGTGCTTGCGGATATTCAGTATCACGCCAAAATTGCCTATGAGGACAGGGATAAGGCGGTGGCTCTGGCGGTCAAAATGAATGATAAGGCGGACGGGAACAAGGGCAAAACCAACGAAAGCAAGCTGAAGCAGACAAAGAAACGCTATGACGAAGTGACAAGGCTGTTTGACAGGCTCTATGAAGATTCTCTTTCGGGGCGTATCTCTAATAATAACTTTAACCGTCTGATTGAGAAATACCAGAGTGAGCAGGAACAGCTTTTAAGGCAGATGGACGCACTTGAAAACGCCTTGCAGGAGGTCAAGGACAATCAGTTAAACGCTGTGAAATGGGCGGATTTAATGGCTGAATATGTGGGGATACAGGAATTGACCGCTGAAAACCTCAATCTTCTGATAGAGCGTATCGAGGTATTTGACCGAACGGAAACAGGCGGAGAAGTCGAACAGACTATCCGTATCTGTTACCGCTTCGGCGGTTACATAGGGGAACGGACTTTCAAGGCAAAGGTCTTAAAGCACCCTTGCGGGAGAAGGGGTTGTCCTCTGGAAAGGAAAGAAAATGCGGGAGAAAAAGTATCATTTGTATCTTGACGAAACGGAACGGCGGCTGATAATCTTCTGCCTAAATGAGCTTAGGAACAGGCTAATAGCGGAGAGCAGATATACCGATTGCGTGGATGAATTGCTGATTAAATTCGCCCACGCAAAGACGGTCAAATTAAAAATACGATAACGGAGGAAATGACAATGGCAAAATCAATCTTTGAAGAAATGGGCGGACAATATGAACGGCAAGGCAATTACATTCTCCCCTGCCTTACCTTACCCACCGAAAAGGAAACAGTAATTGGCGTTTGGGGGCAGCGACATTTGCGGTATCTAAGGGAGCACAAAAGAGTTACATACGCTAATCTTCTTACAAGCGGCACACTCCACTCCTACCTTGCCGACATCGACAGGCAGGCACAGGAACGCTTTGAACGGCTCATAGAGCAGATGAAACAGGCACAGGGCATTACGGAACAGTTAAAAGCAGAAAATGCCTTAGAATGGGTTGGCAGAATGAATAACATAAGGGCGTGTGCTATGGAGCTTGTAAACGGGGAAATCATCTTCGCATAAGCAGACAAAGGCGGCAGGGAGAAATCTATGATTTTTTATAAGCACTTGACAATAGTTCGATTTCGCACTATAATAGAAAAGGTACGAAATCGCACTATTTTAAGGAGGATATCAATGAATTATAGAGAAACAATGTCACGGCTAAATAATGCTCTGAATCATATTGATTTGGCTTACGCTACTATTGCCAAGAAATATGGATTAACATTTAATTCCTTAATGACAGTTTGCCTAATTGCTGAATCTGATAATGTTACACAAAAGTTAATTTGTGATACGCTACATCTTCCTAAATCTACTGTTCATAGCATTTTATTGGATTTTATAAAACAAGGGTACGTGGAACTTATAGCAGGAAGCAATAAAAAAGAAAAATTTATTGTTTTTACAGAAATAGGAAATCAATATTTTACTAAAATTCTTAAAGCAACTTGGATTTTTGAAGATGAGCTTCTTTCATCACTTGGTGTTGAAGTCTGTGATTTTTTGGTCGAAACAGCGGAAAGACTTGGTACTATTATTGAAAATGGTATTACAGCAATAAATAATATGGAGAGATAATTATGGAAATTCAAATCAGAGCGTTAAAAAGTGTAAATTTTAGTGAAGCTATCAATTTTGCTATTCAAGGAATGCACTTTAATAGATATGTAGATAACAAGTTAATACTAAGTTTGTATGGAAGATATTTTTTATACTTGGAATTGGAACGCTCTACACAGGTAATTGCAGCGTACAATAATCAAAAATTTCTTGGTGTTCTTTTGGCAGATATAAAAAATGAACCAAAGCTATATTCTTCTTTTTGGAGGAGAATATATATAAAAATATTCAAAGTGATTATGGGAATTTTTGTTAAAGGCGGTCAAGATATTTATGATGAGGCGAATAAAAAAATGTTTAAAGAATATCTAAAAAGGGCAAATC
>CAJUTD010000005.1:0-1334 GCA_910589635.1 uncultured Lachnospiraceae bacterium | reverse complement strand
GCGAAATCTGTTTTCTTGCTGCGGACCCTACTGCTCAAGGAAAAGGCATTGGAACACGATTGTTGAAAGAGCTTGAAAAAAGAGAAAAAGGAAAGTTGATTTACTTGTATACAGATAATAACTGTACCTACCAGTTTTATGAACATAAAGGATTTGAACGCTCCGAAGAACAGCAAATTGAAATGGAACTTGGTGAAAAAAATGTACCATTAACTTGTCTGTTATACAGTAAGCAATTGTAATTCAATCTGATTTCATGCAAACAAAAAATATTGAATGGATACGCTGCCCTGTTTGTGGGAACAAAACAATGTTTTGGATACAGAACTGAAAAACTTTCTCATGTACTGCTCGAAATATGTCTAAAAGATGGTGCAAAATACTTTTGACATGGTAGATTCTCTTGATGTAAAGGACTTTTGATAGAAATTTTCGTTATCGGGTTATAGAATGCTTTTAGGTCAAGAGCAAAAAAATCAAAATCTGAGGAGGTGAAACAAGTGGAGGTTAGTACGCAGATTAAAAAATATCGAAATACAATGGAACTGTCCCAAGAGGAATTGGCTGAAAAAATATATGTAACACGGCAAACCATTTCAAATTGGGAAAACGGAAAAAGTTATCCCGATATTCATAGCCTGTTGCTTCTCAGTTCATTATTTAATATATCTCTTGACCAACTAATTAAAGGAGATATTGAAATTATGAAAAAGGAAATCAACAAAGCAGAAGTAGAAAAATTCAATCGACTCGGCAAAGTGTTTTCCGTATCGTTTATCGTGGTCATAATCGCATTTGTTCCTCTTGTGGTTTTTTTGAAAATTTATGGTGCGGTAGTCTGGGCAATTCTCTATTTGGCAGTTCTTGCACTTGCATTTAAGGTAGAGAAGGTGGAAAAAGACAATGATATTTCTACTTATAAGGAAATTGCCGCTTTCAGCGAAGGAAAGCATTTAGACGAAATCCAAAAGCAGCGGGAAATTGGGAAAAGACCCTATCAGACAGCACTTAAAGTTTTAATGGGTGCGGCTGTAGGAATTATCATTGCGGCAGTCACATTCACAATAATCGAGTTGATAAGATGAAAACAGAATGGATACGCTGTCCTGTCTGCGGTGGGAAAACACGATTGCAGATACGGGAAGATACGGAACTAAAAAAATTCCCTCTCTATTGCCCAAAATGCAGGCAGGAAACATTGATTGAAGCAAAGAATTTACAAGTAACAATTATCATAGAGCCAGACGCACAGACGCAGAGCCGATGAACTTGTGAGTAATTGAACTGCTCCCTGTCAAGTAGACAGTAGAAAAAAATAAAATTTTTAGCTGCCA
>CAJUTD010000004.1:65389-84523 GCA_910589635.1 uncultured Lachnospiraceae bacterium | reverse complement strand
GTAAAATATTGGGACTTCCCAAATCCTCCGTAGCGGAAGCCCTTGAAATCGTGGGGCTGACGCAATTTAAGAAGCGGCTTGCAAAAAAATATTCCCTTGGAATGAAACAGAGGTTAGGCCTTGCAAGCGCTTTAATTGGAAAGCCGCCAATTTTGATATTAGACGAACCGACAAACGGACTTGACCCTGTCGGTATCCATGAAATTAGAACGTTGATCCGTTCTTTACCTGAGAAGTATAATTGTACTGTTTTGGTATCGTCGCATTTGCTTTCCGAAATAGAACTGATGGCTGATACTATCGGTATTTTAAATCACGGCCACTTGCTGTTTGAGGGAACGCTTGAACAGCTTAAATTTAACGCGGCTTCACAGGGTTATCCTACGGATAATCTGGAGGATACATTCCTTACCTTGATTGATGCTGATAATAGAAAAAGGGGTGCAATGCTATGAGTGTTTTTTTGGAATGTAAAAAGGTAAAACGGACTGGTTTTTTAGCGGCATTTCTTGGTGGAGGTATTTTAGCTGCGGCAGTTCCGGTTATTAATATGGCGGTTCGTTCGGAGATGTATCTTAACTTACCGGAGCATCCGATGCAAATTTTGCTTGGCGCAAATTGGCAGATGATGGCAATGCTGAATGTGCTGCTCGCTAACGCTGGCGCCTGCCTTTTATATCATACTGAATATGCCGACAATGCTATGCAGAAAATGAAGTCCTTACCCATCAGGGAAAGTTCTATTTTCTTAGGAAAAGTGGTTTTGACGACTCTTATGAGCATTATTGTGCTTGCAATAGAAGCGGGAGCAATTACATTTTGCACCTATCATTGGTTTGAAATCGGAAACGCTTTTTTTGGTGAACTGTGCAAATATTTCGGGTATTCATTTTTGTTGATGTTACCTTGCATTATTTTGTCGCTTCTTATTTCGGAAGCCTGTAAGAATATGTGGGTATCGCTTGGAATCGGCGTAGTGTGCGTGTTTACTGCAACTATATTGCCGACAAATAATTTTGCCCTTTCACTCTTTCCTTTTGCAATGCCTTTTCAGGTATTTGCGAGTACAGATTTAACGCAGTCAATACACTATATCTATGGGGCAGTCGCAGAGCTTGCCATTCTTAGTTTGCTACAGTTGGCATTCGTAAAGATAAGGAGGTCGTTTGAATGAGTTTTTTAACACTTGTCGGCGTAGAGGAGGGAAAAATCCGCCGCTCTAAAATACTTTTAATTTTGGCAGTAGCTGCCGTTATTCTTTGGATACCTTCAATATTGAACGCAAAAATGAATTTCGGTATGCAGGCGGAGGGTATTTCGCCGGAAAATAATTTCTTTATTCAAGGCTTTATGGGAATGGCGTGGTTTATGTTTCCTGCAAGTATGGTAGTCGGAACAGTTCTTTTAAGCCAAACCGAAAGGGCAAATAAAGGAATTTTGAAAATGCTTGCCTTGCCGATTAGCACAACAAAACTCTGTATAGCTAAATTTGTTGTATTGCTTACGCTGGCGGCAACACAAATTTTAATGATGACAGGTATGTACTACATCAGCGCCGCCATCAGTTCGGGGACGCAAGATTATAGTTTTATCTTGCCGCCGTTGTTTGTTCTAAAAGAGATTAGTATAATATTTCTTTCCGCAATACCAATGATTGCATTTTTTTGGATGCTGTCAGTTTGTATTCAGACGCCAATTTTTTCTATCGGTATCGGCTTGGCTTCGATTGTACCGTCGGTTTTGATAATCAATACAAAAGCGTGGTTTGCTTATCCGATGTCGTATCCGTTTTTCGTTATCACATCGGAATACGGAAAACTTGCAGCAAACCTTGATACCGCACAGGTTGAATTAATACCGTGGATACCGGTTGCCATTGTTATAACTATCTTATGCTTGGTTATTTCCTGCCTTCGTTTCGGGCAGGCTGAAAGGAGATAATTACTATGAAAAACAAAATTTTAACTGTTGTCTGCACCATTATGCTTTTTGTCCCGTGGACTATTCTCCCTCTTAGAAGTTTTGACTGGGCATTACAATTGCCTGTCGCTGAAATTATGATTGCTTGTTATGCTGCGTTTATGATTTTCAGCGGAGTGTTCACCATTATTTCGTATGTTAAGGCAGAGGCGAGAAACAATTTGATGAAAGTATGCTTGATTGTAAATAGTCTTTATGCTGTTGCTGGCGTCGTTTTCTTGGGAATGATGATTAATACGCATTTTATGTGAGGTAAGCATGATTAGCAGCTACCTGTGACAGCTTTAATGGAATTATGGAAATGTGCATATCAGGCTATTCCACTATGGATAACTCTGTTCACAGAGCATGGAAAAGCTAATGTGCAGATTTCCTACATTCTGCAAATAAAACCACTAATGATATAAATAGCAAGAGATTTGTATAGGTTTAATTTTGTTGGCTGGCAATTACAGTTTGATAATCTTTAAGGATTTCAGCTAAAGTAATATTTGACATACTGTTTGCCATATCGTCACGTATTTTTTGGTAGGGTTTTTTTAATACCAAATGTATATTTCTGCCAACAGGACATAATTTAGAAGCACAAGTATGTTCACCGACAAGTTTTTTCAAAAAATCAGGTTCAACACTGGAGCAAATCTGGAGCAAATTGATTTCTTGGGGGCTTTTGCTTAATTTTGTTCCCCCAGTTCCGGGCTTTATGGTAATGATACCGGATTTTTTCAAGGCACTCATAATGTTGCGGATAATCACCGGGTTGCATCCTGTTGATAAAGCAAGTTGTTTGCTGGTTACTTTATTTAATTCACTAAATTCGTGAATACATATCAGACAATGAATTGCAACAGAACACCGTTTGCTAATTTGCATGTAGATAACCTCCTCGTATAATGTGTCTATAGGCAAGTACAAAATAGCCCTTTTTATCATTGTAACACTTGATAAAGGATAAATAAAGGTGTAAATCTTGACATTACACATCGCAAGGAGTATAATTACCAAAGATGTAAAGTTTAAAGTTACATTAAGGAGGGTTATCAATGACATACACGCAAGTAGTTTTCAGTCCTACAGGAGGGACGCGCAAAGTTTCTGAACTGCTTATTTCAGCATGGACAGAAAATTGGAATACGGTTGATATTAGCGACATGAAATTCGAGGGGGAAGGATATTCTTTCAAACAAGAAGATACTGTTTTAATCGCTATCCCCTCTTATGGCGGAAGGGTTCCGGCAACCGCCACCAGAAGAATATCAAATTTGCATGGAAATGGTGCAAAAGCTGTTCTTGTATGTGTTTACGGAAATCGTGCCTATGAAGATACTTTAGTCGAATTGAAAGATATAGTAACAGAGGCGGGATTTAAAGTAACTGCCGCAGTTGCCGCAGTTGCAGAACATTCCATTATGCGACAGTTCGCTGCGGGCAGACCCGATATAGAAGACAAACGGGTGTTAAAAGATTATGCAGAGAAAATACAGAAGAAACTTTTAAATGGTACTTTGACAGAACTCCAGATTCCGGGCAACCGACCTTATAAGAAAGCGATGGGGGGCGGGATGGTTCCTCAAAGCGGAAAAAACTGTAATCAATGCGGGCTTTGTGCTACACAATGTCCAGTCGGTGCGATAGATGCATCAAATAGTAAAATTGTAGACAAAAGTAAGTGTATTTCATGTATGCGGTGTGTATCAAATTGTCCTCAAAACGCAAGGGCAATAAATAAAGTAATGTTATCTGCGGCTTCTATTGCAATGAAAAAAGCCTGTCAAAGCAGAAAGCAATGTGAACTTTTTATTTGATGAACATGCAAAGTTGCCATACATAATTAGAAAACTGCTTTTATTCATTGCTCTTGAAGAAAGGTTCAAATAAAAAAGAAAGCCTGTCTTCATCAATCGGATTATCACCTCGCCATCCAGAAAGTGGCATGACAATATCCGACCTTGCACTGCCGGGAATTCTGCGGCCGATTAGGCATCTCTGTGAAAACGAGACAAATCCGTCATATAAAGGCTCCACATACGGATTTGGCAAAACTCCCAGCTCTGCAAGCGCTATAAGTTGACCGCGAAATCGGTATTTCTCATAATTCGGAACAACTTTTGCTTTTTTTATCCGTTGTTCCAATTTCCCAGGTGTTTCTCCAATAGGAGCGCTTCTTATTAAATTAATTACTTCACAAAAGATATGGATATCTTCTTTTGTTGGAACACACGTCGGCAATTCCGAAAATTCCTGCAAATCAACAAGAAATTTACCCCACATTTCGTTCCATGAATATCCCCAATAATTCCGAAATATTTCCTCACCTTTCTGAATCCATATATTTGGGGGTATGGAACATATTGCGCAAGTACTTGCGCCCTCTTCAAATGGAGTAAAGGTATGTTCCGGCACGGCTTTTGCAAACAAATAACTCAAGATGGGTTGTCTCCCTCTTGGGAAACTTGAAAATCCACACAAATAAGCAGCCAGAAGATTATCCAAAGTCAGATTGGGATGGTTTAAAATATCTTTGTATTTCTGTATACATTCATCATGAGAACATGCCACAATTTCATTGACAGGATATCCGCTGGAATGTAAATAGTCCAATTCCTCATCGGACAGAATATCCAACGCATACATGGTAGTTTTCGTATTGCAATCAAATATATCTCCATTCTTGATTACGTGATTGTATCCTCTTTCATCTTTTTCAAACTTTTTCTTGCAATAAACTTTTTTTAGAATTTTGAATAGCTTATCATCCATTTTCAATTATCCACCTTTCATAGAATCATTTTTTTCTTTAAAAAATAAACCATCTCGTCCTTCAATATGATTTGAGGTAAATAAAGAAATCATTTTAAATACTCAACTGTATAACATCCCCAAAAGTTAAGATAGTTAGTAGATGAACCGGAATGGCTTTATTTCAATGCTTCCCATTCTTCTCGTGTTATTGCGTAAGCGTATGAAATTGTATTTTTTTCATCTGGATATTCCTTTATCTTCTTCATACCGCTTGAAATTGCAACAGAGTAGGAAGCCACATTTGTATATTTCATATAGGAATACAGGCAATCAAAATCTGTGTTTTCAAAGGCCCAATCTCTAACCGCTTTCGCCGCTTCGCTGCCAAGACCTCTTCTCCAATATTTTTTATGAATGTGGTAGCCAATTTCGGGTAGCAATTCACCGTCAATACTTTGGAGAGTAAGCCCACAATCGCCGATCACTTCATTTGTTTCCTTCAAAACAACGGCCCATAAACCAAATCCGTGTTCTCTGTAGTTTTTGAGATTCCATTCAATCCATTCCTTTGTACGTTCTGCATTGAATGGCTTTGGATAATGCCGCATTGTTTCCGAATCTGAAAAAATCACAAATAATGCGTCAAAATCGCCCATTGTAAATGCTCTAAGTATAAGTCTTTCTGTTTCAATCATAATATTTCTCAAATTATCTATAAAGCATTTTCTTTCCTCTTTCACAGAAATCACCTTTTCAAATTGCTGATTTGTTACTTACTCTATTATACATCTACCCGCCACTTTAAGGAATAACTTTTTATAAGTCTTTTTCTTGACAATATCTCCATACAATGTTATTATATTTACGAATATAATATAAGAATATTCGTAAATATAATTCGGAAAGGAGGAAGATAGATATGCCATCAAAGCCAGTGCTTTCAGATGATGACAAAGAAAATATCCGCAAAAGGCTGAAAGAATTATGTGAAGAATGCTGGATAGCACAGGGGTATAAAAAGACGAGTATTAAAAGTTTGTGTGAGAAAGCTGGGATATCAGTCGGCACATTTTATACGCTATACCCAACAAAGGAAGATTTATTTTTTGAAACAATTGAGACAATTCAAAGGAGGCTGAAAGAAAAGATATTTGAGATTAACAGGGACAGACAGACGAAGGATGGATTTGCGCAATCCTTGAAAGAGCTTTTTAAGGAATATGACAGCAAGCCGTTTTTGTATAACGTCAATACGCCAGACTTCCAGTCTTTTATGACAAAGCTGCCAGAAGAAACCATAAAGAAAGTTAAATTTGACAGCTTTGATTTTTTCAGGAAGGCAGTCCAGACCGCCAACCTTGAACTAAAAATGGAAGAATCGAAAGCATATGGGATATTAAGCGCATTGCTGTCTACTATCAATGCAAAAGAAACCCTTTCTGTCACCTGTGACTATTTTGCTGTCTTTGATTTCATGGTAGACAGCCTTGTGGCTGATATATTTAAGTAAAGGAGGTCTTTATGGAGGAATTTGAGTACAAAATAGTGAGGGGGATGCACGAATGACATATGCAGTTGAAGTCCAGAATTTATCAAAATCCATAGATGGCAGCCCCATACTGAAAAATATCTGCATGAAAGTAAAGCAGGGTGAGATTTACGGGTTCCTGGGGGCGAACGGGGCAGGGAAAACCTCTCTGATGAAGACGCTGTACCATATCATACGCCCCGACTCTGGAACAGTGTGTTTATTGAGTGAAAGCGTTGTAGGAGGAAACAGCCCTGTTTTTTCCCGTATTGGCAGCATCATTGAAAGCCCTGTATTTTATAACCATTTGACAGCTTACGGCAATTTAGAACTTCATTGCGGCTATATGGGCGCAGGGTATGAAAATATCGTGGAAACTCTGTCATTGCTGGGGCTTTCAGAAACAGGCAATAAATCCGTAGGGAAATTTTCTTTAGGGATGAAACAGCGGCTTGCCCTTGCAAGGGCGTTACTCACAAGACCAGAGCTGCTTATCCTTGACGAGCCTGTCAATGGTTTAGACCCGCAGGGGATCATACATATTCGAGAACTGCTCTTGCGAATCAACAGAGAGTATGGCACAAGCATATTAATATGCAGCCATATCCTTGATGAGCTGTCTAAAATTGCGGATACCATCGGCATCATTGACCACGGCACTATGCTTGGGGAAATTTCAATGGATGACATTGATAAAAAAGGGATAGGGCTTGAAGATTATTATCTGGACATGTTGGGAGGAGGTGGAAAAGGTGAAGAACCTTATTTCTCTGGAAATTAGAAAAGTGCCTGTAAAGCCGCATATGTTTGGGCTGATTGCGGCTAACATAATCATTTTTTTACTGAGTGTATTCACGTCCAGCCTTTTAACTCCAAGCGGAAATATGCCTGCATTTAATGGTTTGCCTCCAGTCCAGTTAGATACGGTATCATTGGCATTAATGCTTGTAAGGGCAGCATTGATAGTGTGGGAAGCGGTTTTTCTTTCCGTATTTGTAATTGAGGAATATAGAAACAGAACTATAAGTTTGCTTTATACCTATCCAGTAAACCGTACAAAACTGTTACTGGCAAAGCTCTTATTGGTTTGCGGCATTATGTTCTTGTTCCATATAGTATCCCATATGTTCCAATATGGCTGTATTTTTCTTGCCAGCAGATATTTTGTGTTTGTCACCTTCAGCGTTGGAAATATATGGATGCAGGCTATTACAGCCATCTCAGCTATTATGTTGGGGCTTTTCCCTTTATACGTTGGGATGATAAAAAAGTCAACGATTGCAACGGTTGTTTCATCCATAGCCATTGTTGTCATTGCATCAAACTCACAGGGCAGCCATGCGGGGCTGATATCAATACCTGTTGCTGCAATAATTTTGAGCATGATCGGGATTGTTTTTTCAGCAATCGCACTTCACAAGATAGTTGCATCTGATTTGGATAATTAGAGGAAAGGGGGGCGGAAGAATAGATATTCATATGCATAGGGATATTGCTTATTGTAAATCATGGCATACAGTTGATATTTTAGGAGGGCAAAAGAATGATAAAAGAAGTAAATCAAGTTTGTGGGAAATTAAATAAAGTATTGGGCATTTCTGTTATACTCCCAAATCCCAGTGAAAAAGCGATAAAAACGGCTTCATTATGCAACTTTATTGTGGGTGCCGGCTTAATGGCGGCAGGGGCGGCTTTTCCTTCAAAATGTTGTGCGGCATTAGGCGGCTTAGGAATTGCCAGCAGCATTCTATTGCGAAAAGAAAACAGGCATATCTAATTATGAATTTCAGCGTTACAATATTGGGGGGTATTACATTAGTTTTAATTGTGATAGTCTTATACAGAGCATGGAGAGTTTACCTCTGGCAATGAGCGGCAGATTATGGAATTACATACGGTATTCCAAGCAGTCCACAATATAAGATTATATCCTGTCTGGTACATACGTTTCATCCAGTTACATTAGACAGCATCAGACGGCTCATGTTTCATGGAAGCCTTATACTCTTCTCCCCAATTCTGTAATGCGTCGAGAATTGGTTTTAAACTATATCCAAGGTCAGTGAGGGAATATTCTACTTTTGGTGGAACCTCTGCATATACTTTGCGATTGACAAGACCGTTCTCTTCCATGTCCCGAAGCTGTGCCGTCAATACTTTTTGGGATACGCCGCCGATAGAATTTTTAAGTTCTCCAAAGCGTTTGGTGCCGGGAAGTAAGTCACGCAAGATCAATACTTTCCACTTATTCCCGATAAGGCTGAGCGTTGTTTCTACAGGACAAGCCGGCAAATCTTTTGCGATAGTTTGTGTCTTCATATTCTTATACCTCCACACAATAGTTTCCGTTTCAAACTTATAGCCTAATATTACTGTAATGATCAAATAGAGTCAAGATAACGGTTTCCATTTGGTGCCTATGCCACAATATTGTGCGTTCTTTACAGAACGTTGAACGGTTCCTATAATATAGTCAAGAGGTACGGAGAACGGCCGCTCCGATACTTCGTGTAGGAGAAAAACCAAGTTCAAAACGAATATTTAAACATTATCTGGCATTGGCAAAACCAATTGTAAGGAGGAAATTATAATGACGAATACACAGAAGGCTCTTGCACTTATCAATACGTTTACAAATGGCGATACAAAACAGGCACAAAATCTGCTTGCAGCAAATTATATTCAACATAATCTGGCGTATGGCACAGGACGTGACGCATTTGTCGGCTCCGTAGATTGTCTTGCATCTGCACCTGTCAAAACAACAGTAAAAAATGTCCGTGCATTTGCAGATGGCGATAAGGTCTTTTTGCAGAATGTATATAATTTTGCAGGTAATGGCGAGCAGGTTGCTTTTGATATTTTCCGTTTTGATGAGGAAGGTTTGATTGCAGAGCATTGGGATAACCTTGCTGCTGTCTCTGCCCCGAATCCTTCGGGAAGAACACAGATTGATGGAACTACACAGATAATAGATTTGGATAAAACGGAGGCAAACAGAGAGATTGTAAAGAACTTTCTTTTTGATGTTATGCAGGGGAATCATGCTGAGAGGACACCCGACTACTTTAACGGAGACACTTATATTCAGCATAATACAGGCATTGCAGATGGCTTATCCGGTCTGGGGGCAGCGCTGGCAGAGTTGGCAAAGCAGGGTGTTCAGATGATTTATACTAAAGTTCATCAGGTACTTGCCCAGGGCAACTTTGTACTAGCTGTCAGTGAAGGAACGTTCGGTGGCGCACCTACCGCTTACTATGACTTATGGCGCGTGGAGAATGGTAAAATTGCGGAGCATTGGGATGTAATGGAGACAATAGCCGACAAATCAACATGGCAGAATCAGAACGGAAAGTTCTGAAAGACCATACAAGAGCCTCGTATTTCTGAACGCGGGGCTCTTTACTTATGATGGTGAATAGTTCTATAAATAAAATTAAGAGGGACAAAGATTACTTTGTACTGATTACTTTGTGGTTCCCCTGTGACAATGGATCTGCGCAGCGACAATTTTTTTGTGCAGGATAAGGGATGTATGTTTCCGCAGAATGCTGCGAACGGTTTATCCTCCAGCATAAAAACCTACATATATTGTTTTTAAAGTTAGGCGTAGGGGCAAACACCCCAGTGTTTTGTTCTTTGGGCACCAGACGCAAACGAAAAAAATATGGTTAAGCATCACATACAAGGTTATTTGTTCCATAGATTAACAGAACATGGAGAAAGGTGGTGCCCTTAATGCTTGGTTCGAGAATACTTAAATCAAAAAATTCTTCTGATGGCATTAAACAATTACGTGAAAAACTGGACAAAGCGGATGCGGTTATTATTGGCGCAGGAGCCGGCATTTCCACTTCCGCAGGCTTTGTTTATACAGGAGAACGTTTTGACAGATACTTCCATGATTTTGCCGAAAAGTATCAATTCAGCGATATGTATTCAGGCGGCTTTTATCCCTATGGCACTTTGGAAGAATATTGGGCGTACTGGAGCCGGTATATTTATATTAATCGTTACCTTGATGCGCTAAAGCCAGTGTATAAGAAACTACTTTCCTTGCTTAAAGGTAAAAATTATTTTGTGCTGACGACCAATGTGGACCATTGTTTCCAGAAAGCTGGCTTTGATAAACTCAGATTGTTTTATACCCAGGGAGACTATGGGCTTTGGCAGTGCAGCGAGCCGTGTCACCAAAAGACCTATGATAATGAGAATACCGTTCGTCAAATGATGGAGCAGCAAAGGAACATGAAAATTCCATCGGAACTAATCCCCCGCTGCCCTGTCTGTGGAAAACCTATGACAATGAACCTTCGCTCAGACAACACCTTTGTGGAGGATGAAGGCTGGCATACAGCGTCAGAGCGTTACGCAGACTTTCTCAGACGTCACAAAAATGTGAATACTTTGTTTTGGGAATTAGGCGTCGGCATGAATACTCCAAGCATAGTAAAATTTAGTTTTTGGCGTATGGTGCATGAGTGGCCTGATGCGGTCTATGCCTGTATAAATCTGCATGAGGCTTATGCGCCGAAAGAGATCCAAAATAATTCTATTTGCATTAGCGCGGATATTGGAGAAGTGCTGAGTAAACTGTAAATGTAATAAAAAAGCATTGACGCTGTTTGCCGATGGCTATGGCAAATCAGAAATATTATGCAAACTTGGCTTCGGTCTCCCCTATATACCCAAACCAGAACAACGGGAGGCAGCTAAAAGCCTGATTCGCAATCTGCAAAGCCTGCCGGAGAAAGAATGCCTGGAACTGATTCAAGATATATGGGAAACTACCATGTTTCCGGCGGTGCAAAAACAATCGGTAAGTTTCTTGCAGAGGCAAGGCAGAAACCACATGATTATCTTTGATGTGCATTCCCCCATTGTCCCATCGGGGATTAAGAAGACAGAATGCGCCTGTGATGCAGGCAATCAGCGTTTTCTTAAGGCTGGGGATTCTATGAGCGTTATAGATGGAATAAGCAGATGATAAAGGAAAGAGCAGCAGGCAGGGATTATCAGACAAGGAGGATTAGACAAAGGGGCGAGATAGCGAAGAATAGGAACCTTGAATAAACCTTGAAGAACAAAAGTTGTTCTTCAATATTTATTAAAGCATCGGCTGTTATATTAATAACATCAAAATAGAAAGGATTGTTTATTTTATGGAAAGAATGAATCATGTGACAGAAAAAATGGTGATGACAAATGAAAGCAAATCGGTGAAGGCGAATTCTCAGACGGAGCGTACACAGGACGTTCAGGTAGCAAAAACTGAACAGGAGGAACAAAGGGTGAATATTCGCACGGATGGATACACCAGCAGCAGGGAGCAGGAAATAAGCGGAATCTACAATGTGGAAAAGGATAAAGACGGCAAAACCGTAATTAAATATAATGATCCGAAAAAGCAGCAAACAGACGATTCCGTTTCTTTGGATTCCCATCTGAAAACCCAAAGAGACTCCCTGAAGATGAAGATTAAAATGGAGACTGACGGGACGAAAAAAAAAGCGCTTAAGAAAAAGCTCAAGGACATTGAGAGACAAATGAAAGGCTCTGGGAATTAGATACCAAAAGGCAATCCCTGAGAAGCCAAGGATAGGAGACGCTATGAAAATTACAGCACAGATTGTTTTCGTAAAGGAAAGTTCTGCGGGCATTTTTTATTAACGTCAGAACGTTCGTGTAAAATATATATGGAAGAACTTGCTTCCGGGAAACATCATGGCTTGGGTTACTACTTTCGGTTTGGGGTGCTGACGCACTATTTTTATGAAAAGTGAACAACTGGACGGAGGCGGGGTGGTTCTATGAAAAAGAGCATTATCCAAATAAGTACTTACCTGTTGGTTTTTCTATTAGCATTTTTTGTGCTGATGCTGCTAAAAGCCTGGAGCGGCGGGGAATTTGATTCCGTGGAAAGTTTCCAGGCTTATATGTTGGGATATGGGATATTTGCTCCCGTTATGCTGGCTTTATTTCAGGCAGCGCAGGTGGTTATTCCGGTATTGCCAGGATTTTTAGGGTGTGCAGCTGGTGCGGTAATGTTCGGCAGTGTGGGAGGGTTTTGGTGTAATTACATCGGAATCAGCGCCGGTTCCATCATTGCCTTCTTGCTGGCAAGAAAATATGGAACTGAGATTGTCAAGGAAATATTTAAGGGTGGTAAATATGACAAGTGGGCAGACAGAGCAGCCAGAAGCAAATCTTATGCAGCATTTATGTTTGCGGCAATACTCCTGCCCTTGTTTCCGGATGATTATTTGTGCTATTTATCCGGGCTTACGAAACTGTCCACCCGGAAATTTATATGTATCATCCTTTTAGGGAAGCCATGGTGTATTTTGGCATATAGTTTCGGATTTTCGTTGATTGGATCATGAAAAGGCGAGGTGTATTTTATGCATAGCAAGCTGTTGGGATTTTATAATTATACGGTGATTTTGACATACATTGGGGTGATGGCAGGATTTCTTGGCATCACTGTTACAATAGATGGAGATATATGGATGGGGCTTGTTTGTCTTATGATGGCAGGTATATGCGATATGTTTGACGGAGCAGTAGCATCCACAAAAAAACGAAATGCGGATGAAAAGTGCTTTGGTATTCAGATCGATTCCCTGAGCGATCTGCTCTGCTTCGGTGTACTGCCTGCCGTGATCCTATGTTGTGCAAACGAAGGCAGCGAATTTTCTTATGCTGTTTCTGCGTTTTATGTCCTTGGCGCCTTAATCCGCCTGGCATATTTTAATGTTGATGAACAGAATCGGCAGCAGGTATCGGATGCTGCAAGAAAATATTATTATGGACTTCCAGTAACAACGATTGCGCTTATCCTGCCGTTGTTGTTTATGATATGCGATATCGCAGGGAAGAAACGCGGACTCGTGGGAACAGCTGCACTTGCTGGAACAGCAGTCTTGTTTCTGCTGCCTTTTAGAATAAAGAAGCCGGAAATAACCGGAAAAATAGTGCTTGGAATATGTGGTATTCTTGAATTTGCTTTTTTGGTCGCTGGATTGGGAGATGTATAGGGGGGCGCTGTGAAGTTTTTGTATAATACGATACCAGGGAGATTCCTTTTGAAAATCCTGCTTTTTAAGAGAACGCTTGCGTGGCTGTCACGTTGGCTTAATTCTCCCTATTCTAAATGTCTGATAAGTCTATACATAAAAAAGCACCATATTGATATGAGCCCGTACAGAGGTCAGGAGTATAGGAGTTTTGCAGATTTTTTTGCCCGAAAGCAAGATGGAATCTGTTTGCCTGTAAGTCCAAATATACTGATAAGCCCATGTGATGCCTCTTTAAGTTTCGTATCAATAGAAGAAAATAAGAAATTTTTTGTGAAGGATTCATGGTATTCCCTGCATGACCTTATGCCGGATTGTAATATTAGCAAGTGTTTTGAGAACGGATTGTGTATGATCTTCCGGTTGTCGCCTGACGATTACCACCATTTTTGCTATATTGATGACTGTTACCACGGAAAGGGACATCTGATACCTGGAACGCTCCACAGCGTCCAACCAATTGCATTGGAAAGGGAACCCGTGTTCCGGCTTAACAAAAGGATGTGGAGCGTTATGGATACAAAGAATTTTGGGATTGTAGCACAGATAGAAGTGGGGGCTGTACTTGCCGGCGGAATTGTACATGAGAGGGCGGATACATGGGTCAGGCGTGGTGAGGAAATGGGGCATTTTGAAATATGTGGTTCAACAATTATTTTGCTGTTTCAAAAGGAGGTAAGAGAAAAGCTTATTTTGGAGGAGAATAAGAAAGAAAGCATGGAAAGTTCTGGAGAATGTCAGGTGAAAATGGGGGATGTGATAGGATATTTTAAGATTTAGTTATTTGGAAATCAAGGAGTGATATAGGTTTTGACAATATGATAGGAAGTACCGGACATCATTGATTTTTATACGAGAAAGATGGTATGATAAGATTGATACATGGGATTGCAATTTATCCTATGTCGGATATATGGAAAGCAGGGAGGATGAGCAAGGGTACGACGCAGAATTTGCTCCCCTGGCATCAGCGGGAAAAATGGAGGAGAATAGACATGTTTTTATTATTGCCATTAAAAGAAGAAGATAAAAGGTCTTTTTTTGCTGATATGCAGATAGCTTTTCAGAGCGGCGCTGAAAAAGAATTTGGAAAAATAAATGAAGAGATATTACCGAAAGCTGATATTGAAGAATGCATAGCCAAGAAAGGCGCAGCGGCATATCAGGCTATGTATGATGGTAAAATGGTCGGCGGAGCCATCGTAGTGATTGATGCAAAGTCGGGACACAATTCGCTGGAATTTCTCTATGTAAAAGAAGGATGCCAGAATAAGGGAATTGGTTGTGCTATTTGGGAGACATTGGAAAAATTATACCCTGATACCGTAGTTTGGGAAACGGTTACGCCGTATTTTGAAAAAAGGAATCTTCATTTTTATATCAATCTGTGCGGCTTCCATGCAGTAGAGTTTTATAATCCAAGGCATAAAGACCCATTTACACCGGAAGACATGATTGGTGGTGATTATTTTTTCGGGTTTGAAAAACGGATGAAATGAGGGATATCATACAATGAGAATCTTGGTTGTAGAAGATGAGAAAGAGATAGCGGATGGAATAGAAAGTGTTTTGGTAAGGGAGAACTACCTTGTGGACACTGTCTATGACGGACTTTCCGGTCTGGAATATACGCTGAGCGGTTTATATGACCTTGTGATTCTGGATATCATGCTCCCTAAACTGAATGGGCTTGACATACTGAAAAATGTTCGTGAGGAGGGGATGGATGTGCCGATCATCCTCGTTACTGCGAAATCCATGGTGGAGGATAAGGTAAAGGGATTGGACTATGGTGCAGATGATTATATCACGAAGCCTTTTGATGTGGAGGAACTTCTCGCCCGGATTCGGGCAAGGACGAGGGCAAGCAAAGGTTCCAGACAGAATATTATATCTGTGGGGGATATTGAACTGGATAAGAGCCAGCAAAAGCTGGAATGTGGAGACGGCGGGGTAAAACTTGGCAATAAAGAGTTCCAGCTTATGGAATACCTGATTAACAATGCGGGGCATATTCTGACAAAGGATATGCTGGCTTCAAAAATTTGGGGGCCGGATGACGAGTCGGAATACAACAATGTGGAGGTTTATATTTCCTTTCTTCGTAAAAAACTGAAATTTGTGAAATCAAAGGCGCAGATTGTCACCACAAAAGGGGTCGGGTATTCTCTGGAGGCTGATGGCATATGATAAAAAAGCTGCGGAAGAAATTTGTTTTTACCACAATGGCTTTTATGACGGTTACTTTCGGGGTTTTGCTGCTTGTATATCATTTTACAACAAAATTCTGGGATGAACAGGAGATTTTGAATAATCTGAAATGGTACTCTAAAAGTGATTCTTTTTTTGAATTTGATGAGTCGGATGATGAGATGCTCAATGAGTATGATAGTCCTATTTTTGCGATTTGGTTGGATGAGGGATTAAATATCCTTAATGTCCAGTCTTCCTATAAAACAACGCAGGAAGCGCCTTCTAAAAGCGATATTTCAGCTATTTTCCATCTTCCATCGGAAAAATACACATGGAAATCCTACATATACTGTATTTCGGAAACGCCGGAAGGGTATCTGCTTATCATAACGGATACTTCCGAAGGGCTGAGCGGAATTTACCGTAATATAGGAGTGTTTCTCTTAATTGCCGCGGGCTTTTTGGGACTATTGCTGATCAGTATTTTTTTAAGCAGGTTTGTTACGCTTCCGGCGAAGGAAGCCTTAGAACGTGAAAAACAATTCATATCTGATGCAAGCCATGAATTGAAAACGCCGCTTGCTGCCATCAGCATAAATGCACAGGCGATGCAGACGGAGTTTCAAGATAACAGGAATCTGAAGAACATTCTTTCTGCAACGAAAAGAATGGATGCATTGATTCAAAAGCTTTTGAAGCTTTCCTATCTGGAAGAGACTAGAAGTAAAGTTGAGATGAAAGAGTTCTCTTTATCCCAGTGCTGTGAAGAAATTGCACTGTCGATGGAAAGCAGTATATATGAGAAGAGAATAACATTCCGGTATGAAATTGAGGACGCTGTCTCTTACTTTGGGAATGAAAATGATATTAAACAGGTAATTGCTATCCTTCTGGATAATGCTTTGAAATATACGCCTAAGCTGGGAGTTATTTCTTTCAGGCTGGAAAGAAAGGAGTCCGGGAAAGTGATTCGGATAGAAAACAGCGGTGAGGGGATTCAGCCGGAGGAGCTGCCGCATATTTTCGAGCGCTTTTACCGGACGGACAAATCACGCAGCGTTAATGACAATAGTTATGGTCTGGGGCTGGCTATCGCAAAGGCCATCGTTGAAGCGCATGGAGCAAGTATTCATGTTTCAGGCGAATATGGGAAAAATATTTTTTTTGAGATTTGCTTATAGGAAATGGCGGATTCTAACTCTTATTTCCCAATTTGGAATGTTCATAAGGCAGGATATGGTCTTGATTTGCTACTTTTAGAAAGGGCTTGTTTTTTGGTAGATAAAACTACGTTTGCAAAAGAATTGCTTTGAGCGATGCGTTTATTATGGGGATGCATGAGAAATTTGGATTCAAGACTGAACGGTACGATTTGATTTGCTATTTGTAGTACCGATACCTGAAAAACAAGACTGGTGAATTGGACAGGTTGATCCTCGGATGCTATTTTTGATTTTACTTCGCTGGTTTCATTTCGGAGTTCGTTCAGGTATTTTGTATAATATGCATGTAAACTCTGAAAAGTCTGTGGGAAAGTTTTTATAAGTTGCCCCGGCCTGAGAATCATGGTAATATATGGTATATGGTGACGTTTGTTTACTGCTATTTTTACAAAATAAAGGTTACAATAAGAGATACCATAGGCATAGAGGCGATACAAAGGAGGAAAATAGTTAATGGAGTGGAAATATTTATTAACGCAGACGAGGCTGGTTGAAGAAGAAAAAGACCCCGAAGCATTTGACGACTATTACATAAGCCCGTTTGAGAGAGATTATGAGAGAATCGTCTCGAGCGCGGCTTTTAGAAGGTTACAGGATAAAACACAGGTTTTCCCACTGGCGAAAAGTGATTTTGTCAGAACCAGATTAACGCATTCTATAGAAGTATCAACGATAGCAAAGCAGTTGGGTATCATGTGTTTTCAAAATACCTCAGCGTACCCACATTTTCCGGTAGATTATGATGAGGAGAATGACGAAAGATTAAGAACAGAAAGAGTTGCCGATGTGAATGCAATTTTGTCGTGTGCAGGTTTATTACATGACCTTGGCAATCCGCCCTTCGGCCACGTCGGGGAAGAAATTATAAGAGATTGGTTTAAGGATAATCTGAGAAATGTCTATCTGAAGAAAAGTGGTTCAGAGAAGCCCGTGTCGGAAATGTTAAATGATAAACATATTAAGGATTTGGAGAATTTTGAAGGCAATGCTCAGGCTTTTAGAATTTTGTCTAAGGCGCGGCACCAGTCTGAGATTAATTTGCCATATTCAATTCTCAGCGCGCTGATAAAGTATCCGACAAGGTGTGATGAAACAGGGGAGGCTGTTATCCGGCATAAAATAGGCTGTTATCAAGCTGAAGAAAAAACGTTTATGCAGATTGCTGACGCGGTAGGTACAATTAATGCAGAACGGAAAGTAATTCGCCACCCATTGGCATATATTGTAGAGGCGGCGGATGACATTGCATATATGACTGCGGATTTAGAGGATGCGGTTAAGTCGGGTGTAGTTAGCGTAGAAGAATTGTTAGCTTATTTCAGGGGAACATATTTGTCGTTGGCAGATAAGAGAGGGGAACCTTCAAAGCACATTGCCCGGACGAAAGAAATTATTGATAAATTAGATGTTATTAATAAAGGGGAAGAAGATAAGACAAAGGTGATGAGTCAATGGGGGACATATCTCAGAAAATGGTTAATGTATGTTGTATGTTGGCGATTTTCCAGGAATTATGATGATATTTTAAACGGAACATTTAAACATGATTTGTTTTATGATAATAACCATAGCTTAACTGCTAAGTTACTAAAAAAGGCAATGGCTGAGTTTGTTTTTGATTCACGAATCATCATTGAGCCGGAAGTATCTGCACAGACGATTCTTACCTTTTTGTTGGATAAATTTGTGCCGGCGCTTGTCCGGTTTGATGATAATGGCGAGATGTCAACGCAGGATAAGAAAGTAATTACACTTGTCTCTCAAAATTATATTGACGACTATAGAAAGGCGGTAAAATTTGATTGCCTCACGGATAAAGAGGAGCTATTATACCGCAGAATATTGATTGCAACTGACTTTATAAGTGGCATGACAGATGGATATGCCAAGGCATTATACAAAAAAATGTCGGGGTTTGAATAAATGGAAAAAGTATGGGGATGGTATTTGTAATCGTATGGAAATACAGGAGGTAAAGTAATGTTATTTATAGAATACCCGAAATGCTCTACTTGTAAGAAGGCAAAAAAATGGCTTGATGCTCATAATGTAGAATATACGGATCGCCATATTGTGGAGAACAATCCTACTTATGATGAATTAAAGGAATGGTATGAAAAGAGTGACTTCCCACTCAAAAAATTCTTTAATACCAGTGGTATTTTATACAGGGAAATGCAGTTAAAAGACAAGCTTTCAGCTATGAGTGATGAAGACAAACTTAAGCTGCTGGCAACGGATGGAATGTTAGTGAAACGGCCGCTGATTGTAAGTGATAATGTAGTGCTCACAGGTTTTAAGGAAGCGGAGTGGGCGGAGAGATTACTGGAATAGGTTTTATTTTACTTCTATGGCTGTGTAAAGAGGCCTCATGCGAGCTAGGTTATAG
>CAJUTD010000004.1:28820-65289 GCA_910589635.1 uncultured Lachnospiraceae bacterium | reverse complement strand
GCTCCAGAACAAGGCATGAGGGCTCTCCCCAACTTCGTAGGGTCCCCCCTCATGCGAGCTAGGTTATAGGCTCCAGAACAAGGCATGAGGGCTCTCCCCAACTTCGTAGGGTCCCCCCTCATGCCAAAGTTTACAATATTTTAAGAATTTTATCCAGAAAATTTTATGTATTTCTTTCTCAAATTTGATATACTTTAGCATAAAGAGGGGCCCGGCGCAGCCGGGAGGAGCCCTGCTGCTTTGTGCTAGAGCCAATGAGGTAGTTAGCATGAGGAGGGAAAGGAATTTTATGACAGATCAGGAATACTATACATTCATACAGCCATATGAGGACGCGAAAGAAGTTCTGCTTGCCAGGCTTCATGTGCTCGAACATAATCTGTATGAAGTTTCGGCGGGACAACCGATACATAATATCCAGAGCCGGATTAAAGAAAAGGACAGCATAGAAGATAAATTGCGAAAGAAGGAGAAAGAGCCTACGGTCATGAACGCCAAGGACTATCTGCAAGATATTGCGGGCGTGCGGGTTATCTGTTATTTTGCGGATGATATTTATAATCTTGTAGACGTAATGAAACGTCAGGCAGATTTGATTGTGGTTCGCGAATGCGATTACATTAAGGAACCGAAACCCAACGGTTACCGCAGTTATCATGTGATTGTGGGGATTCCGGTGTACTGTCTGGATGGCATGGAATATTTTCCGGTGGAAATCCAGTTTCGTACAATGTCCATGGATTTTTGGGCAAGTATGGAGCATCGGATTTTGTATAAGAAACAGGAGGGAACCGGCAGGAAGAAGCTGGCGGAGGAATTGAGAGATTATGCGAACACGCTGGTGGATATGGAGCAGCGGTTGTTTTACGCTATGGGGTCTTCGGAAGAGCATTGAGAATATCGTCAGCCATAGAGAAGAGCAGTTTAATTAGGCATTAATAATCGCAAATGAAAAAATATGATAAGTCTCATTCCCTGTAGAAATGTTATACGATGGGGAATGAGACATTACTAATTGGGTAATTGTCAAACCTAGAGGCAGGCGTTTTCCTTTGAGTTTTGGATTTGATTTCTGTTTTATACTGGACAACAAAGATTAACGCGATGAGACGAAATGGAAAAAACATAAAGTAGAGAGGGAATCAGGGAGATAGGGAGGAAGCAAAATGAAATTAAAAAATGTGTTAATCGTTGTTGAGGATATCGAGAAATCAATCGCTTTTTACAAAGAGTTATTTGGTCTGGATGTGATACTTGATAATGATGGAAATGTTATCATGACAGAAGGGCTTGTCCTTCAGGATAAAAAAATATGGGAGAAGTTCATAGGGAGGGAAAGTGTTGCCAGGAACAATGCTTGCGAGTTGTATTTTGAGGAAGCCGATTTGGAGTCTTTTGCAAAGAAATTAGAAAATTATTGTGAGCCGATTCAGTATGTAAACCAATTAATGGAGCATTCGTGGGGTCAGAAGGTAATCCGCTTTTATGACCCGGACGGTAACTTGATAGAGGTTGGGACGCCGATGTGAAAGTGAGGAAATAAGGTTGAAAATCATTCTTTCACCAGCCAAGAAAATGAATGAGGATCTCGATACGTTGGAACCATTGGGGCTTCCAGAGTATATTACGCAGTCGGAGGAAATTCTTGCATGGCTCCGCGAGCAGTCGCCTGGACATTTGCAGAAAATGTGGAGATGCAATGATAATATTGCAGCGCAGAATTTTCGGCGGATAGAGTATATGGATTTGTATGCCAGGTTGACGCCGGCAATACTGTCTTATGAAGGAATTGCCTATCAGTACATGGCGCCTGCTGTATTTGAGGATGCGCAGTTTGCTTATATACAGGAACATTTAAGGATTTTGTCGGGGTTCTATGGTGTATTAAAGCCGATGGACGGCGTGGTTCCCTACCGTCTGGAAATGCAGGCTAAGGCCGTTATTGGCGGCGAAAAAGATTTATATAGCTTTTGGGGAGACAGGCTTTACCAGTCAGTCCGTGATGAGAGCGGCATCATTGTCAACCTTGCATCCAAAGAATATGCAAAGTGCATTGAAAAATATCTGACGAAAGAGGATAAGTATATAACCATTGTCTTCTGTGAGAGGTCCGGCGGAAAGTTAGTGACGAAAGGCACATATGCTAAAATGGCAAGGGGAGAGATGGTGCGCTACATGGCTGAGAGGAGCATTGAGGAGCCTTTGCAAATCAGGGAGTTTGACCGGTTGGGTTATGTATACAAAGGAGATTTATCGTCGGCTACAAAATATGTTTTTGAGAGGCAGATTTGAGAAAAGAGAAGCAAAAAAGTGAATGTATATAGAAAGTGGTTGGCATATCGGATATGGAAATCTGGTATGCCTTTTTAACTTATAGGAGATTTCTATGAATTTCCTATAAGTTAAAAAATAATATGCGCACTCGTGCGAGTAGAATTATGCCGCTGAAGCTAACCGTCCTAAGGCATCCCCCGGACAAGCCCGGAACCCCCTTAGGACAAATCCGCACTCGGCACAGCAAAGACCTTGTCACGCGAAAGCGTGAAGGAGTTTTCCTGTAGAGGAGATACAACTAAGCTATCCGCAATTCGCCGTCTCTCATGCGCAGAGCTACATCGGCAGCTTCGGCAACTTCCATATCATGTGTGACAATGATGACACAGTACCCTTTTTCGTGTGCAAGGCTGCACAATATGTCGATGATGTTCTGTGTGTTTGCACCGTCAAGGTTTCCGGTCGGCTCATCGCCAAGTATGATCTTGGCGTTTGAGGCAAGGCTTCTGGCGATTGCCACGCGCTGCCGTTCCCCGCCGGAAAGTTTCGAGGGGAACCGTCCCATCTGTTCCTTGGTGATGCCGACGCCTTCAAGCAGTGCAGATGCCCGGGGTTTTGCATCTTTTGGTGTTACGCCGCACAGTTCCATAGGGAAGCAGACATTTTCCATAACTGTCATTAGTGGAAACAGGTGGAATGCCTGAAATATCATGGAAATACTTTCACGGCGGTAGCGGTCAAGGTTCAGTCCGGCAAGGCTGTCGCCGTCAAAGGCGACCTCGCCTTCTGTCGGTAGATCCAATCCCGCCAACAGGGAGAGCAGCGTGGATTTCCCAGAGCCAGAAGGTCCAACAATGGCATAAACTTTTCCCTCCTCAAATTTGCAGGAAATCCCTGACACAGCAGCTCTTTGTGCATTCTTGTAGGTGTACGTTACGTTTTCTAAAGATAATGTTGACATATTTTCACTCCTTTGCGTGCATGAAGGTTATTTTTTACAGCCTTGAGAAAAGTTAGCAGGGATTTTAGCGGTGAGTGCAAAAGTATTTTTAAGGCTGTGGATTGTTTCAGCGCTGCTCTATATGACGGACATGAGTACAGAAAAAGGTATAATCTGCATGGTTTTGTCTATTTCTTTCGTTTTGGTACGAAATATTATCAAAGTGTGACTTCTGATTGCTATATTCAATATTATTCTTCCTTTGCACCTTTGCTCTTTAGTTCCTCGATGATTTCTTCTAATTGCTGTATCAATTCTTCACCGTTTGTCTCATCTGCTTCGTTTACCATAGCTACCGTAACTGCGGCAATCGAATTTTTTTTGATGCCCTTGGACATGACAAGCTTGGCGGCATATTGTTCTCTCGAAAGCGAGGGGATAAACTGTCTGGCGTACTGTGTTCCATATTGTACGGAACCGCATACGGTTATCATTCCTTTCTTTAACAGCGAACGTAACATCATATGCACATAATTCCCATTCCAGGAACGGTCCGCAGAAATGTCAGAAATCTCAACACTTGTCAGGGGTTCATTACGCTCCCAGAAAATTTCCATTAAATCTTCTTCACTGTTCGTTAAGTGCTTTGATTTTTTGACTATCATATCCGTTTTTTGCACATCCTTTCTAACTGCTATAAATAAAAAAAGTTTTTTGTTAAGAATATTATATACTTGAAGCTAAATAAAGTCAACATAAATTTGCTTTTTGGCAGAAAGAATATTATAATGTAGTTCACAGATTTAATAATTCTTTGAAACTGTCGCACTCATATATATACTTATTTTGCAATGTTAACCTTATGAATGAATCTGTACATTGTAATTTACGTTAGTGTGACATCCTCATACAGATTCAGAATACGAGTGAACAGTAACATAATGTGAAAGTAACTATTGAGAAGTACATGGGGATTCTCAATAGTTGTAATCATATAAGTAAAAAACGCTAGGAAACAGAGGTTAAATATATATTATGAAAAATAAGATTATCAAAGTATTATGTGCAGCTGTGGGAGGATTTTCATTATTTATGGCATTTGGATGGTCTTTTTTTGGCATGACGGTCCGCTATAAAGACCACAAAAAGCTGGCAAGAAAGAAATGGTTTGCCTTATCGCATACGACAGTGAATCATCCAAGGTATAAATTCGAGAAAGAGTATGAGGCGGGCAAAGCGTGGTGTGCACAGCAGCATTTACAGGATTGTTATATACGAAGTGCGGATGGTTTAAAGCTGCATGCATATTATCTGCCGGCAGAGAATGCCAAGCGGTTTGTTTTGCTCTGCCATGGGTATAAGGGCAGTGGTTTTGGGGATTTTGCGTACATGGCTCAGTTCCTTCATGAGAATCACTGTAATTTGTTATTCTTAGATCAAAGGTGCTGCGGGCAGAGTGAGGGAGAGTATATTACTTTTGGAGCAAAAGAGAAGTATGATGTGCAGCGGTGGGCATACTATATTGCCAGAAGAAATAAGCGGCAACTTCCCATATACCTTTACGGGGAGTCTATGGGGGCGGCTTCGGTGCTTATGGCGTCAGGGCATAAACTTCCACAGCAGGTAAAAGGGCTGATTTCCGATTGCGGGTTCCGTTCGATGAAAGGACAAATGCAGGATATGGCGGCAAATTGGTTTCATCTTCATTGGATTGGCTTGCTTCTGTTTCGGCTGGATTTATTTTGCGCATTTTTTGCAGGCTTTCGCATGAAGGATGCAGAGACAGCGGAGGCCATGAAGACGAATCAAAGGCCAATTCTGTTTTTTCATGGGGCCAAGGACACTTATGTAGATCCGGGAAATACCATATATAATTATTCTCTGTGCCGGGCGCCCAAAGAGCTTGTGGTTATGTCAGAGGCAAGGCATCTTTGCAGTGCCTATGAGGAGCCGGAATTGTATAAGGACAAAGTATTGGAGTTCTTTGAGAAATATGATGGAAGCGACATGACTTTCGGAAATGGCAGGGGCTGATACAGTAATCAGCTCCTCTTTTTCATTTGTGAAAAAATAAAAAGCCTGATTTTTACTTTACATACATTACTACCATATGGTAGAGTAAGGATAAGCAATATTTCTAATTCAAATCTAACAGGCAGAAGCCTGGTCCTATGCGGTACTCACGCAAAGAATTAACTTTTACAAAATATTTTTATCATTAAGGAGGAGGTCTATGGACAAAGATAATAAAGAAAAAGTATTGAAAGCGCTTGCCGAGGAGTATCAGCTTAATCTGAGTGATTTTGCATTATTTCTATCGGTAATGAAAAATAAACGTGCCTATGAATGTACATTAAGTATTATTTTAGGCGAACCTGAGCTTGAATTGGAGGAAGTGAAGGTGGAACAGGTTGTACTCAATAAGAATGGAAAACGCGCGATACGTTTAGATGCCTGGGCAAAGGATAAGAAAAACCGGCTGTTTGATATGGAGATGCAGAATGACAGCAGAGGGGACAATATACCAAAACGTGCCAGATTTTATCAGGGCCTGCTGGACACGCCGGTCTTAAGAGCGGGACAGGACACGAAATACAGGCAGCTGCCGTCTTCTATCATCATATTTATTACACAAGAGGATATTTGGAAAAAGGATATGGTGAGATACACGTTTACAGAACAATGTGAAGAAATTCCCGGTATGCATCTTGAAGATGGAACTACGAAAATTTTCTTAAATATGACTAGCAAAAATGGTTCTCAAGAGTTGGTAAGTCTGTTACAATATATGAAAGAAAGTAATTTAGAAAACCCAGAGATTTTAATAAAGGACAAAAGGCTTGAGGAATTGCACAGGATTGTAACAGAAGTGAAAGAAAGTGAAGAATGGGAGGTAGTAGAGATGAATATTATGGAACTTGCAATGGAGAGAGGAATGCAAGAAGGAAGGAAAGTTGGAATAGAACAAGGAATAGAACAGGGAATAGAACAAGGAATAGAACAAGGAATAGAACAAGGAATAGAACAGGGAATAGAACAGGGGGAAGAGCGGCTTAATCGTCTGTATGAAAGACTATTTCATGAAAACCGCATTGATGACATACGGCAAAGTATGAAAGATGGGGAATATAGAAAGAAATTATATGCGGAGTATCAAATATAATACAGTTTTAAAAATAGGCGTCAAAACTGACGTCTATTTTTTCACACAAAAAGTCTCGGTCAATTTCGTGTAAAGTGTATGCTAACTCTCCTGGGGGGTAGAATTTAAAAGTGAAATGTGTTAGTTTCTCAGAAGAAGGAAGGAAATAGGAGGGTTTCGCATGAAAGATTATTATTCGTTGACAGCGGCACAGAAAATGCACCATAACTGGATTCAGGATTACAAGACCCAGCAAGTGTCGGGGGTCAGCGTCGTGGCGTCTTTAAAAGCAGCGTTGGATTTTGGCCTTTTAAAGAAATGTATTCAGTTAGAGTTTGAGCGTTATGGCTGTATGAGGGTTCGGTTTACGAAACCCGATGAAAAAGGACAGGTGAAGCAATATATTGCCGAGAAGGAGACCAGGGACATTCCCTTAAAAGACTTGTCCGGCATGAGTCTGGCGGAGGCGGACAAACTTATGCAGCAATGGGCGTATGAGACCTTTGAGGGAGATGATATCCCGCTGTGTGATGTGACAATGGTGAAACTTCCGGATGGATTTAACGGATTTTTTATTCATATGGACCACAGGTTGATTGATTCCTGCGGATTGGTGGTAATGATAAATGATTTGATGCAGCTATATACGCATTATCGGTTTGGTTCTGAATTTCCCAAGGATTTGGCAGATTTTGAGATGGTTCTGGAAAAGGATTTGAAGAAGGCCAATAACGAGAAACGTCTTGCCAAGGACAAGAAATTCTGGGACGATCAGCTGGACGCGTTGGGAGAGCCGCTTTATTCTGATATTCAGGGGCCTTCTGTTCTTGAAGAGGCAAGAAAGAAGCATGGAAATAAAAACTTGCGGGCGGCAGACATCGAATTAAAACATTTGTTTGTAGAGGTAAAGGATTATTATCTGGAACCGGAGCCCACTAAGAATTTGATTGCTTTTTGCATGAACCACCAGCTTTCTATGACGAATCTTTTGCTGCTGGGAATCCGTACTTATTTGTCAAAAGTAAATGACGGGCAGGAAGACATTACGATACAGAATTTTATCTCACGGCGTTCTACGCATGACGAGTGGACATCTGGCGGCAGCAGGACAATTATGTTTCCCTGTCGTACAGTGATTCCTGCCGAAATGGAATTTATAGCGGCTGCATATGAGATTCAGAATGTGCAAAACAGGATTTACATGCACAGTAATTATGACCCGGCATTGATTATGGAAGAAATGAGAAGGCGTTACCATACGCCGGAACATACGACTTATGAGAGTTGTTATCTCACATACCAGCCGTTGCCGGTGAAGATGGATAATCCGCATTTAGAGCAAATACCGCAGCATTCTAAATGGTTTGCCAATGGCGCGGCAACTAAGAAAATGTATTTAACCGTATCGCATACGGAACATGGGGGAATGAATTTCTCTTACCATTACCAGACAGCTCATTTGCAAGAGCACGATATGGAACTTTTATATTACTATATGATGCGCATCCTGTTTAAAGGGATTGCGGAGCCGGATATGAGTATCGGCGAAATTATGGCAAATGTGTAAGATTGAGTGATGCAAACAGATAATTAAAATTAAATTAAGAAGTAATTCATGATTTCGTATAAAAAAGATTAGGAGGAAAGATGATGACAAACGAAATGCAGTTTAAAACAATTGTAGCTCAGTACTGTGAGGTAAAGCCGGAGGATATGAAAAATGATATGAGGTTCCGCGAGGATTTGGGGTTCAGTTCCCTTGATTTCATGTCTTTTCTGGGAGAGCTGGAAGATACGTTTGACGTAGAACTTGAGGAGGAGGACGTATTAAAGGTCCTGACAATCGCAGAGGCACTGGAAATGATGGAGAAGTTACAGCAGGAGGCGTAAATTATGGGAATATTGATTCGTGATATTTTAGAAAACAGCGTAGAAAAATTTGCAGAAATTAAGGCAGTAAAATGGCTGCAAAAAAAGGAAATTCTTGAGAGAAGTTATGAGGAATTGATGGAAAATGTTGTGGCAATCAGGAAAGGGTTGCTGGCAGAAGGTTTCCAGGGGAAGCATCTTGCTTTAATTGGCGTTAGTTCCGTGGAGTGGATTGAGAGTTATCTTGGCATTATCACTGGAAAAATGGTGGCCGTGCCGCTTGACGCCGGGCTTCCCGGTGAGGATTTGATTGATTTGATTAACCGTTCGGATTCCGAGGGGCTTTTCCTGAGCCCGAAACTTCTGCCGCTTTTGGACGCCGTGTTAGCGCAGTGCCCGAAGCTGAGAAAAATCTGGTTGCTGCAGGAGGAAGAAGCACAAGTCGGCAATGAGAAAGTAGTGTCTTTGGCAGAGTTAAAGAAAGCCGCTGGCAATAACGGTGCGGATGCAGACAGACCCAATCCTGAGGATGTGGCAACGATTATTTTTACTTCCGGTACAACGGGAAAGAGCAAAGGCGTTATGTTGACGCAGAATAATCTGGCAACGAACGTGGAGTATGTCCGTTATACGGCTGAGCCGGGAACACCTATGTTGAGTGTGCTGCCGATTCACCATGCATTTTGTCTGGTGATGGATTGGCTCAAAGGATTTTCCCTGGGTGCAACTGTTTGCATCAACGATTCCCTTCTCCATATGGTAAAAAATATGGGAGTGTTTAAACCACAGGTAATTTTGATGGTGCCGATGATGGTGGAGACCATTTACAAAAGGCTTTCCGCAGCAGACCCGGCAATTCCCAAACAGGCGTTAGCCGCCAATGTATTTGGCGGAAACCTGAAAATTATATTTACCGGCGGCGCGCATCTCGACCCGTTTTATATTGAAAAGTTTGCGGAATACGGCGTCAATATTTATGAGGGCTATGGTATGTCTGAGTGTTCTCCTGTTATCAGTTCCAACATGCCGGATGATCATAAGCCGGGTTCGATTGGCAGGCCGCTTGCCAATGCGGAGATTGCGTTTGATAATGGGGAAATCCTTGTAAAAGGCAGTAGTGTTATGAAGGGATATTACCAGATGCCGCAAGAGACAGCAGAGACCTTGAAGGATGGCTGGCTGCACACGGGAGATAAGGGATATCTGGATGAAGACGGATTTCTGTTTATCAATGGACGTGTGAAGAATTTGATTATTCTTTCAAATGGTGAGAATATTTCACCGGAGGAGATTGAAAATAAATTGGCGCTTGGCGCGCTGGTAGGCGAAGTGATTGTGACAGGTGAGAACAATGGGCTTACAGCAAGGATTTATCCCGATATGGATGTTGTTCAAGCCAAAGGTCTTGGCGCAGAGGAAATCCAGGCAGGGCTGCAGGCATTCTTGGATGAATACAATAAGAAACAGCCAACATACCGCCAGATTACCGGGCTGATTGTGCGCAAGAATCCGTTTATCCGCAGTTCGACAAAGAAGATTAAGCGGCAGGAGGCCACAATTGACGAGCCTTTACAGGGATAAAGAGCGAAGTAAGCGGCGAAAGGCGATGTCCCGCCGCTTGCGGTGAAGCCATTGGCTGTGTATAATTATTCTAGGAAATAAACGGCATCATGACCGCGATGAAGGATTGTGTCAGAATATCGGCGATGACTTCTGCGGGAGCATGGAAATTTTCTGCGCTCCATTTATGGAGCACGCCGACGGTACTGCCGATAACGCAGGCAATCATGTAGGAGAATTCTTCTTTGCTGGGATGGGAAGGGTCTGTGTTTTGCATGACATTTGATACATAGCGGTGGAACATAGTGATGAATTTCTCGAAAAATGCCCCGCCTTCCGGGTTCCGCAAAAGGTTTGCCAGGAAAGGATTTGTCATTGTGTATTCACAGATCGTCAGGAAATAAGACTTGCACATTTCCCGGTCGTTATGGGGATGGAAAGTTTCCATGAGAGAAAATATATCTTCAATTGTTTTATCTTCAACAGCAATGATGAGGGCTGGAATGTTTTCATAGTGGTTGTAAAAAGTGCTACGGACAATTCCGGCTCTCTTTATGATATCGGAAACAGTTATCTTATCTAATTCTTTTTCTTTGAGGACTAAAAAGAAGGCGTCGTAGATGGCTTCATCTGCTACAGAATATCTTTCGTCCAGTATTTCATTCATCATATTGAGCTCCTTTTCGTTTACTTTATTCATTATGGTAGGAAGCATCCGAGTATTATATTCAATTATAGCATATTTTTACGGCATGTGTTCTAAATTTTCAATTGTGTACATAGGGCGTCGCAATTAAGAAAAATATGGCACTGAAAATCAGTTGCTTTTTCACCTCTATCTATTTATAATAGATAATGCAAATCCTGTCGAAACAGGAAGAATTCAGCAAGTGCTTGCAGAAAGTCGGAGGGTGTAAAAAGAATTGTATTCAATAGCATTGTGTGATGATGAAGAGAGGGAGCTTGACCTGATCGAGGATTTCCTGACAAGTTATCAGGAAAAGGAGCAGGCGTTGGAATACAAAACAAAGCGATTTTCCAGTGCGGAGGAATTGTTGCGATGTGTCAGGGAGGAGGGATATACGCCTGATATTTTGCTTTTGGATATATTTATGGCAGGAAAGACCGGCATAGAGGCTGCTGAGGAGGTGCGTCGGCTGGGATTGGGCATACCGATTGTTTTCCTTACCACGTCAACGGAGTTTGCGTTAAAGGCCTATGAGGTGGATGCGGTTCAGTATCTTGTGAAGCCGTTGGATGGCAAACGCTTTTTCCACGCTATGGATTCTGCGATGGGGCAGATTGGCAAGAATAAGGAGAGCCAGATTGTAATAAAGGTGGCGGGAGGAATACGGCAGATCCAGCCCAATGATATTGTATACTGCGAATCGCAGAAAAATTACCAGGCGCTGCATCTGATAGAAGTGGAATACAGAGTTCGTATGACGGCGGGGAAGCTCTGGGAGATGTTACAAGTTTACAGTCAGTTTGGCAGATGCGGGCGTTCTTATATCCTGAACATGAACCACATTGTCTCGGTAGAGCGTGAGCAGATTGTAATGGACAATGGAAGTACTATTTACATACCGCGGAATAAAGTGGCAGAATTTAAGAAAGATTATTTTGCGTATTATTTCGATTTTCGGGAGTTAGGTGATTTGAAATAATGCCAGCAATATAAAAGTTAAGATAAAGATTCTCTGGACCTTTTGGGAAAGAGAATCTTTTTTTGTCTTATAGGAAAGCCCATGTCATGATAAAGCGTCAAAGTATTTTATCCCAAAAAAATCATCAGTTGTCCCAGTTAGTAGAATTGCCATTTTGCGAATGATATATTAACTTAAAGCAGTGTTTTACGGAAGGAGGGTAAAGGCTATGCTTGGAGGAACATTTTGGGTTGCATTTTTGCGCAATACCATAAGTGTAGTACTAATGCTGTCCTTTTTTCTTATGCTGGACCGTCCCAGATTTTCTATGAAAAAAACGGTCTGGTGTTATGTCATCTTTGGTGTTTCCATGATAGCCGGCTATAGCTGTTGGTATCTGTTTGAAATCGTTAGTTTTGTGAAGTTTGCGGCGTTATCTGTTCTTCCGGTAATTGGGGTTTTTTGCAGCCTAATGAGCAGTGAAGTCTTCTATCTATCGCTATATAAAATGGCATTATCGTTCTATTTGTTTTCCGTATGCACGTTTTGCGGAGTGGATGTGGCTCGATGGTGGTTTGGCGGAAACTTATGGATAGATATTTTCGTGCGTTTTATTTGTCTTGTGGTAATCCTTGTCTTTACCTGGTTCAAATTCCGGAAACAGTTTTTGAATGGTGTGGATTTTCTGATTCAGGAAATGGATTTGTTCAGTGCGGTAACTCTTTTTGTATCGGTGGCTTTGGGTGCGATTATGGCTTATTGGCCGAATCTTCAAGGTTTTTCTATTTTTAATATGGTGCGGGCGTTTCTGATTTTGTTCATGGCGGGTGTGCTCCAGTATGCCATTCTCCATTTATACATCCATTTGGGGCAGGAACATTATTATCAGGCGGAAAAAGAATTGCTGGAAGTAAATGAACGGCTTTTGCACCAGCAGATGGAACTTATGAGGGAATCCGAGGCAGAGGCGGCGCGCATCCGGCATGATGTACGGCACCACACGCTTCTCATTGAAGAATATGTGCATAAAGGGGAATATGATGAGCTTCTTGCTTATCTTGCGCAGTATGGCGAGGATGTGCAAAAGCGTAAGGTAAAGGATATCAGCAAAAACCGGGCGGTCAATAGCATCTTGTCGGCTTATGCAAAGAAGGCCCGAAGCCACAATATTCAGGTGGATTTGGATGTGAGGGTGGCAGAAAATCTTCCTATTCGGGATATCGATTGGGTCGCGATTTTAGCGAATGTATTTGAAAATGCTATCCATGGATGTATTGCTTCCGGGCTGTTGCATCAGGTAATCGACATTTATATTGCCCAAAAAAGAAACAAGGTAATTATACAGTGTAGAAATACAAGCACAGAGGAAATTATTTTCCGTAAGGGGCTGCCGCAATCGGAGAAAGGTGGCGGTATAGGCGTACACAGCATTATTAAGGCGGCGTCCAATTACGAAGGGGAGACGGATTTTACCGTTGAACATGGGCAATTTGTGACAAGGATTTTGCTGAATCTTCCAATCTTAGCGTGTAAATAATTGGTGTTGTATGGTGAAAAAGAGAGTAAAAGAAACGATTATGAAAGTGTTTAAAGGAACAGTATTTTAATTATCATTGCAGTTAGTACACGAATAGTGTTGAATTTTTTTAAGGAGGAAAAGGAATGAATTTTTTGGATGAATTTCAAGTTATGGTGCGCAAATATCCGGACAAGGCGGCGTTGGCGGACTGTAACGGAGAGCGGATGACAACGTATGGAGAACTGTATACGTTAAGCGGCAGGATTGCCGCCAAGCTTGTGCAGTCGGGAGAAATGTCAGACAGGGTTGTTATGGTCTGCATGGGCAGGAAAATGGAATATATTGCGGCGGAAATCGGCATCATGATGGCTGGTGCGGCGTTTGTGCCGGTGTTGCCGGAGTATCCCGAAGAACGTATTTCCTATATCCGCAAGGATTGTCAGGCAGCAGCAATCATTGATGACGGCTGGCTGTCAGATATCGGAATGTATGAACCTATTCAGCCGGCAGCAAGGGAGGATGGCAGCCGTGCAATGATTATCTATACCTCTGGTTCTACCGGGCGTCCCAAGGGAATTGTACATACCATGGCGAGCTTTACGCAGGCTGTTTGGCGCAACAGGAGAGTCCTGTATATAGATGAAAACGATGTGCAGGCAGCGGGGGCGCCGATGTCTTTCGTTGCCTTAGTGTTAGAGTATTTTGCCGTGCTCTCGCGCGGCGCATGTTCTCATATTCTGCCGGAAGAGATAAGAAAAGATGTGCGGCTTTTGGAGGATTATTATGTCGCAAGGGGTATAACCTGTGGCTTTATCAGCCCGCAGATGCTGCGTCTGTTTAAAAATAAGAGCAATACATTGAAAAAAGTGGTGACCGGAAGCGAACGTGTTTCCATGTTGGCCGGGGATGGTTATGAACTGTATAATTGCTATGGTTCCAGCGAGACGGCAGTGGTGACGGCGTACTACAAAATCGAAGAACCCATGGAGAATACGCCGATTGGTAGGCCGGTGGAGGGACTGGCCTTTTTCCTGCTGGATGAGGACGGAAAAGAAGTCGCAGATGGGGAAGATGGCGAAATTTGCATCAAAGGCATCCTTGCCGAGTCTTATCTAAATCTAGAGGAACAGAGCGCAAAGACGTTTATTAAGCAGGAGGATGGCAGCGTTCTTTTACATACCGGGGATATGGGGCGTAAGCTGCCGGACGGTAATTACGTCTATGTGAACCGCAAGGATTGGATGGTGAAAATCAATGGCCAGCGCGTGGAGACTGGCGAGATTGAACTTCGCATTGCGTCTATGCCGGAAGTGGAAAGCGCTGTTGTCAAGGCGTTTGAAGATGAAAATGGGCAGAATTATCTCTGTGCATACTATGTGTCAGCAGAAGAAGTGAAGGTGGAGCAGATTCGCGCCCATCTGAAAGAGACGCTTCCCGATTATATGGTTCCCCGCTTCTTTAAGCGATTGGACAGCCTGCCGAAGAATGCCAATGGCAAGCTGGACCGTACGGCATTGCTGCCGCCTGGATTAGATGAATATAAGACAACGTATAAAGAGCCGCAGAGTGATTGCGAGAAACGCATTTGCCAGGGCTTTGAGGAAGTCCTGCACTGCGGCAGGGCCGGTGTGGATGACGATTTCTTTAAACTGGGCGGAGATTCTATCAATGTCTTAAAGCTGGCAGAATTCCTCAGTGATATAGAACTGGCGCCGGAGCTGGTGCTAAGAGGCAGGACGCCCGCAAAGATTGCGGCGCTTTTAGAGGAGAATCAACAAGATATATTGGAGAAGCATACCGGGGAGAGGGAGGAATATGTGCTTACGGATTCGCAGGTGGGCGTGTACTTGGAATGTGTCAATGACCCGCAGGCGACGATGTACAACATTCCCATGTGCTGTGAACTTCCTTCTGATATTGATATGGAGAAGTTTAAGAATGCTGTGAAGAAGTCTGTGGCAATGCATCCGTCCTTTGGTGTGAACATTGCCTTGCGTAAGGGGACGCCTGTGATGTGCCTGCACCCGGAATATCTGAAAGCGGATGTCAGCGAGTGGGAGACGGAGGATATCAAAGCTGTCAAGAGGACGTTCGTGCGTCCCTTCCGGCTGGAAGGAGAGCCGCTGTACCGTATGGCGCTGTACCGCTGCGGGAACAAATGCTATTTCTTGTTTGATGTGCACCACATTATTTTTGACGGTACATCCGTTAAGGTATTTCTCGATGAAATTTCGCAGCTTTACCGCGGAGAGGAGCCGGAGGCTGAGGTCATTTCCATGATGGATTTCTCTGTCTATGAGGAATCTTTAAAAGATACCGCCAAGTATCAGAAAGCACGGGAATTTTTTGCGGGTAAACTGGCAGGGGAAGATTTTGGCGAGGCGCTGATGAAAGATTATAAGAAAAAGACGGTAACACCCGCCAGCGAGGAGGTAAGAATTTCGCTAGGCGAAGAATTGTCGTCCATGGCGGTGGAGCAGTTTGTAAGACAGAGGGGAATCTCTGAAAATACACTGTTTCTGGGTGCATTTTCCTATACGCTGGGGAAGTTCAGCGGGGAAAATAAGAGCCTGTTTTGCACGGTCAATAACGGCAGACATACGGTAAACATGGCAAATTCTACGGGAATGTTTGTGCGCACGCTGCCGATTTATCACTCCTGGGAGGAAAGTGTGTCTGTGGAAAGTTATCTGCAAAACTTTCAGGAGGAGTTCTATGGGGTAATGAATCATGACTGTATTTCTTTTGCCGAGCTGGCGAAAGATTACGGCATTGCCTCGGATATTCTTTTCGTCTACCAGGGGGAAATGCTGCAGGGGCTGTCACTGGAAGGTAGACAGTATGTGGCGGCGCCGCTTGCCACCGGCGATGTACAGGCAGATGTTTCGGTGATGGTGATGAAGCAGGTGGGAGGATATGAAATTTCCCTGGAATACCGCACGGATTTATATCGCCAGGAGACAGCACGCGGTTTGCTTAACATGCTGTTGCAAGTTTTAAAAGGTATGTTAGCCAGCGAAAATCTTGGGCAGATTTCCCTTGCTTCAGAGCTGGATATTCAGATTTTGGATCGTTTTAACGAGACGGAAGTTTCCTATGACCGCAGTAAGACGGTGATTGATTTATTCCGTGCACAGGCAAAAAAAATGCCGGAGCAAACAGCCCTTGTCTACACAGACAGAAGCTATACCTATGCCCAGGTGGATGAGATGTCAGACCGTCTCGCCGCTTACATTGCAGAGCTTGGCATTGGCAAAGAAGAGGTGGTGTCCGTGCTGATTCCCAGATGTGAGTACATGGCGATTGCTTCGCTTGGCGTGTCCAAGGCGGGGGCAGCATACCAGCCCTTAGACCCCTCGTATCCAAAAGAGCGGTTGGCGTTTATGATGGAAGATTCCGCGGCAAAGCTGCTGATTGCCGAGGAGGAGCTGTTAGCGCTGGTGCCAGAGTGGCAAGGCCAGGTTTTGTTGACGAAGGATATCCCCAATCTGCCTAAGGCAGAACAGATTCCAGAGCCGCCCAAGCCGGAGGATTTGTTTATCCTGCTCTATACCTCGGGTTCCACAGGCGTGCCCAAGGGATGTATGTTAGAACATAGGAATATTGCGGCGTTTTGTGACAATTACCGCAGGGATTATGAGCTTACGGAGGAGAGCCGCGTGGCGGCATACGCAAGCTACGGATTTGATGCCAATATGATGGATATGTACCCCACGCTCACTTCCGGGGCTGCGCTTCATATTATAGAAGAGTCCATTCGCTTAGATTTGAATGCTTTGAGCAGGTATTTTGAGAAAAATGGTATCACTCATTCGTTTATGACGACCCAGATTGGGCGGGCGTTTGCCACCAGCATTCTGTGTGACGCAGGACATGCGGGCAATGCAGCCAAAGGGCAAAATACACAGTGCGCGGATTTGAAATATCTGCTGATGGGTGGGGAGGCCTTGACGCCGTTTGCACCCGCTGGCAGCACAAATTACATAAATTTGTATGGACCGACAGAATGTACAGTGTTTGTTACCAGCTACCAGCTTCAGGAGTATGAGGACGACTTGCCGATTGGCAAGGCAATAGCGAATGTGAAGTTATATATTGTAGATAGTCTGGGCAGAAGAGTTCCGGTGGGTGTGCCGGGCGAGCTTTGCATTGCCGGCGTCCATGTATCCAGAGGATATCTGAACCGCCCGGAGAAGACAGCGGAGGTATATGAGGATAATCCGTTCAGTAACTTAGCGGAATACAGCAGGATTTACCATACGGGGGATATCGTGCGCTATCTGCCGGATGGAAATATCCAATTTATCGGCAGAAGAGACGGCCAGGTGAAAATTCGCGGCTTCCGTATTGAATTGACGGAAGTGGAAGAGATTATCCGCCGTTTCCCAGGCATTAAAGATGCGACCGTGGCGGCTTTTGACGAGCCTTCGGGCGGAAAATATATTGCTGCCTATGTGGTAGCGGATGAGGAAGTTGATGTGGATGCGCTCAATGCATTTATTGAGGAAAGCAAGCCGCCGTACATGGTTCCGGCTGTGACAATGCAGATTGACAAGATTCCATTGAACCAGAACCAGAAAGTCAATAAACGTGCGCTGCCCATGCCGGAGCGCAAACAGGAAGATTTGGTGATGCCTGAGGGAGAAGTGCAGCAGAAGATTTTTGATTGCGTGGCAGAAGTCATCGGGCATCGGGAATTTGGCGTAAATACGGATATCTATAAGGCAGGATTGACGTCAATCGGTGCGGTTAAGCTGAACGTATTGCTCTCTGACGCTTTTGCGGGCGCGGTTATCCGCAATAAGGATTTAAAAGAGCATGATACCGTAGAGAAATTAGAAAAATTCCTGGCGAACAGCAGCCAGGAGGAAGCGTTTGCCGAGCAGGAGCGCTACCCGCTGACCCAGACGCAGAATGGTATTTTTGTGGAGTGCGCCGCCAATCCGGGAAGCACAATTTATAATATTCCTTTCTTATTCCGTCTGGGAGAGCATGTAGATTTACAACGTTTGAAAAAGGCGATAGAGGAGACGGTAGAGGCTCATCCTTATATTAAGACGACGCTTATGTTGGATGATGACGGCGATATCTGGCAGAAGCGCAATGACGATTTGCCGTTTGAAGTTGAGATATGTGAGGAACTGCATAAGGAAGAACTGGTGAAGCCATACCAGATTCTTGGCGACAGGCTGTTTCGTACACAATTATTTGATACGCCGGAAGGTAAATATCTCTTCTTAGAATTCCATCATATCATCAGCGATGGGGAATCTTGCGGTATTTTCTTGCGCGACATGAACGAGGCGTATGGCGGGAAATCACCGGCGAAGGAGAAATTCAGTGGTTATGAGGCCGCGCTCGTAGAGCAGAAAGCCTTACAGGGGCAGGAGTATGTGCTTGCCAAGCAGTATTACGATTCCATTTTTGCGGGCTGCGACACGGATTTTCTTCCAACGAAAGACCACAGAGAAGAAACGCCAGGGCTTGGTGTATATCGGAGAGCAGATAAGACGGATATGGAAGCATTGCGCCATTTCTGTACGGAACAGAAGATTACCTTGAACACGTTGTTTACGGCGGCGTTTGGGTTTGTGACGGGACGTTATGTCTACAAGGATGAGGCGGTATTTACAACGATTTATAATGGCAGAAATGATTCCCGTTTGTCCTCGACCATCAATATGCTGGTGAAGACGCTGCCCGTTTATTGCAGCCTCGACGGAGAAAAGGAAATCAGCTCTTACCTGAATGAAACGGGTGAGCAATTGATGAACAGCATGAATGCCGATATCTATTCGTTTGCAGAAATCAGCCGGGCTTACAATATTAAGGCGGACATTTTGTTTGCTTTCCAGGGCGACAATTTCTGGTTTGAGGAGATTGCCGGGGAGAAAGCTGTCAGTGAGGCGCTTTCTTTAGACACCGCAAAAGCGCCGCTGTCCATCGACGTGATGGTCAATGACAATGAGGTATGCTATCAGGTGGAATACCGCAGTGATATGTATGAGGAGCGTACGATTGCCGGGTTAATTGACAGTCTGGCGGTTGTGGTACAGGAATTCCAGGTGAAGAAGTTGTTGAAGGAAGTCTGCATGGCCAGCCCAAAGGCACGCCGTGAACTGGATAGCTATAATGAGACGGAACATGCAGTGGAGCAGACTACGGCAAATATACTGTTTGAGCGGCAGGCCAAACTCTATCCCGATAAGACGGCGGTGATTGCCTGCGGCAAGAGCCTTACCTTCCGTGAACTGAATGAGAATGCCAATAAGATTGCTAATCGTTTCATTGCCATGGGATTATCTGTCGAACAGATGGTGGGCGTGATGCTGCCCAGGACTGTGGATGTCTATGCTGCAAGACAAGGTATCATGAAAGCAGGCGGCGCGTTCCTGCCCATAGACCCTGAATACCCCGACGAGCGCATCAGCTATATTCTGGAAGATTCGAGAGCAGAATTTGTAGTAATGCCCCAAGAGATTGCCAGGGAGCGAAAAATACTGATTGACAAGCTGTCGGCAAAAGTGTTGATTTTGGAGGAGCTTTTGGCGGAGGAAGGCAATACTGAGAATCCAAAGGTGGATATCAAACCAGAGAATCTCTGTTATTGTATTTATACTTCCGGCTCTACCGGAAAGCCTAAGGGCGTGATGATTGAGCACCGGAACCTGGTAAATTATGTGGACGATAACCCTTATAATGTGGAGGCGCAGTCTTATGTGTATAACGCTACCGTATCACTGGCATTTGCGGCGATTACATTTGACGTTTCTATTTTGGAGGAATGTATACCGTTATATCATGGCATCACCGTCTGCATGGCAAATGAAGAGGAGATACATAATCCGCTTGCGTTATCCAAACTGATTTTGGAGAATGGCGTAGATATGATGACTTGTACGCCCTCCTTCTTAATCAATATTATCGACATGCCGGAGATGAAAAAGGCGTTGTCACAGATTAAGGTGTTTAACGTGGGGGCGGAGGCGTTCCCCGAGGCGCTCTACGACAAAATAATGGCTCTGGGGACGAACGCCATTGCCTTTAACGGCTATGGTCCAACGGAGACGACAATCGGCTGCGCCTTCGACCAGGTGACTGGGGATAAGATTACGATTGGCAAGCCGATGGCAAACATCAAAATGGTGATGATCGACAAGAATCGCAATTTGCTGCCAGCCGGTGTGCCAGGCGAATTGCTGATTATCGGAAACGGCGTCGGCAGGGGCTATGTGGGCAAGCCGGAGATGACCGCGGACAAATTTATTCAATTTGAAGGGCAAAATGCTTACCGCAGCGGGGATTTGGCAAAGTGGAACCATCATGGCAAAATAGAGTTCATGGGGCGCATGGATAATCAGGTGAAATTGCGCGGGCTCCGCGTAGAATTGGATGAGATTGAAAATGTTATGAACCAGTACCCTACGGTCAAATCCAGCGTAGTGCTTGTGAAGGAAAAAGATTCCAATCAATTCCTGTGCGGGTATTTTGTGGCGGAGAGCCAGGTGGAAAAGCAGAATCTGACCTGTTTCATGCAGAAGTATCTGACGCCTTATATGGTGCCAAGCGTGCTCATGCAGCTTCCGGAATTGCCGCTTACCAACAATGGCAAGGTAAATAAGCGTGCACTGCCGGAGCCGGAGTACACAGTGGAAAATAAAAATTATGTGAAACCGCGCACAAAGCTGCAGCGCAAATTATGTGAAATCTTTGAGATGGCGTTGGGTGTGGAGCAGATTGGCATTGAAGATGATTTCTTTGAAAATGGCGGTACTTCCCTGTCTGCGTCCAAGGTGGCGATGAAGTGTATGAGCGCGGGTATTCAAGTATCGTATGCTGACTTGTTTGATTACAAGACGCCTCTGGAGCTGGAACGCCATATTCAGGAGATGCAGGGTGAGAGCGCTGCGGCAGAAGGAAGCAAAGAGAGCAAAGAGGGGCAGAGTTCCTTAGAGCAGGTGTTAAGCTGCAATGTTGTGGAACATGTAGATGAGATTGCGCCTTCCGCTCTCGGCAATGTCCTGCTTACAGGCGCAAATGGCTTCCTGGGAGCGCACATTTTAAAGAACATGATTGACAATGAGGACAATACGATATACTGCCTGATGCGCAAAGGTAAGGCTTCCACCTTGGAGAAACGCTTGAAGAGTATGCTCGTGTATTATTTCAGCAATCCCTATGAGGAATTGTTCGGCAATCGGATTCAGTTAATCGAAGGTGATATTACGGACGCCGCTAAGGTGGATAGCCTAAAGCAGTATGATTTCGGGCGTGTGATTAACTGTGCGGCGTGTGTGAAGCATTTCTCTGCGGATGACACGTTAGAGCAAGTGAATTACCAGGGAGTTTTGAACTTAATCCGTCTGTGCGAAGAGACCGGGCGCGAGCTGATTCAAATTTCCACGGTGAGCATTGCCGGTGAAAATGTGGGCGGAAAATTTCCGCAAGAGAAGAAGCTGCATGAGCATGAATTATACTTTGGACAAAGCCTTTCCAATAAATATATTGACACCAAATTCCGCGCGGAAAAAGCAGTTTTGGAAGCGGCAGCACAGGGCATGAAGGGCAAGGTCATCCGCGTAGGAAACCTGATGAGCCGTGTCAGCGACGGTGAGTTCCAGATTAACTCCGTGACAAATGGATTTATGCGTACCCTGCGCGGCTATGTAGCGCTGGGCAGGTTCCCGGTGTCTATGTTAGATACGCCGACGGAGTTTTCACCAATTGATTCCACAGCGGAGGCAATTGTCAAATTGTCTTCCGTGCAGGGTGAGTTTACGGTGTTCCATGCATACAGCAGCTATTTAATTCAGATGGCGGATGTGATTGAGCAGATGAACGCGTCGGGCATTCTTGTGGAGACAGTCAGTGACGAGGAATTCCAGCAGTCGCTTCTTGCGGCTTTGGAAGATGAGGAGAAAAATGAGCTGATTTCCGGTCTGATAGCCTACGCATCCAGCGATGCAGACAACAGTACGGTTTACATTGATGCGGACAACAGTTTTACCACCAAAGCATTGTACCGCCTTGGGTTTAAGTGGCCGATGCCGGACAGCGTTTACCTCAAAAATGCTCTGACAGCTCTGGAGACGCTGGGATTCTTTGATGGAAGGCTATAATATAAATAAATAGTTCAGCCGGCCGAATAAATCGGAGAAAATTGTGCTTGCACGAATTTTATACGATTTGTTTCGGCTGAGGGAACGCCATCTTATGAGCAAAGTTAGCTGCAAAGCAGTGGGAAAGCACCGTAGGTGCCTTTGCGAATGGCGTGGGCTGAACAATAATTAGGAGCGTTTACGATGGAAAGAAACTCATTTTTAATCAATAAAAAAATCCACCAGTATATCTTGCCGGGCGTATTGATGACAGTTGCCATGCAGCTCGGTAATGTGGTGGACGGCATGATTGTCGGCAATCTACTGGGAGCGGAGGCGATGGCGGCGATTGAGATATCTATGCCGGTACTCTTGCTCTTGCAGATGGCGGCTATGATGCTTGCCATGGGCGGCGCAGCCGAGGCGGCTGTGCTCCTTGGTAAACGGGACATGGAGAAAGCTGGCGGGGTGTTTACTTCCTCGCTGGCAGCCGGTCTTGTTATATCACTCATTTTTGCACTGTTTACGCCAATTTTGCCGGGACCACTTGCCATGCTGCTTGCCGGCAATGGAGATTTGGCTGCGCTTGTCGAGCCGTATATTACGGTCAATTTTGCGGGCATTCCTATCCTGACGCTTGCGATTATCTTTTGTTATTTTATGAATGCGGATAACCATCCGCAACTGGGGAGCGCGCTTTTCATTATTGCCAACGTGGTAAATCTGGTGTTGGATTTTGTGTTTATTCAGAGTTTCCATATGGGTATGGCGGGCAGCGCGCTGTCTACCGTGATTGGATATTTAACGGGAATGCTGACGGTGGTAATTTATTTCCATTCCAAACAACGGATGTTGCGGCTGCAAAAGCTGGACAAAAAAGCATTCCATTATGTGGGGCTTGCCGTGAAAGCGGGTATTCCCAGCGCGGCGTTTACGCTGATGTCCGCCCTGAAATCCGTGATTATCAATTCTGCGATTGTGCGCATTCTGGGAAACGACCCAATGGCGGTCTATTCCGTCTGCGCCAATGCCGTGTTGATTGCGGAATTGTGCGTGGGAGGTATTATCGGGCTTGTACAGAATATTGCAGGAATCCTCTATGGGGAGCGTGATTACTTTGGCATCCGCACGCTCTGTAAGAGAGTGCTCACCTACAGTTATATTGCCATAACATTTTTGCTGGTGATATTTTTTGCCCTCCCCGGGGTGATTGCTGGATTATTCGGCATCACGGAGGGGAATATGCTTGTTCTGTGTGAGACGGCACTGCGTATCTTTGCCTGTAGTTTTCCTTTTTATGTGTACAATAAGTTCCTGATGTCTTATTACCAGACGATATTGCAGCCGGGGCTGTCCACAGTTGTGACGGTGTTGCAGGGATTTGTGGTGATTGTGCCGCTGACCCTGACGGGAATTTTCTTCTGGGGACTGCCGGGCGTTTGTTTGATGGCGGTGGTAAGTGAGGCGTTGACAATCTTGCTGGCTTCTCTTTGGCGGATGCTGGGACAGCGCAGAGGGAAGTTTGCAGCGGGAGGCGTTTATATGTTGCCGCAGATTGTGGGCGAGATGTCTTTAGACTGCTCTTTGGAAAACAATCTGGAGGAAGTTATCGCCTTTCGGGAAAAACTGTTTGCATTCTGTGCGGACAATCACATCAGTGACCGGGACGCTAAGGTTCTGGGGCTTGCCGTGGAGGAGATGGCCGCTAATATCGTGCAGTATGGCTACCGCAGCGGACAGAAGAATTACATAGACATCAGTTTTACAATACAGGATGATAAATACATGTTGAGAATCCGCGATGATGGCGTGCCCTTTAATCCTATGGAGTATAAGCAAAAGGAACAAGAGGAAGTGACCGTAGGCGGGATTGCCCTGATTAAGAAGATGGCGTCAAATTTCCAGTATATGCGGGTGCTGAACATGAACAATACGGTGATTGAGTTGAATATTGGCAGAGGATAAGAAAGGAGAGATTTAATATATGAAGAAACCAGTTTTTACAGGATTATCACATGTCTGTATTTTTGTAGATGATGTGATGGAAGCGTTTCATTATTACGAGAGGATTCTAGGTGCGGTTCCCAACCAGCATATTCCGCATTGGAAGAACAAAGGATTCTTTCAGGCGGGCGGTTTTATTGAGGAGGCAGAAGAAGCGGAAGTTTCCATTGGTTTTATGGATGTGCCGGGAACAAAGTTTACGATTGAATTGATGTGCTACCACAATCCGAAAGGACGCCAGGAGCCTATGGTTTTCAAGGCAAACGATATCAGCGGCGCCAGGCATGTGGCGTTGAAGGTTATCAATATTGAGGAGGCTTTTGAATACATAAAGGCACAGCCGGACGTAACTTTAATCAATACGACGGAAGATTATAAAGTTTACCAGATTAGTAAAACAGAGCCGGAGGATTTTTACTTCTTTGACGAGAAGAAAGAGAAGGATGCTGAGGGCAAACAGAAAGCGGCGGATATTTTGGGCGACACCAAGTATTTTTACTTTATTGACAAATATGGCCTGCAATGGGAGTTTGAGCAGGGGCATACGGATATCGGAGATTAAGGAGAGAAAGATATGAATATTACAGAGAAATCAAATGGAAGCGAATTATGCATCTCCCTGGAGGGAAGGTTAGACACGACAACTGCGCCGGAGCTTGAGAAAATTCTGTCGGGCAGCCTGGATGGGGTAACGGATTTGACGTTTGACATGGGCAAGCTTGATTACCTGTCTTCGGCAGGGCTGCGTATTCTTTTGGGGGCGCAGAAGCAAATGAACAAACAGGGCAGCATGAAAGTCACAAATGTGAATGAGACGATTATGGAGATTTTTGAGGTGACTGGATTTGCAGATATTCTTACGATTGAATCGTAAGCTGTGACTGGATTAGCAATGACAATAATGAGGAATAAACGCTTATGAGTGAACAGGCATCGGCCGTTTCGCTGGAACAGAATGAACAGTTTCTGAAGAAGGCATATGGGAAGGCTTTGATTCCCTGTATGCTGTCCATTTTGAGCGGCAATATCAATATCCTTGCAGACGGCATCCTTGTCGGGCAGCGGCTCGGGACGGATGCCTTAGCTGCCATTAATTTTAGTTTGCCGGTTTATCTTGTCTTGTGTATTGTCGGCTCATTTATCGTATCGGGAACGGCTATCTGCGCGGCGGAGGCAATCGGTAATAATCAGGATGGTAAAGCGCAGGAACTTTACAAGATGTCTATTTTTTGGTGCCTGTTGGTGTCTGCAGTGATTACGGCGGCGGGGCTTTTGGGTTTAAAACCCCTGGCAGGGTTATTGTGCGCAGAAAAGGGGGTATCGCTTATGGTGATGGAATACGCCGGCGTGACCCTCGCCGGGGCGTTGCCGAAAATCCTCATTTACATTCCGTTTTGGTATCTCAGGCTGGATGGGAGGAACCGTCAGGTTACCTGGATGATGCTCGTGATGGGCGTCGGTAATATATGGCTGGACTGGTTATTTTTGTATACGTTTGACCTGGGAGTATTTGGCGCCGCCCTTGCCAGTGTTGTGGCGACGGCGGTTTCCTGCCTGTTGGGGTTTGTCTGGCTGTGCGATAAAAAGAGCAGTTTCCCCCTGGGCGTCTGCGTTGCCTGTAAGGACGTCTCCTTTGCGCACATTGCCAAGGCGGGCAGTCCGTCCGCCATGAACAATCTGTTTCAGACGTTGCGCGTGATGGCAGTAAACACGCTGCTTTTGTGGAGCGGCGGCAGCGGATTGGTAGCATCGTTTACTGCCGTAAATTGTATCAGTGCGTTTGCGGAGAGCGTTACTGGAGGCGTGCCGCAGGCGGCATCGGCGATGCTTGGTATTTACAGCGGTGAGCACGACAATAAGAGCATCCGTATGTTGATGATTAGACAGATAAAAAGCGGCGTGCCCTATTGTCTGTTGTTTTCTGCGGTGATTCTTGCGGGTGCGAATCTAATTGCGGGTGCGTATGGGCTCACGGATTCCCTGACATTTGCCTTTCTCTGCCTGTCGATGGGCATGGTTCCCGCATTGTGTAACAGTATGTTGTCGGGCTATTATAATGTTTCGGGGCGTGCCATGTGGGCAAACGTGATTATTTTGCTGCGTGTGTTCGTGACGCCTTGTGCAAGTTTGTTTGTGCTTTGGCATCTTTCACAAAATCCGTGGTGGTTTTTATTTTTTGGTGAAATTCTCACGCTGCTTGTCTGGTTCGTGGCGACAGGGAATTATCATCATTTTCACAGGCAATGTTCGCGTTTTTTGCTGATGGACAATACACTGGAGGAGAGCGGACGGGTAATCAATTTTTCCGTCTGCGGTGAGGCGGAGGATATTTGCGGCGCCAGCAGCAAGATTACTGTATTTTGTGAGGAAAACGGTATGCTGCCGGGGCAGGTTATGCGCGTGAGCCTTGCCATGGAAGAGTTGATGACAATGATTGTGTCTGTGAATCCAGCAGGCAGTGTGGAGTTTGATCTCAGAGTATATTCCTTAGAGGGGGTAATTGGAATCCGCATCCGCTACAGCGGCAAAGAGTTCAATCCTTTGCGCCGTGCAGAAATTCATGCAGGGCCGATGGACGATACTGTGTCAGAGAGCTCCGATGCGGCAGAGTTGGATGATATGTATTTGGGTATCCGTATGATTGAGGATATGGTGGAGACGTCCTCGTATCAACGGACGTTTGGTATGAATACGATTCAGATTTACATATGACAGGAAACGGAGGTAAGAATGAAAACCGATTATGGGAAATTGGGGCAGGAATCCATGGATTTACTCAGGAATACCTCAAAACAAGCGGCGGCGGTGCAGGCCCGTCTGCTTGCTGAGATTATGAGGCGGAACTGTGACACGGCCTATGGAAAAAAATATGGTTTTGGGGAAATTGAGACTGCCGCGGAGTTCCAAAGAAAAGTGCCGCTTTCTGTGTATGGGGATTATGAAGATTACATTTTGCGGATGATCGCAGGAGAAGAAAGTATTCTCACAGAGGAACCCTGTGTTTATTACTGTATCAGTTCCGGTACGACCGGGGAGGCCAAGTATCTGCCGCTTACGGAGCGGGATTTAAACATTCAGTACATCTATGCGTATGGCGTTCCCTTCGGCATGGTTCGGGAGCATTATAGTGATTTGCCAAAAGAAGAGGTTTTTGGCAAGATTTTTCAGATTGGGGAGTTTGCGAAAACTTCTATGGAAAATGGTGTGATGAACGGGATACGTTCCGGATGTCTCTATCAATGGCTGGATAGGGAGGAACAATTTGACGCCAGAGATTATTGTGTGCCCAAGGAGGTTCTTTTTCCCAATACATTGGAGGATTTACTCTATATCAAAGTGCGGTTTGCGCTGGAGGAGCGAAATCTTCGTGCAATTCACGGCGTTTTTATCAACCGGGTGGCTGGGGTTATGGATTATATCTGGCGAAATTGGGAAATGCTGCTCACAGATATGGAGCATGGGAGCGTGGACGCGTGCGTACCTCTGAGCCCTCAGTGGCGGGAATATGCAAAGAGGAAACTTTTGCCCAATCCTTTGCGGGCGCAGGAACTACGCCTTCTTTCGCATGAAACGCTGCGAGAGAATATGATAAAAAAAATTTGGCCGAATGTCCGTTATGTATTGGCAATCGGCGGAAAATCCTTCGCTTATTATACGGAGAAGATGGAAGGATATGCGGGGGATATACCCATCCACCCTTATGCCTATGCGGCTTCGGAGGGAATTTTTGGAGTTGCAGAAAAAATGGATCAACCAGATCGTTATATTCTTTTTCCGGAAGCGGGGTTTTTTGAATTCCTTCCGCTGTCGGCAAAACAGGAGGAAAGCAAGCGTCCGCTCTTTTTGTGGGAACTGCGCGAGGGGGAACGGTATGAACTTGTGTTTACAAACCAATCAGGGTTGTACCGTTACTGCATGGGAGATGTAATTGAGGTTGTTGGCTGGTATCGGCAGGCGCCTATCGTGCAGTTTTGTTACCGCAAAAACCAGGTGATTAATATTGCCGGGGAAAAGAGTAATCAGGAGCAGCTTGCACAGGCTATTAAAATGTTTGCATTTCGTATGCGCGGTGAGGTTGTAGGATATTGTGTACAGGAGGATGTATCGGATGTATTGCCACGATATCTATTTTATCTTGAATGTACAGATATGGATAGCTTGGGTGCGGAGGAAATTTTGGACGACTGTTTGTGTCGTGTGAATTATGAGTATCAGGGCTGTCGGAAAATGAATGAAATTAGCAGAGCGCGCATTTCTTATCTGCGTCCCGGCAGTTTTGGCCGCTATGAGGAACGTTTGGCGAAGAGGGGTAAACACATGGGGCAGAATAAGCAGATTTGCATTCTGGACACGTTGGAGAAGAAGCAATTTTTTGCAGATCAAACAACGGAACTGGGAGCATAATAGCAATGGGAGAGTCAATTTTTGCCGGATAAGATGGCTGGGCTGTCAGAGAAAGGAAGAACAGGAATGAAGAAAAGGATCACCGGGCTTACGGGAAAACTGACGTTAGGAGTCGTAATCTTTGGCATTTTGCTGGGGGCGATCATCAGCATGATTGGATACCGGGAATTTACATCTGTACTGGAGCGGCAGTATAACGATTCGGCTTATGAAATCGCGGAGACGGCGGCAAAGTACTTGAATCCCGATAAATTTGAAGTATATTTGTCTTCAGGAAAGCGGGATGAGGAGTACCGGGAGATTGAGAAGCGATTAGATGATTTGGTGGATGCCACGGGCACGACTTTGATCTATGTGGCAAAGGTAGACACGAAAGATTACCGCACACTTACTTATATCTATGATTCGGTAAACTCTGCCAGCGGCTTTGACCGTTACCCGCTGGGCTATACGGCGGTTGGCGTCGATGAAAAATATGTAAACAATGTGCGCAATATCATTACCAAAGGCGAGCGCGCCACGGAGTACCTGTATTCTTACTCTGAAGAGTCGGGAGCACATACGACGGCCGGCATTGCAGTATATGATTCTAAGGGAGAGATTGTGGCGATCCTTGGTGTGGAGAAGGCCATGACGAGGTTGGAAAACGCCCGCAATACTTATGTGAAGGACACCCTGTTGGGCGTTTTGGCGGCGGTCTGTTTGTTCCTGCTTGTGTACAGCGCATTTCTGTATCGGGAAGTTCTGCTGCCGATCCTGGCGGTTACAAACGAAGCCAAGCGGTTCGCAGATTCCAATACGCCGTCTGATAAATTGTCTTCCATCAAGAAGAATGATGAAATCGGTGTGCTGGCAAAGGCTGTGGGTAAGATGGAGACGGATATCGTAGAGTATGTGGAGAATCTTACGGCAGTCACAGCAGAGAAAGAGCGGATTGGAGCCGAATTGTCCATTGCCACGCAGATACAGGCGGATATGCTGCCCAGTATTTTTCCGGCATTTCCAGAACGGCCGGAATTTGACATTTATGCTACGATGAATCCGGCCAAGGAGGTCGGAGGGGATTTCTATGATTTCTTTATGGTGGATGAAAGGCATCTGGCAATTGTCATGGCGGACGTCTCGGGAAAAGGTGTGCCGGCGGCGCTGTTCATGGTAATTGGCAAGACGTTAATTAAGGACCACACGCAGCCCGGCAGGGATTTGGGAGAGGTGTTTACAGAGGTCAACGACCTCTTATGCGAGTCCAACAGCGAAGGGCTGTTTATCACTGCGTTTGAGGGAGTGCTCGATCTTGTGAGCGGTGAATTTACGTTTGTCAATGCAGGACATGAGATTCCCTTTATCTGTAAAAAGGGTGGCAGCTATGAACCATACAAAATTCGCGCGGGCTTTGTACTTGCCGGTATGGAGGGGATGCGTTATAAATGTGGAACAATGCAGTTATCCCCCGGCGACCGGTTGTTCCAATATACTGACGGTGTGACGGAGGCGACGGATAAGGACGGCGGCCTCTATGGTATGACCCGGTTGGGCGAAATACTCGCGCAGAATGCCGCCTTGCCGCCGACGGAACTGCTGGTGAAGATAAAAGAGGATATTGATACTTTTGTGGGAAATGCGCCACAGTTTGACGATATCACCATGTTATGTCTGGAATACAGGGAGAGGATGAGCGATGAAAGAATTGACAATTGATGCGACCGTGGAAAATATAGAAAGGGTGACGTCTTTTGTGGACGAACAATTGGAGGCTCTGGGTTGTCCGCTGAAAGCACAGATGCAGATTGACATTGCGATTGACGAGCTCTTTGGCAACATTGCGCATTATGCCTACAATCCCGAGGTGGGTCCGGCGACAGTCCGCGTGGATGTCTTGCAGGAACCGCTCTCTGTCGTGGTGACCTTTATCGACAATGGAGTTGCCTATGACCCGCTTGCCAAAGAGGACCCGGACGTGGCGCTCTCGGCAGAGGAGCGGGAAATAGGAGGACTTGGCATCTATATGGTGAAAAAAAGCATGGATGAGATTTCCTATGAGTATAAGGATGGGCAGAATATTTTGCGTATTAAGAAGCATTTATAAAGGAAAAGTGAATAAGGCAATTGATAATTTCGTTCGATTTGCGTATAATAATTTCAGAATATTATATAGTTTATTTATATTGGAAATGCCAGTTTTGTCACCAGAAGAATTTGTTGCGTAAATAGAAAATGAAAGAAAACGCAATGAAGATAAAAACAAAAAAATGGATAATAGAATTGCGGCAGGAGTATCAATCATAATAATCGCGGAGAAGGGTCATGGCTAAAAAAAATTTTTACGCTGTAAAAAAGGGAAAAAGCACAGGTATTTTCCATACCTGGGAGGAATGCAAAGGCTCCGTTGACGGCTATCCTGGAGCACAATACCGGGGGTTTGCCACACAGAGGGAGGCGCAGGAGTATCTGTATGGGGCAGGGAATCGTGAAACAGGAGCGCTGGAGTATTTGTCTGGCGCTGGGAATTATGAAACAGGGACACAGGAGCCTTTGCCACACGCACAGAATTATGCGGCAGAAGAAGCGTATGAGAGCGGACACAAGTGTATGCCAGGTCAGGTGATGGCTTATGTGGACGGCAGTTTTGATGTGAAAATTGGTAAATATTCTTTTGGCTGTGTGATGCTCACGCCTGAGGGCGAGATTGTTCGTGAATCCGGTAATGGAGATAACCCCCAGTCACTTGCGCTGCGCAATGTTACCGGAGAGATGTTAGGCGCTATGTTTGCAGTTAAATGGAGCGCAGTGAACGGTTATTCTGCGGTGGAAATCTGCTATGACTATAAGGGAATCGAGATGTGGGCTACCGGCGGCTGGAAGGCAAAGAATGACCTTACGCAGAAATATGCGGCATTTATGAGGGCGAATAGTGAAAGAATTCGTATTACATACCGCAAGATTGCTGCCCATACCGGGGATAAATATAATGAAGAAGCGGACAAACTGGCGAAGGCGGCGTTGACAGAAGGCAACGGAATACCCAAAATCAAAAGGCGAACAAGTTGATAAGATGTCGCACGTTGACAAATGGTGTAACATTGTATATGATAAGTACGATTTGGTGTAACTATTGACAATCACATGTAAATTTTCATTCAGGATATTCAGATAAATAGTTACAATGTGGATAGAAAATTATGGTTTTTTGAGAAACGGATAAATACACAGTAAGTTTGTGAGGAATAATAATGAAACATATCGGATTAGTTCTGTCAGGAGGAATGGGAAAGGGAGCCTATCAAATTGGCGCACTTAGAGCGCTGAATGAATTTCTCAAGCCTTCTGATTTTGAATTTATAAGCGCGGCTTCCGTCGGGGTGCTTAACACATATGCATATTTGACTGGTAATTTGCAGAAAGCATACGATATATGGGCTTCCGTCAACCTGCAGGGGGACAGGCGGTTTATTACCTCGGTACTGCGCAGCTCATTTTTACAGGATATCATTACTGATATTGTAGCGGAAGCATCAATACCGGGGGCATTTTATGTACCTTTACTGGACTTGCAAAATAAGGAGTTAGGATATTATAATTTTTCCGATATACCGCCGAGTGCGATAGATCCCTATCTGCGCGCAAGCATCGCTATGCCGTTTTATAATAAAGGCATTAAAATAGAGGGCAAAACGCTCTATGACGGGGCAGTTGTCGATAATATACCAATTTATCCAGTTTTAAAAAATGAATTAGATTATGTAATTTGCATATATTTTGACGATTACAATTATGTGTTTGAAGACTACTCTTATGATAATAAAATTATTAAGCTAACATTCCCTGATAATAAACGGATTTCTAATTCTGTGCGCATCAGCCATGAGTCGATAATGAACATGTTAGAGGAAGGATATCACAGAACGAAGGCAATTTTGTCAGATATTTTTGCGGATGGTACGGACAATCTACCAGGTGTTTATGCGGGGATAGACAGGCAAAGGGGAGAAGACAACAAGATAATGATGCGCATTACCGGCGATGTGATTGTGACAAATATGAATAAGCTGGCGAAAAAGTTGGTGCGCAGCCAGAGAATTATGGACGACAATGTCACGCGCAGGCAGGATGTTCGCTAGCAGGTATGCTTGGCAGGATATTTGGTGAAGATATAATGAAAGGAGTCAGTTCATTATGAAGAAAGCAAATGTTTTTGATTATTTGGAATGGCGTGGAGATTTGACGTTAGATCAGAGCGAATTTAATGAGATTGACGCTCTGATTTTGTCGATTCTTGCATATTTAGATTATTCTTCGGTCAAAGAAAATGAGGCCCCGTCTTTTTCAGATGTTGTGGATCGCATTAATGATATGCCCGACGAGCTTAAGTTAAACGGTCCCAGTATCATTATGCGCTCCGTGGTAGAATTAGCAAATGCTGCTTCTATGCTGCCAAGATTTAAAGACATGGGCGTATTTCGTTTTCTGAGTATGACGGATGAGGAGAAGGAAATTCAGTTTGCAGCGGTGACATTTCTACTACCTGATAAAACAGCGTTTCTTTCGTTTCGGGGAACGGATAACACGCTGGTCGGCTGGAAAGAAGATTTTAATATGTGTTTTACAGATGAAATTCCTTCTCAGATTGAGGCAGCAAAATATGCGGCTGCGGTGGCTAAGGATTTGCCAATGTCTCTGCGTCTTGGCGGGCATTCTAAGGGAGGAAATCTGGCAATTTGGGCAGCTACGCATTTGTCAGTGGAGCAGCAGGAGCGCATTTTGACTGTGTATAATAATGATGGACCGGGATTTAGTGAGAAATTTATAAATTGTGAGATGTATCGTAACATTCGCAGTAAGATACGTTCTTTTGTTCCAGAATCTTCGATAGTGGGCGTACTGATGGAACATGACAAATATAAGACGATTCGCAGTTCCAATCCGTTGGTTTTGCAGCACGATCCTTTTTCCTGGGTTGTCTTGGGCACTCATTTTGTCTATGATGATGCCAGGAGTTTTTCGGGCCGGAGATTTGAAAAAGCTATCAATACATGGATTCTCTCGATGAGCGCCAAGGAGCGGGAGGAATTGGTGGAGAATGTGTACGATATACTTGTCTCCTCCAATGCTAAGACGATTGATGATATTGATAAGGCAAAACTCAAGTCTTTCCTTTGCATGCATCGGACGTTCCGAGAGATGGGCATTAAAAAACAGACACAACTGATGCTTAGCTTGAGCAAAGTGTTATTTAATAGCGATATACTTGTCAGACCAAGCAAAATAAGTGTTTGAAATACCTTGAAAATATGCTATAATGGCTACTGAAATTGTATCTGTTTGACATTCGCCGGACAGATATTTTAGAAAAGAATGCTGCGGTTATACGGACTGCTATCAAAAATTGGAGGATGGAACATGGACAATAACGATTTGAGGGCAGAATTAATTCGTGCATTTCCGGCAGAGGTTGTCGAATTGCGGGATAGGCAGAATGAGGCGTACTATGCCTGTCCAACCTGCTCACGGGCAGTATCTCTGGGCATGGATAAATGTATCTGCAATCAGGCTTTGAGCTGGAAAAATATTCAACAATCAGAGGCTTCAGAAGGCGGCAGGCGCAAAGCGGCGCTTGAGTTTGAAGTGGCTTCGGATTTTACGATTGGAAATTGCCGTAAATGCCCGATTTCTTACATTGGCAAGAGCGGTACGGACAATGTTTACGAAGGCCCGTTGAAAATGCGAGGCGATTGTAAGATTAAACTGTGCTGATTTAAAAGTATCAGTATAGGTGCATAAAAAATTCTTGCCTGTACATAATACTCATATCTATGAGGAAAGGCAGGGACTATTATGGCAATGGATTTTAAGCAGAGCGAGACGAAGACAAATTTAATGCGTGCATTTGCCGGGGAGAGCCAGGCAAGGAACCGATATACTTTTGCCGCTTCACAGGCCAATAAGCAAGGGCTGTATGTGATTGAGCATGTTTTTAAGTTTACAGCAGATCAGGAAAAAGAACATGCACAAGTCTTTTATGAACAATTAAAAGAACTGGCAGGAGAGAACATTGAGGCTGACGGCAGCTATCCTGTTGATATAAACCCTAATATCTCAGAGCTGTTGAAAATGGCGCAGCACAATGAATATCAGGAGCATGACGACGTGTACCTTCATTTTGCGCAGAAGGCCCAGGAGGAAGGGTTTGGTAAAGCGGCGGCAAAGTTCCGCATGATTGCAGAGATTGAGAAAATTCACGGCGACCGTTTTGGCACCTTTGCGCAGCTTCTGGAATCAAATCAGCTCTTTGTGTCTAAGGTAGAGACAAAGTGGATGTGTTTAAACTGCGGGCATGTGCATGAGGGAGTGGAAGCGCCCGCTAAATGTCCGGTCTGCGACCATGAGCAGGGCTGGTTCATTCGTCTGGAGCTGGCACCGTACTGCGGTAAGGGATGAATGGTACTAGACCGCAAGGAGAGAGGTTTTATGTAACAGGATGTCTGGTGAAAGCGGTTGGTGTAAATCTTTGTATAGATTTTGCGCTATCTGCTTTCGCGGGATGTGCTGTTACATTTTTGTAATTCATAGTTATTTCACAGATTCCACAAATTCTTCTCATATTTTTTTGTGACAATTGATTTATCATTCAATAATGAAAACAAATATCCGGGGAGCATTGGGACGGGCGTTTTTCCTGGATTGAGAGTACATTTAATTTCAGGAGGTAAGTACATGAAAAAGAAAAGTTACATATTGTTGGCGGCGGCTCTGGCTGCGGTAATGATGTTTGCGGGCTGCAATGATAAGAAGCAGGAGGATTCCGGGAACACAGAGAACGCTGATGCGGATGATGATGGCGGTGCGTCGGATGACGTGTTGGATTTCAAAGTATCAGATTACGTTAAACTTGGGGAATATAAAGGATTAGAGGTAACGTACCCTTCTGTTCTTGAGGTGACGGATGAGGATGTCGAGGAACAGATTCAGTATGAGCTGGAGGACAATACGGAATACAAAGAAGTCAAAGACAGAGGCGCGCAAGAGGGCGACAATGTCAATATGGACTTTAAAGGCACGATTGATGGCGAGGAATTTGAAGGCGGTACAGCGAGCGACTATGAGCTGGAACTTGGCGCAGGGGAATTCTTAGAGGAATTTGAGAGTAACCTGATGGGTAAGAAGGCTGGAGAGACGGTGACATTCAAATTAACTTTCCCGGAGGATTACGATGATACTTTGGGAGGAAAAGAAGCTGAATTTACGGTAACTCTCAATTCGATTAGCGAAGCTGTCGTTCCGGAATACAACGAGGACTTTGTAAAATCAGTATCTGAGTTTAAGACGAAAAAGGATTACGAGGCTTCGGTCAAGGAGCAGCTTGAACAGGATGCAAAGGATTCATCTGAGATGGAGGCGCAGGAAAATGCGCTGAAGGCTGCTATAGAAAATGCTACAGTGGATGGTTATCCGCAGAAGCTCTATGATTTCTTCTATGATGATACCGTGACCGGATATAAGAATTATGCCGAGTTCATGGGCATGGAATATGAAGAGTTCCTGGAAAGCTATATGAGCGAGGAAGAGATTAATTCCATGGTGGACGAGCAGGTGAATGAATATCTTGTTGTCCGGGCGATTCTCGAGAAAGAAGGCAAGGAAATCAGCGACAGTGAGTACCAGGAACTGGCTGAGAAGATGGCAAAGGAAAATGATTATGAAACGCTCGAGGAGTACGAGGAAGATTATGGCGAAATTTATGTCAAGACGCAGATTGCAAGAGAGAGGGCTGTTGAGCTTTTGTATGATGCTGCCAAGTTAAAAGAAATCCCTTATGAGGAATATTATGCCAATGACGAGTTGGAATGGGAAGATGAAGGTGAGGAATCGGAAGGCAGTGATGACTTGGAATTGGATTTGGGAGACGAGGAAGAAAGCGATGGTTTAGAATTGGATTTGGGAGACGAGGAAGAGAGCGATGGCTTGGAAGTGGTGCAATAGACTTGTTTTGCAATTAAGGGCGCTCAGAACTGTCGC
>CAJUTD010000004.1:20612-28810 GCA_910589635.1 uncultured Lachnospiraceae bacterium | reverse complement strand
GTTTAAATATTAGTTGTTCAAATGGGGCTGTCGTACTAACCTAAATTACAAGGTATAGATTTGTTCAAAAGGTTTAAATTGCAAAGCAATTTAAACAACATGCACCAAAATTATCTTGGGAAGCTAGCTTCCCAGAATGATTTTGGTGCATTCTGTCTTTGCCGCATAAGCGGCAAGACCTTTTGAACGAATAAATATATAGTTCGGCGGTCTCTTTTGATACGAGAGAATTTACCGCAACCTTTTGTCTTAGAACTTCTTTTTGAGCACATTGCAAAATTCTTCTACAGTTTCGGTAATTGTGGTTGCACCGTGTTCCTCAAGGAACTGTCGGCTGCGGAACCCCCAGCTTACACTGATACAGGGAATCCCGGCATTTTGGGCCGTTACGATATCGACGTCAGAATCGCCCACATAGACGCATTGGGCAGGGGAAACATGCAATTCTTCCATAGCTTTAAATACAGTGTCAGGCGCAGGCTTAGGCGCAGTCTCGGCAGATTCTCCGATGGCCGTGGTGATATACGGCGAGAAAAAGTCTTGGCACAGCCCTTTGACGGCAAGGTCAAACTTGTTGGACACTACTGCCATCTTATAGCCGGATCCATATGCTTCCTTTAGGAAGTCAATAATTCCAGGAAATGGCCTGGTGAGATCTTTTTTGTGGATTTCATAATGTTCTTTGAAGTCCTTCAGGCAGTTTTCAAACGCTGCAAAAGAACGGCCGCCTGGTATAGCGCGTTCCATCAGCACAGTCACGCCGTTTCCCACCATTTGGCGCACGCTGTCACGTGAGTGGGTGGGAAGGTGATATTTCTCCATAGCATAATTTACGCTGCCGGCAAGGTCGTCCAAGGTGTCTAACAGCGTACCGTCTAAGTCAAAAATAATAGTATTAACAGTTGGCATAGTCATTCCTCCATGTTTGCAGGTATAAGGATTTTGTGGGGTATGGTAATTTGCCGGGACCTTGACTGCTGCATCCGCTGACAGCAGTATTAAAAGTTAAAATACAGGAAAGTAGAAATGCCCGCGAACGACATAACAGACCAAACCGTGAATAATATAGTAGTAAGGGAAGTCCTGATGTTGGGCTGGAATTCTATCTCCCTGCTATTGTGGAAGTTTAGTACGATAAAAAATGCTCCGAAAATAAACAGCCACAGGTGGAAACCGGTAATTTTTTCAGGCAGATAATTTAAAAAGGGTATTTGCTTTTCAAAAAATTTAAATTCCGTTAAATCAAAACATTTGTATAAGTCCTTGTGTATTTTAAAACTTGACATGGTAAACATCTGTTTCGTGAATGCAACCGCAGAGTGTATATTATCTGCTCGGAAAAAAATCCACAGTATATTTACTGTCAAGAAAGTAAGCGCCCATTGTGTGATGTTTCCCAACTTTTCCCAGGATTTGTGGAACAGACGGTTCAGGCAGCTCAGGAACCCATGGAGCACGCCCCATAAAATAAACGTCCAGTTGGCGCCGTGCCAAATACCGCTGACGAGGTAGACAACCATAATGTTGATATAGGTACGGATTTTGCCTTTACGGTTTCCGCCCAAAGGAATGTAGATATATGTTTTGAGAAAACGGGTCAGCGACATATGCCATCTATCCCAGAATTCTGTTATGGAAGCAGATTTGTATGGAGAATTAAAATTCTGGGGCAGTTCGATGTTAAACATATGACCGATACCGATTGCCATATCGCAGTATCCGCTGAAATCAAAGTAAAGTTGGAAGGTGTAGGACAGCGAGGTAATCAGCGCTTCCATAGAACTGAGGGTATCTATGGTTCCAAACCCATAGCTGACAGCTTTGCCAAATGTATCGGCAATGATTACTTTTTTAAACAGTCCCAGGGAAAAAATATACATGCCTTTTGAAAAATTTTCAGGTATGAACCGGCGTTTTTCCGGTTGTCGGAATTGTGGAATCATTTCGTTGTGCAGGACAATAGGCCCAGCAATCAGCTGTGGGAAAAATGATACGAACAATGCATATTCGTCGAAAGAATATCCTTTTGTCTCACCTCTGTAAGAGTCCACAAGATATGATATCTGCTGGAAAGTAAAAAAACTGATTCCCAGAGGGAGTACAATATTCCTTAGCTCAAATGATTTTCCAAATACGGAATTGACGTTTTCCAGGAAAAAATTAAAATATTTGAAATAAAAAATGACGGCGACATTACCGCAGATTCCAAGAATAAGGGAGAACTTGCGCAAATATTCCTGTTCTGCCCGTATCATGATTTGGGAAATAAGGTAATTAACGGCAATGCTTCCACAGATAATCAGTAGATAGGAAGGATTAAAATAACCGTAAAACCACAGGGACATTCCCGTCAGGTATATACCCGCCGCCCGGTATAAATGAAAGTGGTTAAATATATAATATCCCGCTAAAGCAAGGGGAAAGAACAGAAAAATAAAAATATAAGAATTGAACAGCATAATACTTCTCCTTTTTATTTGTCGTGCAGTGAACTGTAATCATAGTTATTGTAAAATTCCCGTTTGGTTTGTATATAATCTGTATAATTTTCTTTTGTCAATAAATATTCGTCATTTTGCAGCCATTGCAGGATTTGGGAGTTTACCCATTCGTCGTAGTGCGCTGGATCCCTGTAGTGCTCCAGATTGCATACGAGTTCCGCGTTATTGCAAAAGGAATACAACTTGACATTAGGGTATTTTACAAGTTCTTCAATGACCATCTGTTCAGCATCAATTTGGCTGTCAAGCGTTCCATCATTCTTGGCCATGTCCCAGTAGCAGATGCTGTAAGGAGGGAAGAACAGATAAAATGTCGTCTCAGGGTGTGCGCTTATCAGTTCCGTGACATTCTGCTGAATATTTTCACTTACCATGCGGCGTTCTTCATCGGTGAGTTCTCTGGGTGGCTGCGGATCTTCCAGGCTGTAGGAGGCGAGGACGCTTTTTTTGCCGAATTCGTATTCGGACATCCAATTAACGTATTCGTCGAAAGTTGTCGTTTTATTTCCGTCTTTTGTGTATTTGATAACTTTCATTGTACGGTCAAAAAGTATCGTTTTATTCAGAAAGTAGTTCACATCGTCGAATGGGTTATCGTTGTACAGGTAGGTAGGATATTCCACATCCGTCCGGTAAAGGTCTTTGTCTTTTATCAGTCGGGAATAGTCGAGGGCCCGGATGACGTATTTGATATTTTTGTTGTACTTATAAGCCAATTCCAGACTATCGTCAATCTCCTTGTAGCCGCCTCCTGAATATGGAATTTTTATAAATGTGGCATTAAAAAGTTTATCTGCTTCCGACGTTTTGAAATTTTCTGTCATGGAAGTACCAGTGATGATGCTGTCGTATTCAAAATGCCGCGTGATACCGTTGTTCTGGTATCGTTCATTGGTTATAGGGTATTCATAGTTTGCTAATGGCGCATGATAATGGAAGAAAGGGTCGATGTAAATGGTAATGGAACCCAGCAGGCAGAACGAAATCAAAATAAATGCCAGGGTTACTGTAATCCAAATATTATCTTTTTTGTGACGGTTATTTATTTCCATGGTAATGCCAAACCTTTCTGAAATACTATTTTCACATTTTAATTTTTCCTAACATAATGTATCATAACTTGTCTTTGCGTGCAAGATATAAGCGCCACGGAAATAAATTTTGTAGAATCAAATGCCAAAAGGACCTGCTGCTGTAGCAGCAGAGTCAAATTGCATAAGATAATAGAGACAAATATGAAAATTGATTTCCGTGTATAAGCGCTTTTTATGATTTCCATTTAAACGCAATTGTGCTAGAATGAAAGACAAGGGTTTAAATAAAACGAATGGAGAAGAATTATGTGGGAAAAAATTTGGAGAACAGATAAGATTGCATACGGCGGAGATTATAATCCCGAGCAATGGCCGGAGGAGACTTGGGAAGAGGACATGCGCCTGCTGAAACTGGCGCACATAGATACATTGACGTTGAATGTATTTTCCTGGGCCTTGTTACAGCCCTCGGAGGATGAATACCGTTTTGAAAAATTAGATAAGATTATGGAGATGGCAAAGGGCCATCAAATGAACGTCTGCCTCGCCACCGGTACGGGCGCACATCCGGCGTGGATGGCGCGCAAATACCCGGAAATCCTGCGCACCGATTTTAGCGGTATCAAGCGTAAGTTTGGCGCAAGGCATAACTCCTGCCCCAACAGCCCGGTCTACCGGAAATATTCTGTCCGACTGGCCGAGAAATTGGCCGAACGCTATCAGAAATATGACAATATTATCGGCTGGCATATATCGAATGAGTTTGGCGGCGAGTGTTACTGTGAGAATTGTGAGAAAGCGTTTCGCGTGTGGTTAAAAAAGAGGTATGGAACGCTTGAAGAGCTGAACCGCGCCTGGAATACAGCGTTTTGGGGGCATACCTTTTATGATTGGGAGGAAATTGTGCTGCCGGACCGCCGGACGGAACATTTTAGCGAGAACGAGACAATGGCGCAGACGATCAGCCTGGATTACAAGAGGTTCAATTCCGACAGTATTTTAGATTGTTTCCGCTTGGAATATGAGGCGGTCAAGAAATATACGCCGGAAATACCGGTGACGACTAATCTAATGGAGGGCGCGTACAAGGGGCTGGATTATCGGAAATGGGGGAAATACATGGATTTCATTTCCTGGGACAATTATCCCTCGAATTCAGATTCTTTCAGCAAGATTGCATTCAGCCATAATTTGATGCACAGCCTGGGGGACGGCAAGCCTTTTGTACTGATGGAACAGACGCCCAGCGCACAGAACTGGCAGCCGGTCAATGCGCTAAAGCGTCCGGGAGTTATGCGGCTGTGGAGTTACCAGGCGGTGGCGCATGGAGCGGACGCCGTGTTGTTTTTCCAGTTAAAGCGCAGTATCGGTTCCTGTGAGAAATACCACGGCGCAGTCATCGACCATGCAGGGCATGAGCATACGCGTGTATTCCGGGAAGTGGCGCAGCTCGGGGAAGAGCTTGAGAAGCTTGGCGGAGAGATTCTTGGCGCATCCAAACCGGCAGAAGTAGCATTGATATTCGATTGGGAGAACTGGTGGGCAATCGAATATTCCGCCGGTCCCAGTAAATATCTGAAATATCTGGATGAGATTATGAATTACTATACGGCGCTGCACCGGCAGAATATTTCGGTGGACATTGTGGGTGAAGAGGATGATTTGTCTGGGTATAAAGCAGTGATTGCCCCGGTATTGTACATGACGAAGCCCGGCTTGGATGAGAGGGTCCGTGAATTTGTGCGTGCAGGCGGTACGTTTGTGACAACGTTTTTCAGCGGCTATGTGGATGAGAATGATCTGGTGGTGATTGGCGGTTACCCGGGAAGGCTTCGGGATATCCTGGGTATCTGGGTGGAGGAGATAGACGCGCTGCCAGAGACGAAAAAGAACAGCTTTGTCTATGGCGGACAGACTTACAGCGCAGGTATGCTCTGCGATATCATGCATCTGGAGGGCGCTAAATCGCTGGCCGAGTATCAGGAGGATTTCTATGCAGGGACGCCGGTCATTACCTGTAACTCCTTTGGGCAGGGGCAGGCGTATTATGTGGGAACCCGCTCCGAGGAAAGCTTTTATGGAAGACTGATAGAGGAAATCTGTGAAAAGCAGCAAATCCGCCCGGCAGCCGAGGCGCCGGCAGGCATTGAGGTTGTGGAACGTTTGAGAGATAAAGAACATTATTTGTTTATGCTCAATCACAAGGAGGATATGCAGAAAATCGCAGCGCCGACAGCGTGCAGCGATTTGCTGACCGGTAAATCGTATCTGGAGAAGGAACAGTTGGAACTTGATGCCAAAGGTGTAGCGATCTTGAAATGGACAGAGGGTGAATGAAAGGGCTGTAATTACCTATGACATGGCTGCTTTAAAGTGGATGGAAGGATAGTGAGAATTTGCCATGATTTTGTTGAAAGCTAATGGAGAACTGAAATCGGTATTTGGGCGCATGATTAAGACCATGGGTGTAAATGTGACGTGGACAGGGAAATTTGTGGTGTTGAATAATTTCTTAATTCTTTCGGGAAATGTGCGCTCGCTGATTTTTAATTTTGATAACCGCAAGGTGAACACGAATGTCATTGAGCTGCCGGACCGCGACGAGGACGCGGAGCCGGTGGAGGGCAATGACATCCTTACCAATGTGCTGAATATGACGTTATATGCTTTCGGGAAATGGGGCACCATCAAGGGACTGAAAGTGGACCAGGACTATAATCAGCTCAACAACCTTTTCCAGGCAATCTTAAAGGATATGAAAATCAAACCGGGATTTCGGGATGATTATTTTCGTTTCTACAAGAATGAAATTCAGATGACGTACGAGGAAGTCGTAGAGGCGGCCATAGAGGAGGGGAAGCGTAAAGCGCAGGAAGTAAAAGAGGAGGAAGAATCGAGGCAGAGAGAAGAAGGCCTGGGGCTGTGGCACAAAATTTGCTGGGGCGTAGAGCAGTGCCAATTCGGCAAGAGCGAGCTCACTGCATATGAGAAACACGCTTCCCGCCTGGGCAATAACTTTTACCGCACTGGGGTTTGTTGTGCAAAATGCGCGCAAAAGATGTTTATGGCAGTCTACCCGGAGGGCGAGGAATTTCCGGTGGAGACTGCGGAAGGGAAGGTGTATCTGGCCAGGAGCTACACCTGTAACCAGTGTAATTGTTTCTATACCCCGCGTCCGGGTAAGCTCATACAGGAAGGCGACGTCTATACGCTGGCTTTTGGCAGCGACCGGGACGCCTATGAGGATTACCAGGAGCTTTTGGGCAGGAATGGGCGGCGCACGACAAATTACCATTTTAATGAGTATGAATGGGAGCGCGGCAAGACGAGAGAACCCCAGACGATTGAGGAAGCCTGCACTGATTTGGAGGATATGACGGAAGAGGAACTCCTGGAATTGGACGGAAAGTTACAGGACGGTTTTTATCCGCCGGAGAAATCCAAACCGTACCGCAAGCGGATTCATGATTTGCTCCGTAAAATATCAAAGAACAGAGAGAAATCTGAAAAATCTTCTGCACAAAACGGAAGTGACGGCCAGGAGAATTACAAAGTTGCAAAAAATAGAAATGGAGGACAGGAAGAATCCCAGGCTGTAGAAAATAGAAAGGAAAGCCGGGGAGATATTAAGGCCGCGGAAGGAAGGAACGGCGGGCAGGGAAGTTTAAATCCCCTGGGAAGCAGCCATGGCAGTCGGGCGGACTCCCAAATGACGGAGGGCATAGACGCAAAACAAGACAGGCAGGGAGGTTCTCTGACTGCGGGAAGCCAAGGCAGAAATGGAGGCGCAAGGAATCCGGGAAGCAGACAAGATATGACGCAAGACTCCAGTTCTCGGAACAGCAATGCGAACAGCGGCAATTCAGGGGATGAAGTATTTGATAAATATCAGGCAAGAATGAAGGTATTAGACCGTATGTCTCTGCGCCAGTTAGGGGAATTGCGCCAGCAAATCCAGTCGGAGAAGCGGCTTGCCCACGACCAGAAAAAAGATTTTAACAGTCAGATAGACGAAGCGTTGGCGCGGCGGGAGGAAGAAAGCCTGCGGCAGAAGGTCAAAGACTGTGCGGGTAAACCTTACCATATAATGGCGCGCATTGAGGCGGAAATCAGGAAATCAAAGGCAGCGGAAGCCGTGAAGGCAGAGGCGTTGACGGAGATTGCAGAGATGAAACGCGCGCGGGGCCAGCAGGAGGCAGAGCAGATGGTTGCTTCCATGCCGGCTAATATGACGCGCAGCCAGTATCATGCATTTCGCCAAAAACTTGCGCAGTATCAGGACGTGGATTTTTCACCGTTTGAGGCGCAGTTGGAGGAGCGGGGCAGACAGGCGCAGAAAGCGGAACTTGACGTCATGCTGCGGCGAATTGACAAGAGTGAGCGCAAAGGGCTTCTCAAGATGTTAGAGCAGTTAAAAGAAGGATTTTCGGGCAAGGATGCCGCTGCCGTGCAGGCCAAAGTTGAGGAACGTCTGCGTAGGCTGGACGAGGCTGCGATAGACAAGATTTGTCCCAACATTCTTACGATGACGTTTGACGAAGCGGCGGAGGCGTATGAGAAGATAGAGGGCGGGCCATTTTTGCCGGAATTGAAGACGAATACGCTGGAAATGATAGATAAACGGCTCACCAAGATAAAAATGGATGAGTGCGCGCTACTGGTA
>CAJUTD010000004.1:0-20602 GCA_910589635.1 uncultured Lachnospiraceae bacterium | reverse complement strand
GGTAGATAAGCTGCGCGAGGATTTGAAAGGCAGAATTAAGGACACGCAGCGGCTTCACTTTTATGAAGTGCGCAAGGTGATGCGGGGGGAATGGGAGGAACAGGAGGCCAAGCTTGCGGCAAAGGCTTTGAATACATATGCCGCTGACAGAAGCCGTTATGAGTACCCGATTCTCATTTGTGATTCTTCGGCAAAGAAGAACGGAAAAGAAGGTTTTTTGTTGACGCCAGATCATATTTTCTACAACAGTACGTTTAACAGTGAGAAAATCCCCATCCGTGCAATTCACGGCGTAGAGGGTAATACCGGGCTGTTGAACCGCGGAATTTATTTGAGCCGCGGCAATGGCGCGAAGACGAAGATCCCGGGCGGAATACCTGCAAAAGAACTCTCGGTATTTGCGCAGGTTCTGGATGGTTTTGTTACTTATTTGCAGGAGAAACCGGAGTCTAGGAGCATTTCGTATCTGGCCAAGGAAAAGCATGAGGTGATGTGTTGTTACCGCTGCGGTTATACATACCGTGAGGGGAATGTCTGTCCTAAGTGCGGAAATCAGGCAAACAAGTAGTTTGGAAAATACGGTGGGGAAGAGGGAGCGAAGGCGCTCAGTCCTTCCCCATCCAGTTGCGCAGAGGATTGACTTTCTGCGCTTTCTTCATAATATCATCTGCATTTTGTAGCAAATATTGACTTAATTGCTGCGTCTCTTCATCGGTAAACCCCTTAGATTTCTCTATCTTTCCCGAGGGAATGCTGCCTTCTGCAAAATCTTTTCCGCGTTCAAAAGATACATGGACGATTTTCTGATTATTTTTGGTGATGACGCCGGAATAAGTCATGCGGATCTCTTCTGATTGTTTCATGGGAACGCCCCCTTTTTATGTGCGTGATTTTTTAATCTCCCTAAACAGAATTATAACGTATTTTGGAAAAAAAACAACAAGGATATTGCGAAAATTGATTTCTGCGAATTCTTGGAAAAAAGAATTCATTTGGCCGTCATCTTGTGTTAGAATAATAGTAACTATCGTTGCTATTTTTAGCAAACAAAGGAGAAGGAGGTCTTTATGAAACAAAGCTTTAGGAATGTGCCATGGGGGAGGCTGTTGTCGGTTCTTTTGGCCGCGACACTTTTATTTACCAGTCTGGAGACATCGTTGTTTGTCCAGGCGGCAGAAGGGGGTACGATTTCTATAGGGACGGTGGAGGACTTGCAGAAGATTGGCACTGACAGCGCCTATCCCATGAGCGGGGACTATAAATTGACCGCGGATATTGATATGTCCGGCAGTGATTGGGAGCCGATGGGCGGCCATATAGGAAATAAGGGTACATGTAATCCAGCGGAGGCAAATGTGTTTTCCGGTACGTTCGACGGCCAGGGCCATGTGATTTCCGGGCTGACGATCAATTTGAGCGATTCGATTAATCAGGAAAATAAGTATGGACAGGTCGGGCTCTTCAGTGTAATTGGCTCAAATAATGCAAACGATTATGCAGAGGTGAAAAACTTGATTTTTACCGACGTCAATATCCGCACGGATTTTCCGGATGGGCTGGCGGCAGTAGGCACGCTTGCAGGCGAGGTCAATGGGTACGCCAATATTTCCGGGATTGTTGTTGTGGACGGCACGTTGACAGTCAACCCTTCGGGGGCGTGCGATACTGTGGGTGCAGGAGGGATAATCGGTGAATGCAGGACGTCGGATGCCTCTATTATGAACAATTTTATTTCTGTGACAGACTGTTATAATGGGGCGGACGTTTTTGCAGACGGTTCCCGGTCGGATTTAGTTTATGCGGCGGGTATCATTGGCCGTGTGGCGCAATCTGCCTGCAAAACGATTGCTCAGTGTGTCAACACCGGTATCGTACAGTATGCAGGATATGATGCTTTTGGCATTGCTACAGCGCAGAATGGCAATGCAAGTTTTTTGAGCACGCTTAGCGACTGCTATATCCCGTCTTCGTTGGAACAGCAGGTTTTGGGGGGAGTAACGGCAGTCAAAGATAAAACGTTGCTGAGCGGTACGCTCGTTGGCAATCTGTCCGCTGATACATGGCAGGCGGAAGCGGGGTGCTATCCGGTTCCTAAGTTTTGTTTATCATCCAGCGCGGCAGGCAGAATTTATCTCTCTGGGTTGTCGCTTACATTTGCAGAAGGGGAGACATCATCCGGCGTACGGACGGAGATTGTGCTTCCACAGACGGCTGGAACAGATGCGATTACCTGGAGCAGCAGCGAGGAGACGGCATTGACAATTGAGGGCGATAAGGCGGTTGCCCATCCAACTGAGATTGGTATGGATACGACTGTAATGCTGACGGCCAGGTCTGACAAAGGCTACAGCCGTGGGTTTAAGATTGTGGTATTGTCAGACAATGCTCAGGTGGCGGCATTCGACCAGCCTTATGCCAAAGTGGGGATGGCGCTGACTGTTTCTGTGTCAAATTTGCCGGAGGGCAGCAGCCTGAATTATCGGTGGAGCGTGAACGGTTCAGCTATTTCCAATTCTGGCAACAGTTATACTCCTACCAAGAATGATTTGGAGAAATTTATCTCTGTTGCCATTACGACAGCGGACGGCAGTGTGAGCTGGAATCTTTCTACCTATTGCAGCGAGCTTCCAGTCGTCTATATAGATACGAATGACGGGCAGGGCATTAACAGTAATACGGTGGCTAAGGACGCAGTCATGAAGGTACAGGGAAATGATGAATTTAACGATCAGTCTTATTGGTATGATGGCAAGACTACCATTAAGGGAAGAGGTAATTCTACCTGGAGCCAGGCAGTGGCATGGAATGTGAAAAAGCCATACAAATTAAAGCTCGGCACGAAGACAAATTTGCTGGGGCTCGGTAAAAATAATAAAAAGGCCAGCAAGAATACAAATAAGCATTGGGTGCTTTTGGCAAATATGATAGACCACACCAATATGCGCAATGAACTGGCGTATAATTTTTCAAGGGATGTAGGTATGGAAGTGTCTATGGGCACGACCAATGTTGTGCTGATTCTCAACGGACAGTATCAGGGTATCTATGAGCTGGCAGAGCATGTGCGTGTAGGTTCCGCGCGTGTCAATGTGCATGAGTGGGAAGGGCAGGCGGATGACATTGCGGAGGCAATCTGTTTACAGCATCCCACGTTGAAACAATCTGATTTGGAAAAGGCTATGGAACAAGATTATAGCTGGGTGACAACCAAAGAGTTCACATTTGAAGGCACCACTTATAAGATTGCCGATTATTATACGGAGGAGATTCCGGAAATTACCGGTGGATTCCTGCTGGATATGGATTTTAGGAGCACGTCAGATCAGTATAAATATATTTCAACGTTTTCGACCAAATATGGAAATATCCCCATGTTTTTCCGCGCGCCGGAATATGCGAAGACCAGCAATGAGATGATGGCTTTTGCCAAGGATTATCTGGATGCCTATGAAGCGTCGCTGCGCAGTCCTGATTTTACCGCAGACTATAAAGGGGAGAAAGTCCATTATACGGACTTGTTTGAACTGGATTCCCTGTTGCAGTACTGGCTGCTGTGCGAGTATGTAAACAATTGGGACTCCATGAAGAACAGTACCTATCTCTATAAAGATATAGATGGCAAGGCGAAAATGGGGCCGGCATGGGATTATGACTGGGCATGGGGCAATATCAATATGTACAGCATGACGGGACCGTTCGTGTATGATAATTGGCATACGACGCTTTGTGGTATGGGTACATCCCAGGGAGGATTTGCGGAGCAGGGCTATCAGAGGGAGCAATGGAACCGCTATTTGGTAAGAGATCCCTATTTTGTGACAAAGGCATTTGAATTTTATAAGAAATATCGTCCCACCGTCATAGAGGATATTATGAAAGACGGAGGCACGATTGATACGTTGCAGGCCAAATACAGTTCAGCCTCTTTGGCAAATGATAATAAGTGGGCTTATTCTTATGATAAGTGCAGCGGGTTTGCTTTTGTAAATGGACAGAAGGTACAGACCACAAGTCAAAGATATGATGCGGCAGTTGAATCCTTAAAGACATTTATTGAGAAGCGTATAGAATGGATGGATGCGCAGTTTACAGATGTACAGGGATTATATCGGTCTTTGGGTAATCAGGTGTCCTCAAAGATTGCGGTGACAGCCACAGAGGACAGCACAGACGGCACTGTGACAGCTACGGCGAAAGTAACGGATACGAATGTAGATGCGGTGACTTTCTTGGTGAACGGCAAGAAAGCGGAAGTAGACGGAAATGTGGTTGTTCCGCTCACCAATGGGCAGGCAAGCATTACAGTGGATAGCAGGATGTTAGAGGCGGCAGACGGCGCTATGAATACCATTGAGGTTTTGGGGCTGAAGGGCAGCGCCTATGTAACAGGCGCCATGAACTTTGCGAATATTGTAACGGCAAATGTACAAGTTCCAGCGGTACTGACAGGTACTGTCAATGTAACCTCAAGCAGGGAAGGCGACGTCTCCTACCCGGGAGATGTACTGACGGTGAAAGTGGGTGAAGACACCAATAATACCGGGACATTGAGTTACCAGTGGTATGCAGGCAGTGCCAAGATAGAAGGAGCCACAAAGACAACGTATGTACTGACAGAAGCAGAAATCGGAAAATCTGTGAGCGTCAAGATTGTAAGTACTGTGGAAACGGGAACTATTCAAGGGAAGTATAAAGGCACAGTAAACCAGGATCCCGAGAAGCTTCCGCAGAAATTGACTGGAACGGTTAACGTAACCTCAAGCAGGGAAGGTGAGGTTTCCTATCCGGGAGATACGCTGACAGCGAAAGTGAGTGAAGACACTAATAATACCGGGACATTGCGTTACCAGTGGTACGCAGGCGGCGCCAAGATAGAAGGGGCAGCGAAGGGGACGTATGTGCTGACAGAAGCAGAAATCGGAAAATCTGTGAGCGTCAAGGTCACCAGCACAGTGGAAACTGGGCAGATAGAAGGAAAATATACAGGAACAATTGTGGAGGAATCGAAACCAGGACCAGGGCCTGGACCGGATGATCCGGCGGCGTTGACGGGGACGGCTGCCGTGTCCTCAAGCAGAACAGGCAGTGTTTCTTATCCGGGCGATGCGCTGACAGTGGAGGTTGCACATGATAATAATACGGGAACGCTGAAGTATCAGTGGCTGGCAAATGGGGTGAAGATAGAAGGGGCGACCAAAGCGACGTATGTGCTGACTACCCGGGAAATCGGCAAAAAGCTGACCGTGGAGATTACCAGTTCTGTAGAGACTGGGAAGATTAGCGGAACTTATACAGGCAGGATAACGGCCAAGCCAATAAAAGCAGCAAGCATTTCCGTGTCTGCCAAGAGCAAGAAGATGTATGCTTACCAGACGCTGCAGTTAAAAGCAACTGTGAAACCCAAAGGGGCATCCCAGAAAGTCTCCTACACCGTTGACAAGAAATCTGTCGCTGCCGTTTCAAAGAGCGGAAAGGTAACGGCAAAATCACCGGGCAAAGTAAAGGTCACTGTGAAAGCGACAGATGGAAGCAATGTGAAAACAACCTATACCGTTACCGTATTAAAACCTGTGATTAAGGTCAGCGGAAAAACGACGGTTAAGATGAAAAAATCCATCACCTTGACAGCCAAACCGTACGGTTTGAAAGGCGCAGTCAAGTGGAAATTGGACACTAAGGGCAAGAAACTGCTTAAATTGAAAAAGATGAAAGGAAATAAAGTGAAGCTGACGGCCAAGAAGAAGACGGGGACGGCGAAGCTTACAATCACTTGTGGAAAGAAAAAAGTTACGAAAAAGATACGCGTAAAGAGATAAAAAACTGCCTGGCTGCGGATAAAGATTCAGTAGCCAGGCAGTCATGTTTGTTACGCATAAATACTTCCCTATTATGATTCGGGTGCCAAAAGCGCCTTTGCACTATTATACCATATAAAAAATCCAGTCTTGAAACTCCTCATATATCAGAATATAATGGTTACTAAGTTAAAAAATAGAAAGGGATGAGCAGTACATGAAGTTGGGAATAACCATGGAAGGCGGAGCAAGCCGCACGGTATTTAGCTGCGGCGTGGCAGATGCATTTTTAGAGGAAGGGATTATGCCGGATTATTTTATCGGCGTGTCGGCGGGGATTGCCTATGGGGTGTCTTACCTCTCCAAGCAAAAAGGCAGGAACCTGACAATTATCCAGAAGTACATGAACGATAAACGATACATGGGCTTACGCCATCTGTTAAAGAACAGGAATTTCTATAACATTCCTTTCGTGTTTGAGGAGATACCGAATAAACTGGAGGCTTTTGATTTTGAAGCGTTTGAAGCATTTCCGGGGAAGGTGGAGGCGTGCGTCACCAACATTCATACTGGGAAAGCCGAATATTTAGAAGTCCCCAGGCGGGATGATAAATTTGAGGTGTTAGTGGCAAGCTGTGCGCTGCCGATTCTTTTTCAGCCGGTGAAGGTAGGCAAACATTATTATTTGGACGGCGGCGTGTCAGATTCCGTACCTTATAAGCGTGCCATTGAGCAGGGGTGTGATAAGAATATTGTCATCCTCACCAGAGAGCGCGACTATGTCAAGAAATCGGAACGCGCGGGAAACGTCTCTATGAAACTATATAAAAAATACCCTCATATTGCAGAGGATTTAAAGACGCGCCCGCAGCGGTATAATGCCTGTATGCAAGAACTGCTGGAACAAGAAAAAGCAGGCGAAGTATTTGTGATTGCACCGGAAACAACGTATGGTATCAGCAGGACAGAGTCCAATCCAGATAAGTTGACAAAGCTCTACAAAGAGGGTTATCGGCAGGCAAAGCGGCAGATGGCAGATTTGAAACGGTATTTAGGAAGGGAGTAATGCATGAAGTTTTTTCATCTCTCTGATCTTCACATTGGCAAACAGCTTCATGCTTACAGCCTCAGGGAAAATCAACAGGCGGTACTATCGCAGATTGCAGGGAGGGCGTGGGAGTACCGCCCGGATGCGATTTTAATTTGCGGTGATATTTTTGACCGCGCGGTGCCTTCAGGAGAAGCGTATACTGTTTTTGATAAATTCTTACAGGAGTTGTCTGCCATTACACCGGCGATTCCGGTGCTGATTATTGCCGGAAACCATGACAATGCCCAGCGTTTGGATTACGCTTCTTCCTTTCTGGAAAAACATCAGATTTATCTGTCAGTATCAGCGCCTGCACAACAGGAAGAACATTTGAAAAAGGTTGTGCTGCATGATGCACACGGGGAAGTGAATTTTTATCTACTGCCATTTTTAAAACCGGGGTATGTGCGGCAGCTCTTTGCGGAAGGGGTAGTCCACGATTATGAGAGCGCGGTCCGTGAAATTTTACTGCGGGAAGAGATTGATTATGGGAAACGCAATGTGCTGCTGTCCCATCAATTTTACACGAACGGGGGACAAGCCCCCGAGCGGTGTGAATCGGAACAGCTTGTAATCTCTCTTGGCGGTTTGGAAAATGTGGATGCGTCTGTAGTTGAAAAGTTTGACTATGCGGCGTTGGGGCATATCCACGGCGCACAGATGGTAAAGTTTCCTCATATCCGTTATTGCGGGACGCCGCTCAAATATTCCGTCAGTGAGGAACACCACAAGAAATCCATTACCATGGTGACCCTGGGGGCGAAAGGAGCGCAAGCTGTCATAGAGACGATTCCCCTGACGCCGCTTCAAGATGTGCGAAAAACGCGCGGGCTGTTGCAAGAAGTGATAGAGAAGGCAACAGACGAAAACCGCCATGATTTTCTCAGCGTGACTCTGACGGATGAAAAGGAGCCTTACCATCCGAAGGAACAGCTCGAGGAGGCGTACGATTTCATTTTGGAGGTACGGATTGACAACACCAGGACAAGGAACCGTATCGGGGAACCGCAGAGGGAGACGTTCTGCGTGCAGCCGCTGGAGATGTTTCAGTCTTTTTATCAGGAAATGCAGGGACAGCCGATGACCGCACAGGAGGAAGCGTTGGTGGAAGAGATTGTGGATGAATGGAGGGAAGAAATGTGAAGCCTATAACATTGACAATGTCGGCGTTTGGTTCCTATGCCGGAGAGGAAACGATTGATTTTTCGCAGATAGACGGAGGGGTTTTTCTGATTACCGGGGACACAGGAGCCGGGAAGACGACAATTTTCGATGCGATTACTTATGCTCTTTACGATCAGACCAGCGGCGGGAAGCGCGAAGGCGCCATGATGCGCAGCCAGTATGCCGGCCCAGATATGCCGACCTTCGTGGAGCTTATGTTTTCCTATCGCGGAAGCTGTTACAAGGTGCGTAGGAATCCCAGCTATGAGCGACCAAGCAGGAGGAAAAATAAAGAGGGACAGCGCACGCTTACCATGGAGTCGGCGTCTGTTTCACTGACGATGCCGGATGGAAAGGAATATCCGGGAAGAGTGCGGGAAATTAATGAAAAGATTGTTGAGATTTTAGGAGTAGGAAGAGAGCAGTTTACGCAGATTGCCATGATTGCCCAGGGGGAATTTATCCGTCTGCTCCATGCATCTTCCAGAGAGCGGAAAGAGATTTTTGCCAAGCTGTTTGATACCGGCGTTTATGAGCGGATTCAGAAGTATTTGCGTGAAAAGAGTAAGTCTTTGTATGGGAAGCTGGAAGACAACCGTAAACTGTGTGTCCACGAAATTGAGGGAGTACAGTGCGCCCCCGAAAGCGCATGTTGGGAATTATGGCAGGAGAGCCGGCAGCGGTTAGAAACCGACGCCCAGCAGATTCAGGAAATTCTAGCAAAAATTATCAACGAACAAAAGGTGCAGGAGAAGAGGCAGAAAGAGCGGGAACAAGCGCTGTCAGGGCAGCAGGAGGAGTTGAATTATAAGCTGCGGCGGGCACAGGAATTTAATCGTCTCTTTGCACAGGCGAAGAAAGCGGATGAGGAGATAAGAGACAGCAAGAAGCAGCTCAAAGAACTGCAAGAGCGGCAGGTGGAGTGCGAAAAATTGTCTGTGGATATCGAGGAATGCTGGCGGAAGCGTATGCCGGTTTTGACAGAGAAAGCTGCGGAGTTGAAAAACCTGCTGCCCAGATATGCCCGCTTGAAAGAGCGGCAGCAAGAGGAAGAGGAAGCGAATAGACAGAAACAGGCTGCAGAGCAAAAATTAAAACAACAGACAAAACTTTTAGCCGATATTGAAAGAGAAATACAAACATTACAACAATCCCATCAGGAATTGGAAGCAAAAGCGGCTAAATTGCCAGAACTTATACGGCAAGAAAAAGAACTTGTGCAGAGGCAATCATTGTTGGAAGAGATGATGCGTACACAAAAGAAATGGCAAGCGTACGAGGCAAAGCGAAAACAAGGGCAGGACAAGCTGGCAATACTGTTGGAGGATTACCGGCAAAAGAGCCGGGAACACGATAGCAAATATCAGATGTTTATAGAAGGACAGGCGGGATTTCTGGCACAGGAACTTCATGAGGGAGAGCCATGTCCGGTCTGCGGTTCGCGTAATCATCCGCAGAAGGCAGTATTTTCCAGGCAGTCAGTTACGAAGCAGCAGATGGAGACGGCAAAACAGGAAAGGGAGGAAGCGGATAAACGCTTGCAGGAATATCAGCAGCAGTTTCAGAAAATCCAGGAACAATGCGAACAGCAAAAAGCCTTACTATTGCAGGATGGCCAGCGTATGTTTGGGGATGATTTTGAACCGGAGATGACACAGAAGGCGATTTTTGCAGCTGAGAAAGAGCGGAAAGCACTAGGTAAGAAGTTAAGAGAATGCCAGCGAAAGGCAGAAGAATTAGAGGTACAGCAAAAGAGATTGGAAGAGAATGAGCGAAAAGCGGTTACACTGCGAGAGCAATCCGAGGAATTGAAAGAGCGGCAGTTTGAAATTACGCTTGTGTTTGAGAAAGCACAACAGGCGCGTAAAGATTTGCTGGCGGAGCTGCCATTTGAGAGAGAAGAACAGATGCAGGAACAGCTTGTGATTCTGGAAAAAGAGCAGCAGGAGCTGGAAAAGAAAAAAATGAGGACGGAGCAGAATTTACAAAGACTGCGGGAAGAGCTGGCAGCTAACCAGGCGGCCCTTGTTCAGCAGCAGAAGAACCGCCGGCTTCTGGAGCAGCAGATAGATGGGAAACAGCAGATAGACACAGCCGCTCTGACAGAGCAGGCGTCTTTGCTAAAGCAGCAGGCGCAAATTTTAGAGCGGGAAAAGCGTACGCTTGTCAGTATGGTCGAACGAAACCGTATGGCGAAACAGAATCTTGCCATCTTGTATCGTGAACGGGAACAGTTGAAAGCAGAGTATGAGCTGGTGGGCAATTTGGACCGTACGGCAAATGGCAATCTTGCCGGACAGGCGCGGATGGATTTGCAGACGTATGTGCAGCGCAGATATTTTCGGCATATTATCGGGGAGGCTAACCGCAGGCTGGTAAAAATGAATGGCGAACAATTTATGCTGCAATGCCGCGATATGGAAAACTTGGGCAAACAGGGGGAAGTAGGGCTGGATTTAGACGTATATGATTTGGTGACGGACAAAGTGCGGGATGTGAAGACGTTATCCGGCGGGGAATCTTTTCTGGCGGCGCTTTCCATGGCGCTTGGTATGGCGGATGTGATCGTGCACAGTGCGGGCAGGATTCATTTGGACACGATATTCATTGACGAGGGATTTGGCGCGCTTGATGAGGAAGCAAGGCAGCGGGCAATTCTTATTCTCAATGAGCTGGCAGGCGATACCCGGCTGGTGGGGATCATATCGCATGTGACGGAGTTAAAAGAACAGATGGATCAAAAACTGGTTATCAGCAAAAACGACAGAGGCAGCCATGCCCGTTGGGTGACAGATAGCTGATAAGAAGGAAGTTATGTAAAACATTAGTGAAAAAAGACTATTTATAGAGCGGCGATTTTGCCATAAGGAGGATGCTGGAATGAGGATTGTTTTTTTAGATGCGAAATCAATTGGTGAGGATATTGATTTATCCGGCTATGAAGAGCTGGGAGAAGTGGTAAAGTATGATTTTTCTACGCCACAGGAGGCAAGTGAGCGGGTCATGGACGCCGACGTGATTGTGCTCAATAAAGTGCCCGTCAATCAGGAGACGATAGGCAAGGCAAAGAATTTGAAATTAGTCTGCGTCACGGCAACCGGGACGAATAATTTAGATAAAGAGTATCTTGACAGCCGTGGCATTGCCTGGCGCAATGTGGCGGGGTATTCTACGGAATCAGTGGCGCAGCACACATTTGCGATGCTGTTTTATTTGCTCGAACATCTTCCCTACTATGACGCGTATGTGAAGCAGGAGAAATATGTGCAAGACCGGATGTTTACGCATTTTGAGCGCAAGTTTTCCGAAATCTCCGGCATGACCTGGGGAATTATCGGCATGGGGGCAATCGGCAGGCGTGTGGCGGAATTGGCGCGATTGTTTGGCTGTGAAGTCGTCTATTATTCTACCAGCGGAAAGAATAACCAGCCGGGATACCGGCGCGTATCGTTTGAGGATTTACTAGAACAAGCGGATATTGTCTCTGTGCATGCGCCGTTGACTGCGGAAACGGAAAATCTTATGGATCAGGCAGCGTTTTTGCGTATGAAAAAGTCTGCTATTTTCCTCAATCTGGGCAGAGGGCCCATCGTCTCAGAGCAGGCGCTTACGGAAGCCCTGGAAACAGGGGAAATCCGTGCCGCAGGGCTGGACGTGCTATGTGAAGAGCCGATGAGTCGTGAGAATCCGCTAAGGCGCATCAAAGACAGCGACAGGCTTCTCATTACGCCACATATTGCCTGGGCCAGCTATGAGGCACGAATCCGGCTGATGGAGATTATTCTGGGGCAGATAAAAGATTTTTTTCACCTTGACAAACCTTGACTCATATGCTAACCTATAAGAACTCTTTGCACTGCATATAAATCTACAGTACAAACTGAGCAGACCGTGGCAGAACGCCATGGGGTCGGGTCACGGGAGTGACAGTGGAATTTTACATCCACGGGACAGTAGTTGCTAATACTGATTTCGTGGGTGTTTTTTTATCTTAATAGGAAAGGTCTTATCACGCGAAAGCGCGAAAGTGCCTTTCTTATAGAATAAATGTATTTTGAGAAATGTAGATGCGCATATTCTTTAGCGGAAAGCGTTTTTCCCAAAGCCCACATATATAGTGCCATAGAGCTATCTTAAATTTTGGAGGTAACTGGTATGGAAGAAAACAGAAGTATGGAACAAAAAAGTTATACGGCAGAACTGGAATTTCAGAAAGTTGTAAACAAGGTATCTTTGATTACAATTTTGGGGAATGTGGCATTGTCGGTTTTGAAACTGTTAGCAGGAATAGTTGCCCATTCCAATGCGATGATTAGTGACGCCATACATTCCGCTTCGGATGTGTTCAGCACGGTTGTCGTTATTATCGGCGTTAAGTTAGCGTCAAAGGAGCCGGACAAAGAGCACCCCTATGGCCATGAGCGCCTGGAATGTGTGGCGGCGATTATCCTGGCAATGGTTCTTTTTATCACAGGGCTTGGGATTGGCATGGAAGCATTTCAAAATATTACCAGCGGCAATTACAGCGAGTTGCAAGTACCGGGAATATTGGCGCTTGTAGCGGCAATCGTGTCAATTGTTAGTAAAGAAGCAATGTATTGGTACACGAGATATTATGCGAAAAGAATAGACTCCGGCGCCCTGATGGCGGATGCCTGGCATCATCGTTCGGACGCGTTCTCATCCGTGGGAGCCTTGATAGGAATTGGAGGAGCCATGCTGGGTTTCCCCGTAATGGACTCCATTGCCAGCCTGGTGATTTTTGTATTTATTGCCAAAGCCGCCTTCGATATCTTTAAAGATGCCATAGATAAGATGGTGGACCATTCTTGTGATGAAGAGACAGAGAAGCGCATTTATGACTGTGTGATGGATAACGAGTATGTACTGGGGATAGATTTGCTTCATACGCGTGTGTTTGGTAATAAAATTTATGTAGATGTGGAAATTCTGGCGGACGAATCGTGCACTTTAAGGGAAGCGCACGATATAGCGGAAACTGTGCACAATGAAATTGAACAGAATTTTCCAAAGGTGAAACACATTATGGTGCATGTGAATCCCACAACGAAAGAGGGATAAGATTTCTTTCAACTAGTGTACTGACACGATCATTTTTGAACTAAGTGGGCAGAATATATGAATGTGTCAGTACATTAGCTTGGTATTGTACTGTCGAGCCCGCTGTGATAAGATTTATTGCCCAGCCTTTTCAGCAGTGCGCCCGTATGTGACTGTGCTGTCCGAGTATGGAAAGGAATTTCAAACAGCCGGTTTAAATCCGCGAGTGTTTGCAGGTAATTTTCCTGCGCTTTCTCCATCAAATCAAAGAAAGAATCTGTGGAAAGGCGGGATTTATCCCAGGGATTTTCCCATGGCTGGCGCAGAATGTTCAGCGGGTCTATATGGACGGTCAGGGTATCGCTGGGAATCAGCGTAGTCAGCAGCGGGTAGCCGAGCACCAGCGTTTCCAACTTGCCGCCGATGGTCTTTTTCTTCCCGGAAGGGTCGTGCAGCCATTTTGTGCCCAACTGCATAGAACGGATGGCGGCGCGCATGGTAATGTATTGGATGTTAAGTTCCGGATAAGTTTTTTGGTATACATAGTGCAGGACGGTGGCAATCGTTCTGTATTGTAGAGGGGTCAGCCGTATGGTTGCATCCTGCCGGAAAGCAGATGGAAGGCAGTGTTTATAATATTGTAGCAGCTCGGTATCAATATCTGTTTCCAGGCTCATATGGCAGCTGTGGTAACGGCCGTTTTTTTCTCTAAAATCTGTTTTCCAATAAATGTATGGATGGCAGTGGGTGTCCAGGGTATAGTGCCCTAAGAATCCGGCGATGTAGGCTTCTGCTGTTTTGCGCTCTTTGTCGCTGCCAAACAATTTGCGGCTGTTCACCAAATGTTTGAGGAACTCGCCGGTTTTTTCCGTGTGCGCCACGGCGCCGATGTTATTGTGGTGAATGGCATAAGAGGGCAGAAAATAGAAGAAAACATCCGGGCCTTGTAATCCCAGGCCATAGGCAGTCTGATTGCTGCGGATGGTTTGTTTTAGTAAGTTATTGTCAATTTGTCTGTAGGCATTTAAGCCAAATAAGTAATGTGTGGTAAATCCGGGCATGGTTATAACCTCGTAGTTTTAGTGATTTGGGGCTGTCGCACGAAGCGATAAATATATTTGAATCGTCAGGGCTTTACACCTTTTAAATAGCTCGCCAAAAATTTCAATATATTGTATTATTATACCATGATTTGCTTTTTTTACAACTAATTTTAGAAGAGGAGTACTGTATGGAGCAAAAAGCTCAAAAAAATAGACAACCCCATATAGACAACAACCGCACCAGAAACGAAAGATTCCTGCCGGAAGGCTCCTCAGCAAGCCGCGCCATACAGCCGCAGCGCAGCAGCAGCCTTGGCGTGAGCCGCCTGATTCAAGGCTATAAAGAGAGAGAACGTCTGGTATTTGAGCAGGATAAGCTAAATGGGACGATTGAGCTGACGCCACAGATGAAAATTTCCTATGGCAAAATCCATGTGGAGTTTAAAATTGGCGGCAAGAAGAAATATGTGCTCAAAAATACCCAGGTATTTGCAGACTCGCTGAGACGCAGGGAGTTTTTCAAATATGGAAAGGAGCTGGAGTTTTATCATACGCTGGAAGCGTTTACACAGGAGAGCCGGCGGCTGGCAGAGTTTCTCATTCAGGAAGCGGAAACGCGAAGCATGGGAAGGACAAGCTGGGAGTATTATGGGAATAAAGGCCGCTATGTGGAGATTGACAGCGGGAATATGGACAGCTTTTTTGATGCAGTCGGAAGCATGGAATTTGCGGTGGAAGTGGATTATGGCGCAAAAAGATTGTGGCGTGTCGTCCATGAAGAATATTTGCCCCGCCTGACTGTGCAGGGACAGGAAAATGGCGTAACGGTTGAGACGGAATCCTTGTTTTATGCATATGGAAGGAAGTATGCATATTTGTGGAAAGATGGATGCGTGTTTCGGACAAGCTTGTGCAAGGTGCAGGAAATTATGCCTTTCTGGGAACATCTCCGCAATTATAAATACGAAGAATTTTTTGTGGGCAAGTCGGAGCTGCCGGCATTTTGCAAAGAATTACTTCCAGTGCTGGAACGTCATTACTTCGTGCAGCGGCAGCAGTTTGAGGAGCGCCAGTTTCTGCCGCCGAAACCGGACTATGAGCTGTATCTGGACGCTCCTGACTTACAGACGATAACGTGTGAAATGTTTGCGCGCTATGGAGAGAAAAAATACAATGTCTGTGATAAGCCGAAAACGCTGGATAACCGTGATGAGTTGGATGAGCTGCAAGCCAGGCAGAAGGTGTTGCGATGGTTTTCCCATACAGACCCTCAGAAAAAACAGATGCTTATTGCAGGGGATGAAGAGAAAATGTATCAGCTTCTTACGGAGGGCGTGGAAGCTATGTCGCAGATTGGCGTCTTGTATATCAGTGACGGATTGGCAGGAATCCGCATCAAGGAATCCCCGATGATTTCCGTAGGAGTATCTTTGAAAGAGGAATTGCTGGAATTGACATTGGACAGCCCGGAAATGCCATTGTCGGAACTGATGGAAGTATTGTCGGCCTATCGGCGCAAACGCAAGTTTTTCCGTCTCAAAAACGGTGATTTTCTTAGCCTGGAAGAGGACGGTATTGCCGTGCTCTCGCGGATTCAGGAAGGCGCCGGTATCTCCGGGCAAAGCCTGGTGAGTGGTAGCGTCATGCTTCCCCGGTACCGCGCGCTGTACCTCGATGGACAGCTCCATGAGCAGCACGGTTTTCATGCGGCGAAAAGCAAAGATTTCCGTGCGCTGATCCGCAATATGAAGACCGTGGAGGATAATGATTTTGAAGTTCCGGCATCACTTGACAGAGTTATGCGGGAATACCAAAAACAAGGTTTTCTCTGGCTGAAAACATTGAAAACCAATGGTTTCGGCGGAATATTGGCGGACGATATGGGGCTGGGAAAGACCTTGCAGGTAATTGCCTTTTTGTTGTCGGAGTGGGCAGAGGGCATACATACACCGCACTTTGCATTAATCATTTGTCCGGCTTCCCTTGTCTACAACTGGCAAAGCGAAATAGAACGTTTTGCGCCGGTTCTTACGGCTGTCACTGTCACAGGAACAGCGGCGGAGCGCGAGGAGATTATTCAGAATGCAGGATCGGGAGAAATTCTTATCACTTCCTATGATTTGCTGCGCCGCGACTTTGTCCAATACGAAGAATGCCATTTTAGTTATCAGGTCATTGATGAGGCGCAGTATATTAAAAACCATGTAACCAAGGCGTCCAAGGCGGTAAAGGAAATCCGGGCGGATTTTAAAACAGCGCTGACCGGGACGCCGATAGAGAACCGACTGAGCGAGCTGTGGAGTATATTTGATTATTTGATGCCAGGGTTTCTTTTTCCATACAACAGATTCCGGGAAGAGCTGGAAATCCCCATTGTTGTCAACCATGAGGAGGAAGCACTGGAGCGGCTGCAAAAAATGATTCGTCCGTTTGTGCTGCGCAGATTGAAAAGTGATGTATTAAAGGATTTGCCGCTCAAAATGGAAGAGGCGGTTTTTGCCAAGATGGAGGGTGAGCAGGAGCGATTATACCGCGCGCATGTGCAGCGTTTAAGGTTGACGTTAGAGGGTCAGTCTGAGGAGGAGTTTGCCACCAGGAAGATTCAAATTCTCTCTGAATTGATGCGTCTTCGGCAGCTCTGCTGCGATCCGGCGCTGGTGTATGAGGACTACCACGCAGAATCAGCAAAGCTTATTATGTGTATAGAATTGATACAAAATGCAATGGAAGGCGGGCACAAAATCCTCTTATTTTCCCAGTTTACATCCATGCTCTCAAGAATACAAGAACAGTTACAGGAAGCGGAAATTCCCTATTTGAGCCTTACCGGGGCGACGGGGAAGGAGCGGCGTGCTGAGTTGGTGGAAGAATTTCAGAAGGGAGAAATTCCGGTGTTTTGCATTTCCTTAAAAGCTGGGGGGACGGGATTGAATCTGACTGCGGCAGACCTTGTCATTCATTTTGACCCCTGGTGGAATGTGGCGGTGCAGAATCAGGCGACAGACCGGGCGCACCGCATTGGGCAGAAGAACCGCGTGACGGTTTATAAGCTGATTGCAAAGGGGACGATTGAAGAAAATATCCTCAAATTGCAGGAGAAAAAAAGCCGGCTTGCCGAACAGCTTTTGGGAAGCGAAGGATTTGAAGGCGTAAAATTTACGCGGGAGGAGATGTTGGAGCTGCTGGGAGATGTTTAGGCACAACTTTACATGCTTTTATTACTCCGGCGGTTAAATGTCGATGAATTTTATGCGGAATAAATTTCCATCTTTTGTGTTTAATATCTTAACACCATCACAAACGTTGCCCCTCCCCCGGGGGTATCTTCCACCCATAATTTCCCTTTATGCATATGCACAATTTCCCAGGCGATGCACAGGCCAAGCCCGAAGTGAGCCTTGTCTTTGTGCGATTTGTCACATCTGTAAAAGCGGTCGAATACCGCTTTTTTTTCTGTATCAGGAATACCAATGCCATTGTCCGCAACCCGGAGGGTAAACTTGTCCGCCGACGTTTGTAGTGACAGGCCAATGGCGCCGCCGGACGGCGTGTAACTCAAAGCGTTATCCAGTAAAATGGACAGGACTTGTTCCATGCGTTCTTTGTCGCACTGGCAGGGCAAAACGGAGTCATCTGGAAGGTCGATTTTCAGTGAGATATTTTTATCTTTTGCCAGCGCTTCAAATTTTTCATAGGCAGACAAAAGCAAGGTATCAAGTTCCACTTTTGATTTTTGCATGGTGAAATGAGAGCTGTCCGCGCTAGATAGCGTAAGCATATCGTCAATCAGGCGGCTCATGCGTTTTCCTTCTACGGCAATCGTCTGGGCGAAACGTTCGGCGTCCGGCGGAGCAGCATGTTTCATAGCGGAGAGGGCGGAGAGCATGACTGTCAGCGGAGAGCGTAGCTCGTGGGAGGCAAAAGCAATAAATTCCGTCTGTTTTCTGCGGTTTTCCATCAAAGGCAGGATCATGCGCCAGGTAAAAAACCAAAAGAAGACGGTAAGGAGCATGATTGCGGCGATATCCACGGCGGCAAAATACATCCGCTGGCTGGAAACGTCCTTCTGCAATTTTTCCTGGGAATAAAGAATGGCGATGTTTAATACGCCGTTATTTTTAGGAAGCATGATAACTGATGCGTAGTAGGACATGTCATCCGTGGTAATTTCAAATTCTTTATGTGCAGATAGGATAGACTGCGGGGTAATGGATTCCTCAAAAAGCTGATATTCATTTCTTGCCGTCTCGCGGACGAATGTGAACACACGTTCCTTGGAGGGGAGCGGTTTGAGGTTTCCAAATGCCAGACGGTTGCCGTTATCCAGTATATCCATCTCAAAATGTGTGTCCGTATGGAACTGTGAAAGCCAGTTATGGGAAATCACCGTTTGGCTTTCCAAATAATTGATGAGCATATTTACATTTACTTGAAAATCAGAAAAATACCGCTCTCTTGCTTCCGCCTCCTGGAAGGAAAGACAGGCAAACGACATAAAAATTAAAATGAGGCTGCTGACTACGGAACATAGAAGCGTGAGCCGGATATGAAGTTTTCTAAACATGTCCTACCTCCAGTTGGTATCCTATGCCCCGTACGGTTTTTAATGACACCGTGCTTCCTACGCTTCTGAGACGCCGGCGCAGAAAATAAATATAATTATCCAGATTGCCCTCCTCGACGTCTGCGTCCGGTCCCCATACTTTTGAGAGAAGCGAGCCTCTGGGTATTGTCTGGCCGGGATTGCGCAGAAAGAATTCCAGCAAGTCACCCTCCCGTGCTGAGAGGGAGCATGAGAGTTGTCCGCAATATAATTTCTTTTGTTCCACATCAAACGCAAGGCCGCCGTATTCTAAAGGTTTGGCGCCTTCCCATTTGGGCGGTCGCCGCAGGATGCAGCGGATTCTGGCAAGTAATTCTTCATAATCAAAGGGTTTTACCAGATAGTCGTCTGCACCGCAGTCAAGCCCGGTAACTTTGTCATTCAAAGCGCCTAGTGCAGTGACAAAGATAATCGGCGTCGGGATATTTTTTTCCCGGGTAATTTTGAGGACAGAAATGCCGTCCAGACTGGGGAGCATACGGTCAAGCAGAATTAAATCGTGCGCTTGCTGTTCAATGAAATGCAGCCCTTCTTCGCCGTCGTGGCATACATCTGTCTCAAAGCCGCTGTGCTCTAATTGGAAACGGAGCGTTTCGGCAAGGGATTTATCGTCTTCAATAATTAGAATTCGCATGGCTGTTAAAACCTTTCTAAATAATATTTTCCTTATGCCATTTTAAAATAATGTCACCAAGAAAGCAACCTAAGGAATCCTCCCACTTCGTGGGTCCCTCCTTAGGTTAAAGTGTATCATAATTATCTCTAATTTCTCTCTAAATATTTCAGCAATTTAGAGATAGGTTAGAGATAGCTGTGTTATCCTAATTATATATAAAGGAGATAGGAGGAGGTAAATGTATGAAAGGCAGGAAATGGAAAAGGACATTAGGGATGCTTTTGGCAGCCGTATGGATTTGCATAAGTCTTGCCGGGTGCAGCAAAGGAGGCGGGGGCGAAAGCAAAGAAGGCGGCGATAAGAATCAGGCTATGGGGCGTTTTCTGGAAGAAGAATTTGAAATGGGGGGAGAGATCAGCAGTATTTTTGATATGAGGAAGTTGGAGGACGGCAGGTTGTGTATCATTGGCATGAATGGCGTGTCTCCGGGGGTCTGGGAGCTGGCAGAAGATGGTGAAACTGTTCAAAAAATTTATGATTTTCCTACAGAAATGCAGTCTTCTGCAAATGGCTGGGTAAATCGCGCCGCGTTTTCACCGGATGGACAGATTGTATGTGCGTTTGAGGAAGAAACGGCAGACGGCTTTCACAGCGTGCTTTATCTGATTGACAAAGAGGGCAAAACAAAAACGCTTCCGCTTGAACTTCCCGAATTAAAGGATGATTTATATGATGAAGAGTTTGGAGAGACGTCGAACCGGGTGGATGACATTCAATTTCCAGTAAACGATTGGGTTGTACTGCAAGACAAAAACGGCACAGTTTTTCAGTTAAATACAGCGGATGGCAGCGTGGAACACAAGTATGATATAGGCTCAGTCATGGGATCTTTTCGGATATTTGCCATGGGATACACTCTGATTGCGCAGGAAGGAGACCAGACAATTCTTTATGATATGAAGACCGGGGAGCAGAAACAACCGGAGGAAGCTTTGAATAAGGGAGGCTCAAAAGAGGGCAGTTTTTGGGAGATGGATACGCTTGATGGCGGAGAGAGTGTGTATTGCCTTTCCGGGGGAGGCCTGTACCATTATAAATTTGGCGGAAGCGTGATGGAACAATTGATTGATGGCAGCATGAATACTTTGGGAACACCGGATTTCTATCCTATCGTAATGGCAGATCGGAAGAGCACACGTCTGAACTCCAGTCACCTCCGACCATCTCGTA
>CAJUTD010000003.1:84282-114395 GCA_910589635.1 uncultured Lachnospiraceae bacterium | reverse complement strand
ATATCGTATGCCAATCAGATAGCCTCCATCTTCCGCCAATTCTCCGGCATAATACATGGAGTTCTGGGAACCAATCTCTTTGCCTGATTTATCTGTGATATAAAAATATAAATTCCTGTCCGCTTTATTTGTAATTTCTGTCAAAAATGCCTGCCCGTCTATCACTCTGTTCTTCTTCAAAGCTACATAATTCTCTCCGTCCCGGGCATCCAGGTGCGTATGATGCTCTTTGAGGAAATGGAACGAACAGACAACCAGGCCCATCTGCTGTTCTTCGTTATACAAATGATTGAGCACTGTAAATTTATAATAATCATCCTCGGCTGTGACCGTCTCCGTGCTCACTTTTGCCATAAGCTCGTCCATGACATCCGTCTCCTGGACTCCATTGCCAAAAAACATCTGGAACCATTGGGAATGGACTGCTGCATAAGCAGTTACGGCAGTCCCCAGCAGGCAGATTGCAAGCGTTGCTGCAATTGCATAACGCCGCCATACCGGCCTTGTATTCCTACTTACTTCTGTCTGTCTCACTAAATCAGCCTTCAACTGTTCATACTGTTCTTCGGGCATGTGCATCTGCTCTATCATCTCATTAAATTTATTCATAAAACCGCTCCTTTCTCATCGGGAAAACATTTTTGCAAAACCTCACATTTACCTTGCTCTTTTGGCATTTCTTCCTCCAAATACACCTTCATCAACTCCTTAGCTTTGGCAAACCTGGAACGCAAAGTAGACGCATTTGTCTTCATCATCCTTGCAATTTCTTTCTGGGAATATCCCTCATAATAATGCAGATATAGAATAACCCGGTATTTTTCCGGCAGCTCCATCATCGCCTCGTACACCTCAGAATATTCATTCGGCACAACTCCGGCTTCCGGCGGCTTTCCTCCATCCAGGCCAATCTCACGCTTCCAGTGGCTGCTCTTCATGACGTCTTTACAATAATTAATTGCCGTGCGAATCAGCCATGCCTTCTCATGTTCCTCATTATGAAAGGATTTCGTATCACTCATCAGACGGACAAATGTTTCCTGGGCCGCATCGTATGCATCGTGGGTATTTCCAAAACGTACCAAACAAATTCGCCAAACCATTTCGTAATACTTCTCATACAAATCCAATACTTCTTGCTGCGTACGCTTCATTTTTTTACCTCCTTTCACTGATAATACGATTGCTGTTAAGATTATGTCCAGCCAAATGAAATTTTCTATAAAAAATAAGGGAGACACTCAATCTCCCTACGCCCAATGTTTTAATTACAAAAAACTGCACGCGCCAACGCTCTCCTTAACGACCTGATATTCCTCTTGAGAAAGCCCAAAAATTTGCGCTATCGCAGCGTCCAAAATTTCATAGTTCTTTGTTATGTCATCAGCTGCGGCAGGAGCAATGAGCTTGTCTGTAAGCCGTATTATTCCCTCCTGCCCTGCCCTGTCAATTGCCGGAATCGGAATCTGTTCAATATGCGAGCGCAGAACTTTCACCGACTGAAAACTCTTCTCAAAATAAAATTGTGCCACCCTGGAATTGAGCACGGCGAGGACATATTTCATTTCCAGGCCTTCTATCTCAGGAATCACCACATTACAGCTATTTAAAGACAACGTCTGCCTGTCGTCATAGGCAAATACCAGTTGATTGCTGATAAATCGATAGAGTAATTTCCGCGGCGCCCGGTAATATTCGGTAGGCGCCGTCTGCTGAAACAGTTCCGGCCTGTAAGCGATAAATCTTTTTCCCTCCGTAAAACGGAACTTCTGTATATCCGACCCTTTTAAAATCACTTCATTTCCATTTAATTTCTCATCCGTAATGAATTTCTTATTATTCCCCGTAACAATCCCCAGAGCAAATTTGGCTCTGCCGGCAAGCGTCACCTTATGGGGAACTTGCCCAATCTTCTGTAAAATCCCATACTCTTCATCTGTAGCCGTAAAGTTAAAATACTCCCTGCAAATTCTGCGCTCCCCGGTAATCGTGTAACTGTGCTCCCCATCCCTGACTTTCATGCCCGCACAGCGCATGGGCCGGCTGTCGTATAACACTTGCAGGATAATGCTGGGACACTGAACCCCATCGAATACCTCCCCTAAATATTCCAGATATTGAATGGAACTTCGCTTCATTAAAAATTCACGGATTGGCATATGGGCTTTGACATTTAAGATAGATTCCGGCAATACAAAAGACATGATCCCTCCACATTTCAGGTTAGAGATCGCCTGCTCAGTAAATACATCATAAGATTCTATGTTCTTCCCACGAGCACAGGCATACTTGTCCCGCAAGCGCTTCTTTTCGTCCTCTGTAAATTGATACCCCCAAGGAGGATTACCAATAATATAATCAAAATGCACCGCCATCTCCACAGACAAATAATCGTTTACACAAATATGCCCGTAAAGCAGCTCCCGTCTGGGAGAGCGAAATTTCAAGGCCAAATTTATCCTGGCAATACACACGCTGATATTATCAATGTCGCCTCCATAAATGTTCTCCAGTGTCACTTCCCCAGGCAATTGCAACAAAAAATTACCGGTCCCGCAGCATGGGTCAAGCACCTTTTTTCCTTTTGCATCATTCGCCTCAAACAACTCAGTAATTAATTTTTTCACAACAAATGTGGGTGTATAATAGGCTCCTGCCGCCTTCCTGTTTCCAATATTCTTGCAGGAAATATACAACAGGCCCAAGATGTCCTCCGCTTCCTCATAGCGGTATTCCGCCATAAACCATTGAGGATATTTTTCCAGACAAGATAAAACCGCCTGCTTATCCAGAATTAAATCATCTATTAGAAATTCATAACCATTGAGCGGAAATGATTCTTTTAAATAATAAGACAGCACATTTACCCCAGCAGGAACAGAAAGTTCCTCCAAAAAAATGGTTTTCCCCTGTTCTGCCATACTTTTCTTGCTTTCCGCAGGCGCAGAAATACCCTCTCGCTGAAGAATCAGCTGCAAGGCACACTCTGCAAGTAAAGCGCGCAGTTCCATTTCATCGAAGATAATTCCCTGGCTGCAAACCATCTCCATAAGCTGTTGCACCTTCGGTATATTAGCAGAGGCAGCAGTGATATATGATTCATAGATACTGCTGCCTGTAACATATTTCTTATTGCGCCGGCTTTTTAATAATGTACTTTTCCCTGTCAACAAATCCTTCTTTAACCGGCTGACATATTCCTGCGTAAATAGCGGCGCACCGTTTTTTTCTATTTGGGGCGTTATCTTGCCCATCTTTAACCAATTACGCCCAGTGGCTGGCGAGACAGAAATGTACTCGCACAAACCTCTGAGCGTAATATAATTTCCTGCATCAGTAGCAGACATTTTAACCCTCACACCTTCTTATTGAACACCGACACATTCTCGCTCTCTTCCATACTGAAAAACCGCTCCCGGTCATTATGCGGGAACAACAGCTCCATATATAGGCTCCCCAACAGCTCCTTGACAGTATCTGAATCCACATCCTGGATGGGAAGCTCCTCCACTTCCATCTTCCCCAGATTGTCAAGGACAGCTTCAATCTTCTGCCTATCCGCCTGCGGCTTCTCCATGAGCGGCACCAAAGGAACTGGAATTAACGCCGCACCTTCCGGCGTCTTCTTAGGTTGCAAGATTTCTTCCGCCTCCGGTATCTTGTACACGATGTTCTTGCAGGTCTTCTCAAAACATTCCGGGTCATATTTCGACAGATACTTTAAATCATCCATGGTTAATGTGCGTTTATTATGAATTTTAATGTAGATGTTTACAAGACGCGTATCTTTTCCCATAAGCCTGACCTCCCATTCATAAAACTCCACAAATACCTGCCTTTTCTTATATTATACTGTCAAACTGCCAAAAGTACAATTACTTTTTCGTACTCACATTTTTATATTTCGACCATCCCGAATAATACTTCTTACCCTTCACCGTATGATACGTTCTGACCCTCACGTAGTATTTCTTTTTCGCCTTTAACTTCTTAACATTTAGCTTCGTGACAGTCTTTTTCTTTACCGTTTTAATAGCTGTGGTTTTCTTCGTAAACTTACGGCTCGTAGAATACTGAACCTGATAACCGGTCGTATTCTTGGTCTGCTTCTTCCATTTTACAAGAAAGCCCTTGCGCTGCGCCTTGATTTTCCCTGAGAGGGAAGTACCCTTGGGATTGATGGTAAACTTCTTTGTGATTTTGCCGGTATAATTTCCCTTGCCGGTTATTACCACAGACGCCGTCCCAACGTTCACATTATTCTTATAGGATAAAGTATAATCACGGTCTTTTTTCAGCTTCTTGGAGCCGACCTTAACAGTAGCCACAGGCTTCTTTTTACCGCCGCTGTATGTGTAGGAACTCTGGCTTAACGTTACCTTGACCGCTTTCGCAATATCTACCTTCTTCACCGGCTGCGTCGGTTGGTTTGGCCCCGGCTGCGTGGGCTCATCTCCCCCGCGCTTCGTATTATCCACAATGGCAATCCAGCTAATCTGCATATCTGAGCCTTCTCCCGTGTTTTTAGGAGTAAGCGTTATCTGCAAATCACCTGTATCCGCCAGCGTAAGGTCGGAATATTCTGTAATCTGTCCGCTGCCTTTACCGCCGCAGACTGTTTCACCGCTCTTAATAACCTTGTCATTTTGCCGCAGCGTAACCATCGCCACACGCTGGCCTTCCTTATACCAGCCTGACGGGTCGTAAAATCCAAGATACACAGAATACTCTCCGCCCTCTAAACCGTCAAACCTGTATGTAAGTGTGCGATCCCCGCTGTCGTTGACATACCGTAAACGTTCATAGATATCTTCACTGTCCAGAGTACGCTGCGTTGTATTGACGCCGACATATCCCCATTTCTTCTCTTTGCTGTAAGGCTGGTCTGCTGTACCACTGTTACGGAGATTACCGCCGTCCTTTGCCATTTGATAGAACATGCCGCCGCTTCCGCCTTCCGTCCCTGCATCGACAAAATAGATCATATTCGCAGGCGCAACCGCCGCCCTCACACGAACTTCACGATTATTAAGGCCCGTTAGCCTGCCTGTTATGGTTTTCACGGAAAAATTGCCGTCCGCAAAATGATTCCACACGACATCTGTATCAAAAGTCCCTGCATCTGTCGTCACATTGATTCTGGAAGGCAAATCGCCTGCCGATTGGATCAAGGCCGGCAGCTTAGTATTGACGGTCGGCTTATCCAACGCTGACATATTCCAGTCTGAAACATTGCGTACCGTTATCGCCCCATCTTCGCCGACGTCAATAGGAAGCCAAACATAACTGGAATCCCAATGCGCCGAATCTGTATTGCCCTTATCATCCGTAATGGTGTAACTCCAACGGTCACCCATATAAATAAATTTGCCGCGAGCAGCATCTACCGGAATCACAGCCGTAGGTTGTGAGACAAATGTACTGCCTGACGTACCCTCGCAGGGATCACCCATCGCCTTCCAAGGACCATAAATACTTTTGGCGCGGTAATAGGTAGCCGCATTTGCTCTCCATCCACTGGTGCCGGAGGTAATCATGTAGTAATAGCCACGGTATTTAAAAACAGCCGGCGCTTCCCGATCAGTGGCCGTTCCCAGCACCCGATCGGCAAAAGTCTTGATTGTTGTCCCATCCGCAAGCTGCATGGTATCTGTCGTTTCCTGCGTGATGGGCGCCGTATAATCGCTATTTAACAGCGAAACATACATATATTTGTTAGATTCGCTGGAATAAATAGCATATGCATCTTTGACGCCGTCCTGATTGATGTCCGTATCATCCAAAAAGACATTCATGTCGCGCGCCATGCCCTGATTGCTGTCATAATTCCCACCAGCCTTATAATTCATACGCTGAACATTCACCAGCTTAAACGGCCCATAAGGCGTATCTGACACAGCAAATCCCATGCTGGCACGCGTATAGCGGCTGGGAAATTGGCTGTTATCTTTCAAATATTTGAGAATATTTGCGTCTGACGGCCCATCTGCATGGTATACGAGCACATATTTCTTCGTCGTTTCATTGTAGAGCATCTTCGGACGCTCGGCGATACAATAGCCAGAATAGAGATATTTATATGCTTTTGCCAGATTCTCCTCATCATAACCGCTGTCCGTCTTATATGCTGCAAGAAAACTCTTTGCCATGGCAATCTGTTCTGCTGTTACATCCGCAGTGGGGGCTGCCATACCCGCCCAGGATTTAAGCTTTGCAAGGCCTTCACTGTCCTGCTCAATGCCATCGCCCGCCGCATTCAGCCTATCCGGCAACATGTCATGCGTGCAAAGCGCCATTCCGCGATCTGTCCAGTTAAATAAGTCCGGGGAAGTGTAGCAATGGATGCCGTCAATCGGCTTGCCATTGCGCGTCTTATCCTCACCATACCAAATCCAACCGCCTTCCGGGACGCCGTCCTCATCCAAATCCAAAGTGTTCAGCCACTGTACCTGGCCGCCATGCGCCTGTATATGATTGCCGTTCGTATCCAACCATTCAGCCACTTTGACATCATTTCCCAGCGTTCCTCCGTAACTGTCTCTGACACCAGAAAATGATGCATAGGGATGATAACGGCTCACATTTTCCAAACCGTCACCGGAAATGGCGGTGTCTGCCAAACGGATATTATCATACACGCCCTCCACCATGAATCCGGTACCCCTGCCGCTGCCGAGATTGGCCTTAATATCTGTAGTTTGACTCAGTTTAAAGCCCACATCTGCCTGACTGAGCACTTTTTTGCCATCAATGTACACCGTCACCTTGCCGGAAGCGTTATCCTCTTTGTAAGAAAGGGCAATCGAAGAAAATGCCCTGTCCCTGGTAGGATTTTCCGTGAAATCCGCAGAACCAGAGATTTTACTTCCAGTCAGCGAGCCCTTGCCTACTAGCCGGAGGTTAAAATAATCGCTGCTGTTGCCCACAGAAAACGCCACCTTACTTTCCTTGCCGGCATTGCCCCCATTTTCCAGGCGGTAAACATCCATATATAACGTAAATTCTGTTTTCTGAAAACAACTAGGATTTTCAAAAGAGGCTGATACCTCAAGGGCATCCACGGTCTTTGTATCAACCCAGCTCGTATTGATATGTATCGCCTTTTGGCCCCTGTTGTTGTCCACCAGCAAGGCGTTGGTTCCTAATGATAAATCCGTCTCTGCTGATATGGAAACTTCCGAAGCAGATGCCGGCGCCGACAAGCACCCCCATAATATCAGAACGTTTAGTAAACACGCCGCTACATAACTCCCCAACTTCTTGCTTTTCCTCATAAAAAACCTCCTATTCGTTTATAATCGCATCTAAAATCTTATCTGCCGCCTCCTCCTTGCTCATCTTTTTCAAATACCTGACCTGGGATTTCGTAATCAAAGTGATTACGTTCGTGTCGGTGCCAAATCCTGCGCCTTCCACTTTGAGGTTGTTTGCCGCCACCATATCAAGATGTTTCTTCTTCAGCTTCGCCTTTGAATTCTCCTCCAAATCCCGGGTTTCCATGGAAAATCCACATAAGAATGCCGATAACTCACCCTTTTGTTTCCTTTCCCCCAGTTCTCCCAAAATATCTTTGGTGCGCTCCAAGGCAATGACGGCTTCCTCCCCTGATTTCTTAATTTTATCCTTGGCCGCTTCGGCTGGACGGTAATCTGCCACCGCCGCTGCTTTGATAATAATATCGGCAGCGCCGGCGCGCGACATAACTTCCCGGTACATTTCCTTGGCAGTGGTTATATTTACCACTTCCGTAAACATTGGCGGTTCTAAAGATGTAACGCCCGTCACCAAAGTCACCTGCGCCCCCCGCATCGCCGCCTGTCTTGCCAGTGCATACCCCATCTTCCCGGTAGAATGGTTGGTGATATAGCGCACCGGGTCAATTGCCTCCTGTGTCGCCCCGGCGGTCACGAGAATTTTCTTCCCCTGTAAATCTTTCTCATGCGCAAGTTCCCGCTTAACATACTCCACCAGCGTTTCCTCCGCCGGCAGCTTGCCGTCCCCTAAATCTCCGTTTGCCAACATGCCGTGGTCGGGAGGAATTATCAAATACCCAAACTTTTCTAATTTCTGCAAGTTGTCCTGTACAATCGGATTATGCAGCATGTTATGATTCATCGCCGGTGCAAGTAAAATTTTACATGTGCAGGCCATCACCGTCGTACTCAGCATGTCGTCCGCAATGCCTCCGGCAATCTTGCCGATGATATTTGCCGTGGCAGGCGCAACCAATACTAAATCTGCCTGCTTCGCCAACGCTACATGCTCCACGGAAAACTCAAAATTGCGATCAAACGTATCAATCAGGCACTTATTGCCGGTGAGGGTCTCAAACGTGATCGGCGTGATAAAATTGGTGGCATTTTCTGTCATTATCACATGTACCCGACAATGCAGCTTTTTTAACATGCGCGCGACATTTGCCATCTTATACGCCGCAATGCCCCCGGATACGCCGAGCAGCACAGTCTTTCCCTGCAACATAACCCCACATCCTTTCTCAAATGTTGATTTCGCCATGCTTTTCATAAGCGGTTACCCGGGAAATCTTATTCTCCTCGTCCACAAATACAACCTGGGGCCTGAACTCCTTTGCCTCCTCGGGCGTCATTTGAGCATACGCCATGATAATAATATGATCCCCGGTCAGCACTTGTCGCGCCGCTGCCCCATTCAGGCAAATCATGCCGCTTCCCGGCTCTCCGCAAATCGTGTATGTCTCAAAACGGTTCCCATTTTCTATATCTACAATCTGCACATTTTCATATTCTAAAATTCCCGCTGCCTCCATCAATTGAGGGTCAACCGTAATGCTGCCTACATAATTGAGCTCTGCCTGCTTCACAACTGCGCGGTGGATTTTACCCTTTAACATTTTTAAATACATCTGGTATGCTCCTTTCGGATAAAAACTACAGTTCTTTCTGTACTATATAACAAAATTTATCTGTTACATTACGTTATCAATCAGTCTCGTTTTTCCAATATAGACCGCTGTGGCAATAAGCGCCGTACCCTCAATCGTCTCTATATTTTCCATGGTGTCCGGATTTACAATCTCCACATAATCAATCTTAGCCAGCGGCTCCGATTCTATATTGTTGATAACAGCCTTTTTAATTTGTGCCGCATCGCATTCTCCCTGTTCTATCATCTCTTTTCCCAGCATCAGGGATTTATGTAAAATCAATGCCGCTTTGCGCTCCTCATCATTCAGATAAGTATTGCGGGAACTCATGGCAAGGCCATCCGCCTCCCGGACAATCGGGCAGCCGACAATCTCAATGCCAAAATTCAAATCACGCACCATGCGCCGGATAACCGCCAATTGCTGGGCGTCTTTCTGACCGAAATACGCCCGGTCAGGAGATACAATGTGAAACAGCTTGGAAACCACGGTACAAACGCCTCGAAAATGTGTGGGTCGCGTCTTACCACAAAGTCCTTTTGTCAGCCCATCCATATCGACAAAGGTACAATTATCTGTAAAATACATTTCTTCCGGCTCGGGATGAAAAATCAAATCGGCGCCTGCCTGCTCACAGATTGCCGCGTCTCTGTCAATATCCCGCGGATAACTGGCAAGGTCTTCGCCTGCCCCAAATTGCGTAGGATTGACAAAATCACTGACAACTACCTTATCGTTCTCGCTGACTGCTTTCACAATCAGGCTCTTATGCCCTTCGTGGAGATAGCCCATGGTAGGCACCAGGCCCACCCGCAGCCCTTCTTTTTTCCACGCTTTGACAATGGGACGCAACTCTTCAATTGTCTTAATTATCTGCATCTTTTCTGCCTCCTAATATAACTTTTCAATCACATCGTCTTCTATTTTAAAGGTGTGCTCCGGCGCTGGAAACGCCCCGGATTTCACTTCCTCAATGTACTTTGCAAACGCTTCTTTCATCATATCCCCAACCTGGGCAAACTGCTTGACAAACTTAGGCTTGAAATCGCCGAACATGGCAAGCATATCCTGAAAGACAAGCACCTGGCCGTCACAGCCCGCGCCTGCGCCAATGCCAATCGTAGGAATTTGAAGCTGTTTCGTAATCAGCTCCGCAAGCTTTGCCGGAACGCACTCCAGCACGACTGCCACCGCGCCTGCCTCCTCTACCGCCTTGGCGTCTGCAAGCAATTTCCTGGCGGCCTGCTCCGATTTGCCCTGCACCTTAAATCCACCGAAAGCATTCAACGACTGCGGCGTAAGGCCCAAATGCGCCACCACTGGAATAGAAGCATTCGTAATCGCACGGATATGTTCTGCAAATTCGCTGCCTCCCTCCAATTTCACGGCCTGCGCCCGCCCCTCCTTCATCAGACGACCTGCATTGCACACGGCGTCATAAACAGAAGTCTGGTAAGACATGAACGGCATATCCGCAACTACAAGCGTATGATCCGCCCCCCGTGCTACCGCACGCGTGTGGTGAATCATATCCTCCATCGTCACTGAGAGCGTGTCCTCATAGCCCAACATCACCATCCCCAGGGAATCGCCAACCAGAATCATATTAATCCCGGCTTCATCGACAAGCTTTGCCATGGAATAATCATACGCGGTCAGCATTGTCAGCTTTTCACCCCGCTCCTTTGCCTGCCGGATTGTTACTACTGTGTTTTTCATTTTCTTTACCTCCTGTAATGCACCCACTATGAAATTTTAAAAAATGTGAATTTATTACTGAACGCGTAAATTGGATGGGCAGGACAAAGCAACGCACTTGTCCCTGCTCGATTTGAGAAAACTTGATTTTATGATACAGTTTCTTTCCAGAATACCGTTCATCAATAATGTAGCACATAGAAGAGCGCGTTTCAAGAGGATATATTTTTTGAGCTGGCATATTTTATAATTTGCCTACTAAAAGGAAGCATATCAAAGTAATTTGCAAAGCATTCATTCGTTCAGAAGTTGTAGTCGCACCAATTTATTTACTCGTTCAAAAGGTCTTGCCGCTATCGCGGCAAAGACAGAATGCACAAAAATCATCTTGGGAAGCTAGCTTCCCAGAGTAATTTTTGTGCATGTTGTTTACATTGCTTCGCAATGGAAACCTTTTGAACGGATGAAAACTTATTGATTGCTTCGTGCGACATCCCCAAGATAATTTTTGTGCATGTTATTTACATTGCTCTACAACGAAAACCTTATAAATTTCTTAGTTCGGCACCCCCACTTGAAGGAAAAGATTATCAAATCTATAAAAAACAATAAATTCACCGAAAGTGTTTTTTCCTTGGCTCTTCCCCAATTCTGTGCTCAATGGAAAAAACAATCGCCATCTCCCCAGCCAGCAGGCAGAAAACGGCCGTACCTCCATAGGAGATAAACGGCAGCGGAATTCCCGTGTTGGGAAGGATAGCCAAATTAACGCAAATATTGAAGATGGCCTGCAAAGTAAGATGCGCAAACACACCCAGGCTCAACATCCCTCCAAACAAATCCGGCGCAGAAACCATAACCCTTGCTATCTGATAAATCAAATAACCAAAAAGATAGATTAAGACAATCGCCCCGATAATCCCCAGTTCCTCACAAATGACGGAGAATATCATATCATTCTCCACCTCTGGGATCTGGCCTAATTTCTGAATAGAACCGCCAAGCCCCTTTCCGAACACGCCTCCCCTTCCGATTGCATACAAGCCTTGTAACGTCTGATGCCCCTGAGACGCTGCATAACGTTCCGGGTCCAGCCAGGCAGCTATCCTGCCCACACGGAATGACATTTCACTTAACTCTTCCGCCGTGGGCATATTACTCCAAATACTCCAAACATACATGGCAACTACTAACGCTGCGGCAAGAAAAACAGCAATATGCAGCTTCTCCGTTTTCGTACTGATAAAACTCATAATAAAACAAATTCCCAGTACCACAGCTGAACTACTCAAATCCCTACTGATGAAAAACAGCAAGACAGTGGGAATCCCGCCCGCAACCCAAAGATAAAAGGCCAGCTTTGGCGAGTTTAAATGATTCCTGTTTCGGTCAATCAGATATGCAAGAAAGATAATCACACATATTTTCACCCACTCGCTTACCTGGAACTGCCCCACCCCAGGAATATTAACCCAGCGCGTCGCTCCATTCGCTGATACGCCAAGCGGCGTCTTCAAAAGAAGAATGGAAGCAATTCCACTTAGATAGAGAAGCACCGCAAAATGCTTCAAAAGCCGGTAATCCACAAATTGAAGTACTAATATGGCAATAAATCCGGCCGCCATGAACATGGCCTGCCGTTTCACCAACGCAAAGGAATCGTAATTATAATCCTTACTCATAGAACATTGGTATGATGTTGCCGAAAAAACCATCATTGCTCCATAAGCGCACAGGAAAATAAGTGCAATCCAAAGCATATAATTATTTCTGACAATAATGGGCATTTGTCTTTTGTTCAAGCTTTCCGCTCCTTTCCAAATTCCCCCTGCATTCCTTTTACAAGCTCCCACAATTTCATAAACTGTTCCATTTCATCCTGTGTCATTACAGAGTCGGGCGCTGCCATTTTTGTAGCTGAACCCGCGTTTATCTCTGCCTCGTAGGATTGAACTATCCGCCCACCTTCTCGGTCTACGCCCTGAATAAAAATATCCGGCTTATAAGCTGCTTTATCTGACTGCTCATCCGAAGAAGTCGCTCTCCCCTGCTTCCCTATTTCCACCGCTATCTGATAATCCTTCCAATCCATGGAAAACTGTTGCCTGCCATCTTCCGTTTTCTTTCGCTCCAGCTGGCTGAGCATCACAATGTATTGCCAGGTACTTTGCCCGGATGCCCCTTTGGGCATATCCGGCAAATACATTCCCTTAATATCTGTCTGAAAAATTTCTTCCATCTGCTCCAGAGACATATAATCACTGTAGTTCCAATCTGGAAGCAAGTGTCCCAACAGCGGATGCGCGCTGGTAAAATTATTTTGCAAGGCCTCATAGAGCATTTTAACATTCACCCAGATATCGTTTTTGTCAAAATACACATCTGTCACCGGCCCATCCAGCCCTTCACAGAAAATCTGCGCATACCCCTGCCCATCAGATATTTTACCGCCAACCTCCCAGGACAGACAGGCAGATTCGTCAGTCTCTAAAATCCATGAAACAGCCCGAAGGAACTGCTCCTGTTTCCCGGAAAATTGTTCCTGATTCAATGTCACATGGATATCATACTCCATACATTCAGCCGACAGAACACGCCTCACGGTCTGCGCGGCCCGTAGCAATGGGAAAAATCGCACGGCCGCGCCCACAATAGCTGCACACAGAAAAAAGACGCCAATAAATATTCCGGTTGTGAGATATTTCTTTTTCATATGCCCTCCTCAAGTATAACATTATTATATCTCTAGGATAGCATTCTTACAACAAAATCTTTTCTCAGGAAACTTTAAATTTCATTTTTTAACGGTTATCCTTACTTTTACCTTTTTCGCCGCATATTTTTTGCTTGCTTTGGCAGCTATTGTAATAACTGCCTTTCCCACGCCTACAATCTTTACTTTCCCCTTAGCGTCTACCTTTACCACTTTGGTATTGCTTGACGAATAGGATAACTTTGCCCCAGTTGAAGATTTAGCCTTCAGACTGAATGATTTGCTTCCCAGCGTCTTTTTATAAGATTTATTTACCATAATCTTTTGAGGCTTTTTCTTTCCGGCTCCCGTGTCAGCAGAGCCGGCTTTCTTCCAACAGGCAGTAAAAGTATAATTCGTAAATGGACCGTAAGCCCTTTCGGTTGTGTTACAATATGTTCCCCTTGTTTTCCCGCTCCTTTTCCATCCCAAAAATTTATATCCCTTGCGCGTAGGTTTTTTCAATTTCTTTATCTGGCCGGCACGGTAGGTCTTCGGGTTTCCCGCGGCATTCCTGCCGCCTTTTAACTTATAGGAAATACGGTAAGTATTACCAAACTTATAGCGGATTCTTTTCGGAGCCACGCCCAGCCTTTTGGCGAGATTTTTCACTTTCCCATCTTCTGTGTCTGCTGCACTGTCCCTGACAAGACATAATACCGCCCCATTTCCTTTCAAAAGGGAATTGTTTACATCCCAATACCAATCGTCTGTTATATTTTCCGGAATGGTAATCGTCTTAAATCTACATCTGTCAAACGCTCCATAATATACGCACTTCACATTCTTAGGCAGCGTAAAATTGCCTGCCGTGCTTTTCCCGGCAGGGTAGGCAATAATATCATACTCTTTACTATTCTTCTGCTTTTTCCAGCACAGCATCCCATTCTTGATAAAATAATAATTGTTCTTTCCTGTGAGCACAATCTCTTTCAGATACGGACAATCCCGCAGGCTTTCTTTCAGCCATCCATATTTTCCCCATGAAGACACATTAATCGTAATCTTTGTGATTCCCGTATTGCTAAAATTTTTCATACTCTCCCCTTTTACCCAAACTTCCAAATGAAGCTTTGGACAATCTAGAAGGGAAATATCAATCTGGCTAAAATGTTTTGCACAATTTAAGGATGACAGATTCGGACAGCCATAAGCGCCAAAACTTCTTACACTGTTTGGAAGATTAATGGTGGTGAGATTTTTTCCACCTTGCTCATACCCACTTCTTCCATTTACGGTCACATGCTTTAAACCTTCAATAAAATTTATTGTGGTAATGGGTGATTTAAACCGCGACATGTTTATACTATCACGCCCCAACGTCAATGTTTTCAACGCTGTACATCCATCCAACTCTCCATACTCCAGACTGACGTCTCCTAGTACGGTAAGATCTGTCATCCAACTATAATGTTTAAAAGCATCACTATCAATATAATCAACTGTAGCCGGTATAGTAACATTTTTAATCATTCTCCTGTTAGGAACTACAAATTCTTCACCTATAAACCCCACGCGCGTCACTTTTTTACCATCAATCATCTCTGGAATTACAAGTTTTCCGTCTTCTGAAACGCGGCAGTACTCACAAACTGCAACCGTACCATCGTCATTCTTATAATATCTCCATTTCCCATCCTTGGATAATGTATGGCCTGATGCTCTTGACGAAGCCTCCACCTGTTCTTCCTGTATCTGAACCGCTTCTTCCGCAGCCACTGGGAAAGATATGATTCCTGCTGCTATGCAGACAGCAAGAAATGCTGATAATATTCTTTTCTTCATATATAATTTCCTCCAAATATTCACAAAAAGGCTCGTCACAGTAAGTAATTTATATTCGTGCGACATCCCCTATTGCACTTTATTTCCACTTCATAGTATAATAACCGCCACTCCCATTTAAAGTCCATGTCCGAATATAATATGTCCCTTTGGGTAGCGTGGCTGAAATTTTATCCTTTCCTACAACCTCCCAATAAAAAAGTTTATTTTTTGCAATCAATTTTCCTTTATTATTTACCGTCCGATAATTTTTTCCCTTTTTCACCAAAATCTGTACGTTCATCCCATCAAATACAGTATCCCTGACACTTGCATTAAAAGAAAGCGTAACCTTTGATTTTTTCGTCAGTTTTATCTTGTAATAGTGGGATTTATCGGCAGATAGCAAATTTTTCACTGTTACGCCCTTCTTCCAACTTACCGCACTTTTCAGGCTCTTCCCTGCTTTGTTTACCTTTGGTACCGACGTGAAAGTATATCGTAGTTTGTATTTCTGGTTTCCCTCTGTTGTGAGATAATAAGTTCCTTTTTTTACGGTTGCTGTAAATACAAAACTATTTTTCCCTGAAAAAAAATTGCCCTTTTGTGCCAATGGTTTCTTTTGGGAATTTAACAATTCTACGGTTGTTGAAGCATCTTCTTCCACATCCTGTTCACCATCTTCATTTAGGTAATCGTTATATTCTTTTTCCCCTGGAAGCTGAGAAGTCTTTACATCCACCACAATGTAGCCCTGCTTAGGAATCTGTAGTTTGTAATATGTTTTACCGGCACTCTGATATGTGTCTTTCTTTCCATCCTTATCTGTATCCAAGTAAGTTCCGCCCTGCCCGGATACCCATTTCTTATTCTTCATGACGCTGTTGGCAGCAAACGAAACGGTACTTATTGCCAACGTACACAGCAACACTAAAACTAAGGCCGTCCACATCTGTTTGCTTCCTGTTCTTTTCTTTTTTTGTTTCATAACTTTTCTCCTTTTCGTTTTATTACTATATATTTTATAGTTATGGATTATTATACTACAACTATAAAAAAATTACAATTAGATTATGTTTTTAAGACAATATGTAATAATCCCACATTTGTAGTTCCATGAATTTACCTATATATTAGAGATTACAAATATCAAAGGTAACAGATCTTTCCACATACAAAAAAGGCCATTGCATTTTGTCTCAAGGATTGTATTTTTATATAAAATTGCAGATAACTATTCAGAATACCATTAAGACCGGAGGTAGAAGTATGGAAGATGTAAATTTTGCCTTTATTGGCCAAAGAATACGGGAAGTCCGCAATGAAAAAATGCTCACCCAGGAATATATTGCCCATAAGACCAATGTAAACGTCTCCCATATCAGCAACATAGAGACAAACAAAGCCAAGGTTTCCCTTTCTCTTCTGGTACGCATCTGTAACGCATTGGATACAACCTTAGACTATATTTTAGAAAGCGAGTACCATTCCCCTGAGTCCGTCATTGAACAGGAACTGATGAATACTTTGAAAAACATGGATAAGAACAGGCAAGAGACACTACTTCGGATTGCCAAAGTTCTATAGACTCATAATTATTCTTTTTATCCTAGCACGCTTTAGCGTGCTAGGATAAAAAGAAAGCCCGGCAAACACTGTTAGGCCGTGTTTGCCAGGCTTCCTTATAAATCTTTAAAAGGTTATTTCTGCGGTGGAACAATCTTGTCCTGCCCGCCCATATATGGGCGCAATGATTCTGGAATCTTCACGCTTCCATCCTCGCACAAGTTGTTCTCCAAAAATGCAATCAACATACGCGGCGGAGCTACCACCGTATTATTCAGAGTATGCGCAAAATATTTGCCTCCCTCTCCGGTTACACGGATCTTCAAGCGGCGCGCCTGGGCATCTCCTAAATTAGAACAGCTCCCCACTTCAAAATATTTCTGCTGACGTGGAGACCATGCTTCCACATCCACAGACTTGACCTTCAAGTCAGCAAGATCGCCAGAACAGCATTCCAACGTGCGCACCGGAACATCAAGGGAACGGAACAAATCTACCGTATTCTGCCACAGCTTGTCAAACCACATCTTCGATTCTTCCGGTTTGCAGACTACAATCATCTCCTGCTTTTCAAATTGATGAATGCGGTACACACCACGCTCTTCAATGCCGTGCGCGCCTTTCTCTTTACGGAAACACGGGGAATAACTTGTCAAAGTCTGCGGCAGTTGTTCTTCCGTCAGAATCGTATCAATAAACTTACCAATCATGGAATGCTCACTGGTGCCGATCAGATACAAATCCTCTCCTTCAATCTTATACATCATAGCATCCATTTCCGCAAAACTCATAACCCCGGTCACGACATTACTGCGAATCATAAAAGGCGGTACACAGTAGGTAAATCCCCTGTTTATCATGAAATCTCTCGCATAAGAAATCACTGCTGAGTGTAGCCTTGCAATATCTCCCATCAAATAATAGAAGCCATTACCGGCAACTTTCCTGGCGCTGTCCAAATCCAGCCCCTGAAAGCGCTCCATAATCTCAGCATGGTAGGGAATTTCAAAATCCGGCGTCACCGGTTCACCGTATTTCTGTACCTCCACATTCTCGCTGTCATCTTTCCCGATAGGTACAGACGGATCAATAATATTGGGAATTGTCATCATGATCTTTGTAACCTGCTCCTGCAATTCCCCTTCCATTTTCTCCAGTTCTGCCAGACGCTCTGCCCCTGCATTCACCTGAGCTTTTATCTCTTCCGCTTCTTCCTTCTTACCTTGTCCCATCAAAGCGCCAATCTGCTTGGACAGTTTCTTACGTTCAGCGCGGAGCGCGTCTGCCTCCTGCTGGGTCTTTCTCGCTTTTACGTCAAGCTCAATTACCTCATCTACCAGAGGCAGTTTGCTATCCTGAAACTTATTACGGATATTCTGTTTTACAATATCGGGATTTTCTCTCAAAAATTTTAAATCAATCATGGTTTCCTCCTGGCATACTCATTTATGCGCACTTGGGCGCGTATAAAGTAAGTTCTCACGCCATATTATATCGTAAATCATCCCAGTCTGCAAGACGTTACTCATGCCTCAATGCCTCTATGGGGTTTAAGTTTGCCGCCTTATAGGAGGGGAGCAAACCAAAGAGAATACCGATAAACATGGAAAATACTACTGCCAGAATGGCAGCCGGAACACTAATCGCCATCAGTGTTCCCGTCACCTTTGAAATCACTTCTGCAAGCACAATTCCCACAATCACGCCGACCAAACCGCCAAGACTTGTCAAGACAGCCGCCTCGGTCAGAAACTGCCCCAGAACCTTGCCCTTTCTAGCGCCGATTGCCTTCTTGAGCCCGATTTCCTGCGTACGCTCTGTGACAGACACCAGCATAATATTCATTACGCCAATTCCACCTACCAAAAGGGAAATCCCGGCAATCCAAATCAACATCATATTGGTAGACTGTCCTAAATTCTGAATGTCCTCCGCCTTCTTTAACAAATCATCAGCCTTGTATTTCATAGTGTCATCCTGCACCGATATCTTGGCGTTTAAAATTTCTGCTGCGCTTCTGCCTGCTACTGTCATGTTATCCACTTTGTCCAACTTCAATACCACTGATTGCGGCTCATCATAACTGTACAGGATCGGCCAGGTCGTGTCCGGCACATACAGCGCGCCGTTATTCCTCTGTGCATATATATCATAATACTCTTCCAGATTATTAATCACCGGCTCAAATTTAGAAGATTTCGCAATAATGCCAATCACCGTAAAAGGCTCCCGCTGAATCTCCAAGGTCTTTCCTATGGGCTCTTCCCCCTGGAAAAGAGTCTCCGCGCTGCTCTCATCCAACAGGACTACTTTGCGGAACTTCTTATAATCAGACTCTGTAAACCCGCGCCCTTTCTTGATGATATAATTGCACACGTTCAAATAGTCTCTGTCTATCCCATATATTTTTCCACCGGATAATCCGTTGTTCTTATAATAGGCTACATTGTATGCTTCCCTCGCGGTATAGAGTGACACGCCTTCCACATGCTTTAATTCCCGCAGCGTATTCTTCGTATCCTCAGAAATCACCGGAACCCCATCGGGAATTCCATTCCAATCAATTTCATATACATTATCCCCTTGATAAAACTGCACGTTCACGGTATTCTCCCCGGAGCCAATCAAGTTTTCCTTAATCTGCTCGTTCGTTCCCTTGATTGTTGAAACGATAGCAATGATTGCCGCAATACCGATGATAATGCCCAACATGGTGAGAAAGGAACGCATCTTATGTGACCACAATCCCTGAAAGGACAATCTGATATTCTCTAACATTTTTCCTCCATTCTGCGCTTATACTGAATTAATCAGTAGTTTTCACTTTTACGCCTTCCTTTGCGCTCTTTCCATAAGGAAATGCTATTTTGTCTTCCTTGGTAAGCCCGGACACAATCTCCACACTTGAACCGTAAAGGGTTTTTCCCGTCTTGACATACTGTTTTACCAGACAGTTATTTTTATCTGCCTTCAGCACGTATTTCCGGTTGTCCTCATCTCTGATATATGCTTTCTCAATATAAATGCTGTCAAACTCTTCGCTCCCCCTATTAGGCGTCATTGTCAAATCTACATATTCTCCGTTGTGAAGCCCTTCTGTATTCTCAATGTACGCCGTATACGGATAATAGGACACATTCGGATTTCCCTCTCCATATGCTTCATAATTTTGGGAAGGATATGTGGAAATCTCTGTGATGGAAGCTTCAAAATTATTACCGCTCTCCCAGGAATAAGCATATACGGTCTGCCCAACTTTAATGTCTTCCAACTGTAATTCGCTCAAATAGCCTTTGACATACAATCCCTCGGAACCAGCTACTGTAAGGAACGGAGAGCCGTCCGTCGGCAGATTATCTTTTTCTCCCATACCTTTTACGATTCCATTTATCTCCGCCTTGATTACACCATCGCCGGACATTTTCTTCATCTGTTCCAGTTCTAATTCTCCGCGCCGCCTATCAAGATCCAAATCACGGATTTCATTCTCTTTCTCCTTAATCTTCTCTGCCAGCTCTTCGGCTGTAAAGCCCTCCTCCTCTTCGGGTTCCGGTTCGGGTTCTGGCTCCGGTTCCGGCTCTGGTTCCGGTTCGGGTTCTGGCTCCGGTTCTACTTCTAAATCATCATTCTCTATCTGAGATTTCGTTCTGACTGCCCAGCGCGAATCATCCGCCATTTGCGGAAATCCGCTCAATCCACTGATTTCCCATTTGCTGAGCAACTTCCCTTTCAGTTTATTATTCTCATGGATTTCCAGGCTGACATACACAGGTTTCTTATTGTCGCTGGAAAGGTTATTGATAAATTCTCCCAACACATAACATTCCGGGGTACAGAGATACACATACGGATTTTTCTCTGTCCCTTTCCCTTTGTTGGGCTTTGATGTTTTTGAGATATAATTAAATGCGTCTCCTGTTTTCTCTGGCTTGGGCGGTTCCTCCGGCACATCCGGCACATCCGGCACTTCTGGAACGTCCGGTGGATCTGGTTCCTCCGGCTCTTCCGGCCTGGGCTGGATAGGCTTCATCTTCCTTAAATTCTCAAGTTCCTGTTTGGCCGCCTGAATCTGCCCCGCCGTCGTTGCCACATCCAATTCCTTCATTTCCAATTCCAAATCAGACAATGTCATATCATAGGAAATAAGGGGATCACCGGCTTCCACCGTCTGCCCTTCCTCCACGAACACTTCCTCTATATTCTTATCCTCCAGAGGATAAACCTCCTGAAAGTAATCGTTTGTCAGCATTCCCGAACTACTCATCTCCGACTCGCCATAATACATATTTAGTTCAGACACTGACTGTACTTCCGCAGTCAAACTATTAAACTGGTAATTCTGATAAAGCTTAATTCCTCCATATATGGCTCCGCCTACGGCACACACAGAGATTAATGAAATAATAACCGCCTTTTTACTCATTCTCCGCCTCCTTGCCTGCTTCTCCCGCAGCCACATCATTTATATCTGCCTGCATAACTTGTTCCGTTTTTTTGCCCTCTTCTTCCGTGATCATACCGTCTATGATATGTATCACACGCTTTGCTTTCGAGGCTATATTTCTATCATGGGTAATCATCACAACGGTTACCCCCTCATTATTAAGCTGTTGAAACAGCTCCATAATCTGCTCGCCTGACTTAGAATCCAACGCTCCGGTTGGTTCATCTGCCAACAGAAGTTTGGGGTTATTCACCATAGCACGCGCGATAGCTACACGCTGCTTCTGCCCTCCTGATAGCTGCGTAGGTTTGAACGTCATACGGTCCCCAAGGCCTACGCGCTCCAAAGCCTGAGCCGCCCGCTCCTTGCGCTCTTTCTTCTTAATCCCAGCATAACTCAGCGGCAGTGCCACATTGTCAAGCGCTGTCTGTCTTGCCAGAAGATGAAAGCTTTGAAATACAAATCCAATACTCCTAAGCCGCAAATCTGACATCTCACGGTCTTTGCATTTGAGCACATCTTCTCCGGCAAGCTGATAATTCCCCGAAGTCGGACGGTCCAGACATCCAATAATATTCATCAGTGTCGTCTTGCCTGAGCCAGAAGGCCCCATGATTGCAACATATTCCCCTTCTTCCACCTGAAATGAAACATCTTTCAGCACCGGAACCACCAGCTTATCCTGCTGATAATCTTTGTATATATTCTGCAAATCCAATATCATCCTTGTCATCCCTCCGGTTCCTATTGCAGAGTCTCAAATCCACCTAAATCTGTACCGCTCTGTCCATCCTTCATCAAACCATCTGAAATTGACGGCCCGCTATCTGTATTATCGTCATCCGAAGTGTCCGCATCACCCGATGTATCTTCATCTGACAAATCATCATCCAGGCTTTCATCTTCCACAGAATCTTCATCTTCTGATGTATCGCCGTCTTGGCTTTCGCCATCCAGCATCTCTCCGCCGTCATTTACCATTCCTTCGCCGCCAAGCATTCCTTCGTCATCCAACTCTTCTCCATCCTCAGACATTTCGCCTTCTTCTCCTTGGTTGTACAGCGGGGAAGTGTAATCTACATCCTCTACGTCTGTCACCGCAGTCACACCTTCATACAACCCTTCCATCGGGAAGGCAATATAATCATCTTCCGTAAGTCCCGATAAAATTTCATAGGCTCCCATAGCTTCATCGTATTCGCCTAATTTCACCGGGCGTTTCTCCAGCTTATTCCTGCCGTTTACAGCCCAGACATAAGCTGACTGGCCTTCAGCAGAGGAAGCATCTGCATCGTCTTCTGCGTCTTCGGCTCCATCTTCAAAGCCTTCTGTGTCCATATCTGCGGCTCCATCTTCCGTACCTTCCGTATCAGCATCTTCGGCTCCATCTTCAAAGCCTTCCAGATCCGTGTCTGCGGTTCCATCTTCCACGCCTTCCAGATCCGTATCCGCAGTTTCGTCTCCCGCGCTGATATCATCAAATGCGTTTTCCGTATCCGCCATATCCTCCGCAGCGGAATTAAAACTTTCATCCATATCTCCTGCGCCCAAATCTAAGGCTGCATCCCCCGACTCTGAGCCACCTGCACCTTCCACATTTGCATCTTCTCTGACAATATATCCTTCAAACAGCCAGATTCCTTCTTTCTCCTCTGTCTGCCCTTCATCTAACTCAATAAATAAATGCTGTCCCATCATTAAGTCTTCCGTGGAATCCAGCGTAATGTAAAATGGGTATTTCGTTGCCTTTTCAGCAGTCGAACCCGAATCGTACATCATATCATTGTTTTCATCACTAGTCTCATTCTGAGTGTCAATCTTACTGATCGTTCCTGTCCAGGTCTGATCTTCATCTATACGGGAGCGGAGAATAACCTGCTGATCCTCAGACAACATCTGCACATTACTCTCGCTGACAGTTCCTTTCACCCGAAAATCCCCAACAGCAAGCACCGTCATATAAGCGGAGTCTTCCTCAGAGGCATAATCACTGCTGCCAGACTCATTGATGGATTTGACTACCCCTGCAATTTTGCTCGTCACTACAGCATTGTCAATACTCTGCCGCTTCTTTTCCATCTCAGCTTTCTTGCTCTCGATGTTATACTCTGTCTGCTTGATGCTGTTCTCTTTTTCTTGGATTTCAGCCGTATACTGAAATTTCTCATCTGACGACGCGGCATTTCGCTCTTTGGTGAGTTGATCGATCTGAGATTTAAAATCAGTAATCTCATTCTCCATCCCTTCCAATTCCAGCTCTGCCTGTGACAATTCAGACTGAACGTCTTCCATATTATATTCAAACAGTGGATCGCCTTCTTCTACCATATCGCCCTGCTCTACAAAAACCTCTTTGACCTCGCGCTCCATGTCCTTATTTACCTTCCAGCTCTCCTGTGCCTCCACAACGCCCGAATATCGGTTCTGCACTCCTGACTTCGCTGCATTTAACGAAGATACTTTTTCTACATATACTTTATCAGCACTATTGCCAACTCCAAAGTTTCCATTCAGGAAATACCATGCCGCCCAGCCGGCTGCCGCTGCGATGATTATGACTACAGCGATGATAATACCTATTTTTTTCTTACTCATTCCTACCTCCATTCTGCGCACTTTCCGGCACAAGCAAGCGGTTTAAATTTAGGAAACATCTGTCATTTCCCGCTTCCTTACCTGCTTCATTCAGACGGTTTCCCCCATCATTAGTAACCATCTTATCACAAAACGTTTATGATTGCTAACAAATTTTCTTAATAATTTCTTAAATACTGTGGAGAAAAAACACTTTATTTATCGGCTTTTCTGGGCAATCTGTCACTAGTACGTTACTAGTAGGGCGTCCCTTAATAAATATTAAGGGCTTTCTAACATCAATGCAACCCTTTCTGTGCTGCTTGTCCAGGTACGGTTAAATACTGCCACTCCATTCCCAGCGTATGCCTTTGCTTCCAAGTATTCCGGCAGGAAGTGTATCAATTCCTGCCTGTGCCCTATCCTAAGCCCTCTCAAGGCTTTATACTCTTCACTTCTGACCTTTCCCACTTTCATTCCTAAGCGTTTTCCTGCTTCTTTTAAGGTCATATCCTCCCGGTACCGTTTCTTTAAAATCTCCGGTTGTTCTCCTGGGAGACTGTCCACGGCTCCCCATAATGCCTCTTTTAGCTGTTCCTGATACATATCTTCCAGTATATCCCCTTCCAGGTCTTTTTCCCCGACCAGGGTTTCACCCAGGGTCATTTCTCCGTCCCCACTGCCGATTGGGCTGTCCAGCCTTTCTATTTTGCCTATTCCAGCAGCTTTTTCCACCTGTACCGCCTGTTCCCTGCTTAAGCCTAAATAACGCCTGGTTTCCCGCTCTGACGGCTTCCTGCCATAATTCATCTGGAAGGAAGTGCACAGCTGCATGTACTGGCTTATAAGGGCCTGCATGTACTCTGGTATGCCTACGTCATGGTTCCCCCGGATATAGCGCAGCATTCGCCGTTTTATGGCTGTCCCTGCATAGCCTGAGAACTTCACCTTTGCAGCAGGGTCATAATGCCCCACTGCTTCATACAATGCAAGGCATCCCTCCTGGAACAGGTCTTCTAATTCTGCCAGCCCTGAATAATGCTTTGCCATGGCATAAATAAGCCCTTTCATCCGATTATACAAAAGCAGCATATTTTCTGCCGTGTCTATCCCTGCATTGATCTGGATAACAATCTGCTCATTCTCCACGGTACCACCCTCTCAATCAGTAAAAATCCCTATGCAGCCCTAATAAGCCACACAGGGATTTCCTCCTATTCGTTTTCTATAGCAGTTCCTGCTTTTACCTTCTGCAGGTAGATGGCTTTCGCCTTATTTTTTAAGACAAAGGCATCATAGCAGATACGCCCTTCCACCAATGTCCCGTTAATCCCGGGCGGGTCTTCATGCACCTTGTAGCTTTCCAGCTTCACCGGGGCGACCGTCGCGACCGGGTGGCAGAGGATGAACCCTGTGCTTTTCGGCAGGCGTGCAGCAGGCACCTTGACAACGCTTGTGCCGTCCAGGTTGGAAATGACCCCTTTCAGCCTCAGGTCATTCCCAATGTCTGTCTCCATGGTGATGTCCCTGCACTGCTTCATAAGTAGGTATGTGTCCGGCGGCACAAGAAGCACCCTGCCTGTCTCCGGCACCTCGGCGTTATCCATGGCATTCCCTGCCTTTATGACTTCTGTGTAAATATTCTCCGGCGTGAGCTCCACCGCCGCAGGCTTATGCCCTGCCCCTGCCGCGATTTTCCCATAGACATAGGCATCCACTTCCGGGATGCTCACCTGCCGGGTTTGCCTTGCGAGAGCCGACGCGCCATTTAATGCGCCTGCGGTCTCATCCTTGTCCAGCCTGTCTATGATGAACGTAAAGGAACGGTCTTTGGAAAGCGTGAATTCCTGCGTTGTCGCGTCCAGGTCTTTGGGCTTTCCGTACCTGTTCAGCCCGTCCACTTCCCCATTCCTGTCATAATCGTTCATGTCAGATGTCCCTATGCTGTATACTTTTACTGTATGAGCCCCTGTCCAGCTAAAGTCCTGGTTCGTCGCAAGGCTCTTCCTGCTTTCCGTGCTGAAAAGTTCATCCACATACGGCAGATATTTTGTAGCTAATTCAATTGCCATACCGCTAACTCCTAACTAAGACCGAATGCTTCCCTGAGTGCGTCCATCTGGGATTCTTCCCCTTGGCCGCTGCCAATTTGGAACCCCCGGGCGCCCCCTTCCTCCGCACCGTCTTTTTTTCCGTAGATTTCATTTATCTTGTCCAGCTTGCTGCCTATCTCCTCCAGGCTGGAACCGCTCACGACCTCCGACAGCCCTTTCGGCATCCCTCTCTTTTCCAGTTCCTCCCGGACTGCCAGGCGCATTTCCCTGGCTTCCAGTTCCTTTTCCCTCTGGCCGAGTTCCGCCGCGCTTTCCTTGGCTGCCTGCTTCTTCATCTGCCCAAGCCGGGACTGGATGAAGCCGTTGACTTCTTCCTGGGTGAACAGCCTTTCCTCTTTCCCTGCCTTATCCGGCTCCATGCCGCAAGCGTCTGTGCTTTCCATGCTTTCGTTGTTCTCCATATGCCCTTCTCCTGTTTAACGTCCAGTAGACTTATTTGGGCAGTTTCGGCACATGCCCGGGTGCTTTTATAGGGGGATTGGGTTAGGCGGGCAAACAGAAAAAGGGCGCGGAAACGGCATCCTGCAAATGCAGAAAAACCATTCCCGCGCCCCTGTATGGCTTCCAGAACCCAGGCATATACAGGAAGGATTAACCAATATGCACCTGGTCTGGGGTACTAACAATATTCTGTTTGCCCTGGGGCAATTATAACAGATGTACCCCAAAATTGCAACCCACTTTTTCCAACCCCTTTTTTAGGGTGTCTTGTTTGTACTGATAGATGGCGGGGCGCGTCCCCCTGTCCTTCCTGCAGCTCTATGTATGCCCTCTTGTACTTCCCCTGCTGCATTTTGGCTACCTTGCATGACTTGACTGCAGGGCGCAGCAGCCCAAGGACTGCCTCTAGCTCCCTGTCCTCCTGGAAAGACACCTTGATTTTCGTCATGACTCCCCCTTGCCGTTGATGCCGGGGCAGCCCTCAAGCATCCCCGCCCCCATGAGGTAGCCAAGGTAAAACAGGTACACGCTCCCATAGGTTGCCACGTTCTTCGGCGTCTTCCTGCCAAGCCTGCATCCGGTACGCCAGATTTCAGACAGCAGCCTTTCATCATATCCGACAACCGGGTTCTCACTCACAGCCTCTTTTTCAATCAGCGGCAGTACAGCCTTTGCTTTTTCCTCTGCCCTGCGCTTTTCCATCTGCCGCATATGCCATTTATGGGAATCAAGCAGCACCCTGTATGCCGCATCGCCATATTTCTTGTAGACATATTCAAGGAACCTCCCTTTCCCCGTTTCTCCATCAGCTACCCAATGTTCAGGGAACATCGCCACTTCTAAAAACCCTTCGATATCCTTTTGCGGCACAGTGCGGTTTACATACAAGATTTCTTCCTTTTGGTCTGCGACTACCACAAACTTTCCTGGGTCTGTCTGGTATAAAAATTTTAGTTGGAAAATATGTTTTTCCGTAAGCCCTTCCTGATGTATTCTTTTTATTTTCATTTTCCCTTTCCTTTCTGCCGGGAACCGTGGTATTATGTATCTGTGATGTGTACGGCTCCGGCTGTGCCCTGCCCCTGCCAGGGTTGCCGCCCTGGTTGGGGCATTTCCATTCCTATCTGTTTCATAAATGCTTCTTTCTCTTTCCTTCCAAGCTCTTTCCTGACCGCCCTCTCCGGGAGGTTCAGCAGGACAGTATTGCGCTCCATGCGGTCTATGGTCCTTTCATCCATGCCCAAGCGTTCAGGGGGCAGGTTGCTTGTGTAGATGGTCGGCTTCCTGCCGGCATAACGGTAATCCACCAGCTCATAAAACGTGCTGTCTATCCACTCTTTCCCCATCTGCGCCCCTATGTCGTCCACGGCTAAAAGCTCAGCCTCTTTCGCTATATCCGCACTTTCCGCAGCGCCCCCATATTTTTTCTTCGTGGCGTCCAGGTAGTCATACACGCTTATGAACTTGCTGTTTATGCCGTAGCGTTCGCTAATCTCGTTTAGGAGGATGCATGACAGCATTGTCTTGCCGCTCCCTTTTGTGTTTGAGAAGATGTAAAGCCCCATGCCCTTTTCCCGGTATTTCTCAAAGTGCAGCAGGAAGGACAGCGCTGTCTTTTTCTGGGTGGAGGCGTCACACCCATATATGCCCCAGTCAAAGTCTTTCATCATCTTCCCCTTGTATTCCAAAGGGATTAATGTCCTTTCCTTCCTCTCCTGGGCAAGCTCCCGGCTTACCTTCCCGGGCATGAGGTAAAAATCATAACCGCCTGCATCCTGCACGATGTATGCGTCGCCTGCCGGGTAAAGCAGCATATTGTCAAGGTCGTCATTGCTTGCTGTGCGGAACCTGGTGTACTTCAGTATGCCGCGCATATACCGCCTGCGTTCGGTGAGCACTTCCCCGCTCATAGGGACAGCCCTGTAACTGTTCCCCCCAGGCTTTAATACCCTATGTGCCGCAAAATACCCTATCGGTTTTCTATCCATCCCCATCCCCCTACTCTTCGCCCAGTATGGCTTTCTCTTCCGGGGTGAGCTCCGTGTTTAAGTATTTCAGGTAATCCGGCTGCTCTGCCTCATAAAACGCCTTATCCTGCTGCACGCTCCTCTTATCCGCATAGTTCCCGTCAAGCACCTTCGCCATGTTTGCGTCCCTTATAAGCCAATCAAAATTAGCTAGCCAGTTCCGGTTATTCTGCCCTTTTAGGAAGCTGCTTTCCTCTGCCATGGTAAAAAGCCTCTTAAAATCCTCAACGCTGTACTGCTTCAATCTGGCTTTTATTGCTTTCTTTCTGGAATCGGATAATTTAGTCAGACGGGGGAATGAGATGCAAATCTCATTGTACATATTAGCTATTTGCCGATAATTAATACTATCCCTCCCCTTATCCTTATCCTTATCCATATCCTTATCCATATCCTTATCGGTATAATTCGTATTCGATTGCTTACTATCGTATAGGTTCGTATTCGATTGCTTACCAGTTTTAGCCCATCGCTTCCCGATATTCTCCCGGTTTTTCTCACAACGTTTTACATATTTTTCCTTGTCCCTGTCTATTGCCATACTCAGGATATCAAAAGCCATGGCAAGGGCGGGGCTTTCCTCGAAATCCGGCTTAATACTCTCTTTCCCATAAGGGAATAGTGACTTAAACAGCCTCCCCGCTTCATCATCCGTAAGCCGCAATACAACGACTTCATTGTCATAATAGACGAGAAAGCTAGGTTTTTTTGTAACATCATGACTGTCCATAATACATCAAATCTCCTTCCTACCGAAACGGCACATCCTCAAATATTGCGTACTGCCCATACCCTGCATTGAAGTCCTCCGGGGTCTTGTCCGGCATCTTGGACAATGCAGACATCGCTTTCTTAAATTCGACCACTGTGAGGTCATTCAGGCTCTTTTTCCCATACCTCTGGCAGATGGTGGCATGTCCCACGCCTTTGCTGTCTGCCTCACGGCTTAAGGTTTCCAACTCCCCAGGAGTAAGCCTCTGCTGCCCTGGGTCAGCCTTTTTCGGCGCCCTGGGTGCATCCTGTTTCTGCCCTGTATTTGTAACATCAGGGTCTTTGGTATCGTCAATACAGAATAAGCCGTTTAAGGCATATTTCCTCGCATAGCTGGAAGATGACCCTGTAACCTGTGCTTCGTCCATTTTGGGGCGGTTCTCCGGCTCCCTGGCATATCCCCAGGCGGTCACCTGCCCTCCTGATTCCACATCTTGGAACGTTGCAGTTGCCTTAACATAAAACCGATTGCCGGCCGTGACAATATCGTCTAATATCATCAATACTGCATTGGCTTTGTGCAGCAGGGGCTTTACTGCTTCTAGTATATCCTCACAGCTGCGGTAGTTGAAATTTCCAAAGTCGTTCCGCTGGCTCTTCGGTGCTTTCAGTTCCGTCTGCACCAAAAGCAGTTTTTCGTATACGCTCACTCTGCCACTCCTTTCCTGCCCTGGTACTGCTGCACCCGCTCAAAATCAATGACATCCTTACAGTCAATCCCCAGCGCCCGGCATACCTTCCCAAAAGCGTCCATTTTCACCAGGAAGCCCCGGCGCATCCGGTAGATGATGTTCACGCTCACCCCGGCTTTCTCTGCCAGCTCATGGGGTGTCAGGCAGCTCTCACACATGGCACAGACAATCACGTCTATCTTTGCACACAGCATTCCCATGTTGCCATCTCCTTTCCCTGTTGTCTTAACTATAAAAAATCCTTTTTACCCTCTTGCCCTGATAAATCTACCTTGAATGGGTTTTCGTTTGAATTTACCCCGAATTACGTCCAACAGTTCGGGCTTTCAAAAAATTTTTTCTTGCCTGTTCAAGTTGCGCTTCCG
>CAJUTD010000003.1:81544-84272 GCA_910589635.1 uncultured Lachnospiraceae bacterium | reverse complement strand
CTCTTGGTGGCGTAATTTTTATCCAGCTTACCGGAATATGTGCGCATATGCTGCCGTCCTGGTTTTCTGCTACAATCTGGCATTCTTCCGGGTGCTTCTCTGCAAGCCTTTTTTACCCTGGTAATTGTCCGCCTCTGGGATAGTGTCAACGTTGCCCTGTCCTGGTCCCTAATCCATTCAATTACATTTTCGATACAGCTATCCATGTACTCTCCTTCCTAATCCTCAATAATCACAATATCTTTTGCTGACATCTCTAATGCCTTACAGATTGCCGGAACAACCTTTACTTTGCCAACCCGGTTACCATTCAGCGCATTAGATACCGCCTGCTGGCTCACGTTGCCCTGTCTGGCTATCTCTGTCGCGGTTATGCCACGTTCTGCCATTGCTAGGTAAATTTTCTTTGTGTCCAGTTTGATTTTCATATTGTCCTCCTTTCTAAAATTTTATTTGACACAAGTTTTCTCTTGTGATACAATCACTATACAACAAGTATTTCCTTGTGCCAAGTAAGGAAAACAACATTTTTCTTGTGCATATCCGCTTAGTGTGTTATTCTATTAACGAGGTGATTTGAAAAATGACCATAGGAGATAGGATAAAAAAAGCCAGACAAGAAAAAGGCTTATCGCAAAAAGAGTTAGGTAGAAAACTTGGTGTTTCTCAACAAATGATAGGACAATGGGAAACAGACAAAGCTAATCCTAAAAAAGAAACTATAGCAAAAATAGCCAAAGCACTTAACGTTAGTCCCAATATATTAGATATACGCACTGATGAATTTTTTTTTGGTGATAGCTTTGTTGCACGAGAATGGGTTGAGGATAAAAACTACAAACCAATAATAGACTTACTAAAAAAACAACAAAAGTTAAATTCTGAATCAGATAAAGATATTTTATTACCCACCGAAGATGCATTCAACCAAGTTTATCAAAATATATTACTATCCTCTTTTAATCAATTAAATTGGAGGGGTAAGGAAAAAGCTATTGAGGATATAGAAAACTTAACGTATAACCCAAAATATGTCAAATCAGACGAACCGCCAAAAGACTAACCCTGCTGCACCTTCCAACCATGTAGCAGTACCATGACAATATAATATGCTTACCCAGAGAACCGAAGGGGCGATATGTCGGCTGCCGGATGCTAAAGAAGGGAGCTGGTGCCAATGGTTACATATAGTGATTTGTTCACATTCGTAATTATGCTTTGCGCTGTCATAACTCTTGTTATCAACATTAAACGCAAAAAGTAGCGCCCTCGGTCTGGTAAACTAAGGCACTACTTTTGTAAAACCATTTTACCGGCGGCTAGGCTGCATCTAGCTTTCGGTTCTCTCGTTAAGCATATTATATGCCACTTTGGAAGAAATTTCAACCCCAAAAAAGAAACGCCCCAATGTTACCAGCACTGGGACGCCCTCATATTCCTGAAAGGATATATGACAATTATATGCACTTATATTATATCCTTTCGGGGCAGTTCTGGCAAGGCCAGGACTGTTATTTTTATACTCTTTTTTACGAAAGGACTGATAAGCATGCCACGTGGTAAGGCTATGAGGAACCCTAATGGCTATGGTTCCGTTGTGAAGCTCTCAGGCAACCGCCGTAACCCCTTTGAAGTCAGGGTGAATACAAAGCTCAATGAATGGGGCTACCCTGTCTATGATGTCCTGGGAAGGTTCCCGGAACGGCAGTCTGCTTCCATAGCCCTGGCGAAATACAATGAAACTCCCTATGACCTCTCTAATGCAAAGATTACCTTTGCTGAGGTATATGAGAAATGGTTTGAGAAAAAATACATTAACGGAAAACGGAAATACTCAGCCAGTTCTATCGGATGCACCAAAGGCGCCTACCGAAAGTGTGAGAAGCTGCATAACCGGACATTCAAAGAAATACGCACCCCAGAGATGCAGGCAATCCTTGATGACTATACACTCTCACATGCCTATATGGAGCATATCAAGAACCTATTTAACCAATTATATGCCTATGCCCTGGAAAATGATATTGTCCAAAAGGATTATTCCAAATTTGCCCGGATTACAAAGCCTGATGACGATAAAAAGGGCGTGCCTTTCACCAAAGAGGAAATAAGGCTGCTCTGGGAACATGTTGACAAGGTTCCCTTTGTAGATACAGTCCTGATTTATATTTATTCCGGCTGGCGGTGTGCGGAACTGCTCACCATGCCCACTGCCGATATAGATATCCAGGCATGGACATTTAAAGGCGGCATGAAGACAGAATCGTCAAAAAACAGGATTGTCCCAATCCACACACTGATACGTCCATATGTGGCTCTGAGGCTCTCAGAGGGGCATAATTCGCTTTTTGCCTATGATGGCAAGCCTGTCACCTATGAGACAAGATACCTGCCATTATTCCGTAATGCCCTGGCACAGTCCGGCATCACCACGCCCCATACACCTCATGACTGCAGGCATACCTTTACTTCCCTTCTGGACAGTGCAGGGGCAAATGAGGTATGTATAGACCGCCTGGTTGGGCATGCCTCTAAAAGCATCACCAGAAAGATATACACCCACAAGGATATTGAAGAGCTGAGGGAAGCTATAGAGCTGATAAAAAAAGAGCCTTAGTCCATCCAAATCTAAGGCTTTTTTATTGCCACAATTTGTCACTAGTACGTTACTAGTAAAAATATTACCACTATTTCAAGAATCTACCCAACTGTGGAAAAACGCCTATTT
>CAJUTD010000003.1:76319-81534 GCA_910589635.1 uncultured Lachnospiraceae bacterium | reverse complement strand
AACAATTGCCCATTTTTGCTTTTTTGTAAAAATCCCTGATTGGTAATAATTTCTTAAATGCACCTATGCCAAAAATGCGTAAATCCAATATTCCCTCAAAATTCATAGGGCACATTGGATTTGCGCACGATTATATTCTTACTTGTATATGTATTCCTAGCCAAATATTCCTGTACTAATGAAACTTTCTTCTCATTTTTTTCATTATCCATATACTGCTCCAGTACCTCATACAGTACATCTCTGCGATTAGAAATAGGAGAACATCCGCGGTCCACATCCTCTGGAATTTTCTTACAGTCCTGTTTCAAAATCTGATACTGCCCCAAACCACTGACAAATTCATCTGCGCTCTTTTTTGCGTCAATCGCTGCAACCTTAATCCCATCTGTGTGCTCTACGAAATGACAGATGCTTGTGTATACACTATGCTGATTCCTTCCCGGGCCAACCATAATCTCCGTCACAGGCCAGCCGGAATCCAGATAAATATCCAGATAGGGAATTAAAACACCTTTTGCATTCCTATACTGCACGAGAGGCTTTTTCCCTTTCGCCGACACTCCTTGGAATATCAAACGGACTTCTTTCTCCTGCCGAAATTCATAATTCTTAATATATGGCGCGTAACCGCTCCAAATCGCGGAAATATATGTGTCCAAATCTGCCATTGATTTCTCTTCTACATACTGGTCAATTCCTTTTATAATCTCTTCTGATTCCTTTTCATATTCATCCTCTTCCATCCCAATGCGGGTATAATAATGCACCTTCTTACATTTACTCTGCAAAGAAAGGCTTGGCCCTTTATCTTCTTCCTCTTTTTCTAATACTTTGACATCCAGCTCTTCGTCGTCAGCCATATCCATTTTCAGCCTTACACCAGACTCTTTGGCATACATATACCACTGGCTCAGCAAGTCTTTCTCCTGGGAGAAAGAAATTGAATAAATATCATGGGCTTTTTTCAATGCTTCCCTGTATGCATCCGCCTCTGCCAGATGATTTTGGGCGCTTTGGACATACCTGTCTGCCTTATCCCCGCACAAAAGCTCTCTCAGTTCCTTCAAGCCGTTGATATACTCCTCCGAATCATTCAAATAACTTATATTGGTGGCAAATATATCTCCTTTTTTTAAGATAAAGCTCATGGTTTCTGTCGTTGTATAGTAATATAAACTCATTTATCCCCTCACCATTTCCTGAATCTGGCCCATATCCCACTCAAGGGACATCCGTATAGGATTAAAATTAACGTCTATCACATGGCCTTTATACTGCGCCATTAAAATACTTTTCACATCTACATTTCCTGTTGTATAAAACCAAAACCTTTCCTTGCCCTTCTCCTGCTTTTCCTTCGCTTTCACATATAGCACATTAATCCTGTTATCAAAATTGGTGGAACCATCTCCTTTCAGATCAAAATCCACCAGAAAAACCACCCTTTCATCTGCGTACCATCGATCCATGGCGTCTACAAATTCACTTTGGCTGTTGACCCATTGCACATCTACTCCTGTTTTATTTTCAAACTCCTGTACCAGCTTTTCCTGCTCTTGTTTGGTAGAGTTTGAATTCGGATAATAAATCATGGCGGCAACTTCTATTTCTTGCTTCTTAATTTCCAATACTTCCCTTTGCGTCACCCATGGACGGTCTTCCACAATCACGATTCTTTTCATCTCGCACACCTCCATCTCTTACTCTATTATATAACTGTCAAACAATATCGGCAACTCAACAGAAAAATAATCTTGTTTTCTATGATTAATTTTTGATACATACACTTCCAGCTGTTCTGACCGAACCTTTTTGTAACAGCTATTCAATTTCCGTAAATCTTCCGCACTCCTTGAGTCCTTATACCGATCCAGGCATTCACGCAGCCGGATGGCCTTAAAACTATTCAGGTAATGCGATACCGTCCATAACGAAATACCTTCTTTGTCTTCCATCGGCGGATTCTCCAAATCGTTATTAATTTTCTCTATCTCCTCATCTGTCATGGTTATTCCCAGCTTATTAAATATTCGCAGCTTTCCTTGCCGCGTTTTTGCCAGGCTTACTTTTATCACTCCGTCTTCTTTGAATCCCCTGCCCTGTACCGCAACGTTGATGATCAGGGAATATATAAACAGGAAACTTTCCCGGCCGCCATTGGCCACATTATAGCACACGACTTCATCCGACGGTTTCAAAAGCAGATCGCTTTTTCTAAGCCTTTCAGAAAAATTAACCTGAATTCTTATAGGTTCCACCATTTCAGAATTGGGAACCTGATATTCTTTCTTCTCATTCAGACGGAATATTGACACATCGGAATCCCAGGCGGCGCTCTTTAATTCAATCTCATTAATATAATATATCCTCGAAAAACTTTTGCGGAAATATTCACTCATATTCAAATCTGCCAGCAGCATCAGAACATCCGACCGAAAACAGTCGATATCGCCTTCTTCCATGCTGATATGCCCATATTGTTTCAACTTGATATCATTTGCAGTATGGGAGTGCGCTTTCGATCTCGTATTGAACAAAAGCTTTTTCCCGGTATCCACCAGCTCATAATACAAATTACTGTTACTGCGGTTGAAGACATTATCGCTAATCAGCACATAATGCTGCACGACGCTGCGTATAAAATTCAGGTTCCTGTAATAATCCGTCTCCTTCATGTCCGCCGCAATATATACAGGATGCATTCCCATCTGGTTTACCTTCCACAAAAAAAATTTTTCCTTATCAGAATAATACCATCCGGTTTGGCTGTCCATTAAATATTGCAGGTTGCGCTCCATACCGCTAATATACGTTACTTCCTGTGATTCAGGGCGTGCCCAGCTTGTACCCAGCGCCAGGTATTCTTTTCGCCCTTTTAATTCTCCCTTCCTGCCGGTAAGCCCACTATAACGTTCTGTCAAAATGTCTTTCCAGACATCATACTCTGCATCTACTTCCATAAAAACGGTCACACGCGACGCATTTAGCGCATATTTCATAAATACCGCCAGGCGGTCGCACCTGTCCTGCGCATTGCTGCTGTCTATTTTAACGTCAAACTGTGTTTTTAAAAATTTGTATAAGAGCAGATTACCTGCCAATACCTGTTTCCCTTCCTGAGTGAAATGCTCTCCCTCCAGCAGCTTGTACCTTCGCATGATCGCCCTGAAATCTTTAAATTGATAAGCGGGTATGTTCTCCTCCATCCTGTCACCCAGCATACTTATACGCGCTTCATCAATTTTCGGAATATCTACTTCAAAAAAACCGGCCTTCAGCTCATCTGTGTTTCTGATAATGCGGTCGAGTTTATCATATGCATCCTGAAAAACACGTGTATTCTCAAGATACATCCACTCACGTATCTCTTGGGGCATCTGCAATTCTTCTCCATCTTCGCCCTCTTCATTCCCTTGGTAAAGAACATAATCAAACCACACGCACTTGCTTGTATCGGAACTTACCCCAAGAAGCTTTTTCACCAGATAAACATAATTTTTATAAAATTCTTTCTTTTCCTGTTTGGATAATTTCAATACCTCCTCTATAAAAACACCCATACGATTGATGCTGCTCACCCTGATAATATAATTACCCTTCATCTCCGTAAGCTGTTTCAGCAGCACCATAAGCAAATCCCTTTTGTCTTTATCTTTGGAAAATAACTTCCTGATGCAGCCTTCCAACTCCAACATCAAATCTCTAACAATCTGTTCCTGCAGATAATCCTTTTCAGTGGCTAACTCCAATATCTCCCCCGCGTCTTTTTCCTGTTTAATCAGATTTTCTATCAGAAACAACAATACATCAAAGATTGCTTCCTTAATCTCCTTGTTATAGACGGCAAACGGCCTGCTGATCACTTTTACATAAGAGATAAAATACTCCCTGGAAAGAAGTTGCGATTTGCGTTCGCTCCCCCGGAGCAATAACTGGATAATCCTTTTTAATTTTTCTTGTTTATTATTGCCAGAATTACCGCTATCTAACAATTTTTTTGCCGTATGGGTACATACCAGCCTGCGGTGCGCCCTATTTTGTTTCTCCTTAGAAATACTTTGTCTGATTTCCCTGGCAGCGATATTATCAATTCCTTTTACCTGAAATTTCTCTTCTTCCCTGTTCCAATACTCAAACATCGAAGAAGTCACTGCGCTTCTCGAAAGAATCCTCGCCTCTCTTTCTAAATTGCATATCAAACAGGCGTTGCTATGGTTTCTCATAGTTGAAATCTTTAAGTTACAGAAAGAATAGAATTTATTTTCATTCCCTACATACTGTTCCCTGCTGGATCTCGAATTACGGTCCAAAAGCACAATGACCGACTCGAAGAACTCCGCATTCCTTTTCTCAATTCCGGTAAGGCTCCTCAGCAAACTGGCTGCACGAAAGAACGTTTTGCCGCTGATAATATTATCGTCAACGTATACAAATTTCAATTTCCCTAACATATCCTGTTCCCGCAGTATCTGTACAAATTGGCGTACATTGGAATATTTTGTCTGAAAATTACTTCTGTACTCTTTATCCATATCATCCCGGATCAAAAAGAACACCGTATTTAAAAATACGACTTCATTTACATACTGCACAAAAAGCGCATTACTGTAATGCGCCGGCGCAAAGACAATATAATAATTCTCTTCTTTTATCTGCATATTCTTTCTTACTTCTTCCAGCCACTTCCTGATTCCGTCCTGCTGTAAATACGCCAGTTTCTCCGTCTCGATATAATACAAAAAATGGGAGCCTCCGCGATGGTAATGTCCATAAACCATGCACTCTTCCAGGCAGTCTAATTTCTGTTCTGTTTTCTTTACATCCTTTTTCGTAATCTCCTCATTTACATTCTGATTATTGATCACGCTGATTTCCTGTATTGGTATTGTTGAAGATGGGTTGACCTCTACCAGCGGCGTTTCATTCATCAGATTCTTTGGAAAGCACATAGGACAAGAACCGGGTTCCTCATATTCGAGCTCAACTTCCACAAAATAATGGGGCATAGGCTTCACTTTTGTCCCAAAACTTGCCTCTATTGATTTCCTGGCCCGCTTCTCCCAATATTGGTTTTCCCCGATGGAGGAAACCAATATAAGCTCCAGGTTGGCCAAGATATTATTACGATATTCATCCCTGTTATCCTCACAGAATAGATTAATCATTTTCTCATTCGTCTTTAAGGTAGACGCGATCGGAATAACACACACGA
>CAJUTD010000003.1:63076-76309 GCA_910589635.1 uncultured Lachnospiraceae bacterium | reverse complement strand
AAAAAACCCTGTTCCTCCTTTGTCCGATCTAAAATCATATAATCTATATCTAAATTCTCCTTGTATTGGCGGAGAATAAAAATCATCTTGGAAATCACTAACTCTGCACTGTTGGTATAACCGTACAGCGTCAGTTTATCAATATCCTTTATCATCTCACAGATATGGAAACATGCCAGCAACGCAAACCTGTCTGCAAACAGTTTATTGCCGAACAAAATCTCCGCTTCATAAAAGGAATTCACATGGATCGTGGAACCCAAACGCATATGAACGTGATTGAGTTTGCAGCCTAAGCCCTCCTTCTGAATGTCATTACTGATAATCTTCTGTGCATAATGTTCAAATATCGTCTGCTCTACTCCATTGCAGGTTATCCTCGCTACGATATCTACCGGAACGATACTTTCTGCCTGAGGCATCAAAAACATCCGCTTTTTCAGATCCTCCGTCTTCGCCACGTTTCCCGGAACAACAATGGTATCCCTAAATTCACTCTTTTCAAACAGATGTATATAACGCTCCTCAGACAGTTGGAAATAAAGCGCGCTATTATCATAACTTCCTTCCATCGCCTGTAAAAATGCATCTATGAAAGTTTCCTCACAATGGTACAGGACCATTTGATTCGATACGTCCCATTTCAACATGACGGAAACCAAACTTTTATATATCACTTCTGCATACTCTGCGCGAAATTTAGAAGCATCCATAAGCATAATTTTATAGGATCCCAGACATATTACCTGTTCCTCCAATTTCTTGGCGAGCTTTTCAATCATACGCTGCTTTTCACTGCTTTGATATTCCTCCAGCGTTAAACCAATATTTGCGCACCGGTATTGTTTTAGTTCCTTCAAACTGTCAGTTCTGTTCAATTTATCCGCCATACCGACGTCAAAATTTCTTGCTTCTCTCTCTGATAATGGCAGCAAAATTGAATAACAGGTTCCCGGCATACACAGATCCTGTTTTCTTTCCGGTATTTCTTTCGATGAATAGCCTTCCCCCTCTTTCCACTTGTGGGAAGAATGGCTCTCCATAACAAACGCTCCTTCATATCTTTTTACCATAGCGGCAAAAATCCTTAGCCCGAAATGTTTCGCTATAAACTGTGGGTCTTTATAAAATTCCCGCCATATAGCGTCACTTTTCCCAGCAAAAAAATCCTCCGGGCTTAAATTCTTAAACGCTTTATGTCTTAAATACTTTCTCTTAAAATTTTCCGCTATATTGCGGTTATCCAGATCCGATGCATAATCTGCCACTGTAATTTCTATGTATTCGCCTTTTGTGCCAGAAACATTATATTTTGCATTCAGATATTCTTCATCCCTCTTTCCAAACAAACGCAGGGAAATGATCCCCCTTTCGCTGAAAGAATGAAGGGCTGCATTCTCTATCAGCTGCAATACCCCTAAGGCATATGGTTTCATAATCTTTAAAGCACGCCGCAGCCTTTGGCTGCCATCATTCTGCTGTTTTTTCTTAGACAGCCCGCCTGCGTCCAGCCAATATGCCGCCAATAAGACCGTCAGCGTGTTGGCGTTATCTATTTGTTGTAAGCGTTCTTCCATCACGCCGTCTTCTGATGCCCAAAATTGATACAAAGTACGGCAAGCTCTTTTCAATACACCCGGAAGCTCCCCCCACTTGTTGCTTCTCTCCTGTTCATTGAGGATATTCGCATCTATCAATTCCCTGAATGGCTTTCTGAAAAACTTATCATTCTCACCGTCAATCGGAATTAACGGCATCCGTTTATTCGGTATCCGTTCCTTCTCCTCGTTCACTGCCAGCCGTATGATTGTTTCTCTGCCCTGTATATGAAAATAAATGCTATTATATAAATCATCATAACATTCATTCATCACACGCATAAAAGGAGAAACCCTATAGTAGTCCTTCTCTTTGCCAGAAAGCCACAGAATTATATGTTCCTCGCAATATTCTCTCCAAATCAAATAATAATTTCGCAGTTCAACTATATCAGATAACTTGGAAATATCAACATATACCAGGAATACAAAATGATACTCTTCCTTCATGATCAGTTCTTCCGGCTTTTTGATAAGCTTGAACGTATTTCGTCTCGCTATGTTGACAAAATCCCTGTTATCGGCAGCTTGTTCGTTACATTTATGGGATTGTATATGACGGACATCTTTCATATCTAATCCGAGATTATTATGGATTTTCTGCATAAACAGGCTGAATTCCGCCCAAGACTGTTCTCCTTCGTACTCCATCTTCAAAATAATATTTGATTTCGTCTGCATGTAATTCTCCTCTATACCTCCAAATTATTATACACCCTACTCTACGAGTACTAATATTAGGTTCATTATAACGCCGCGCCTATTAACCTTCAAGAAAAATATGCTGTTTCCGCCGCTTTATACACTATATCTAATTTCTTTCTTGCAATAGAAATAAGCAGACCTTATAATAATCCATATACGGTATGATACCATAAAGAAGCACAGTAACACACATGTGAACTGCACCAAAACAAGATTTCCAGGAGGAACTGCCAATGCATTTTGAAGACGAAAAAGATTACATTATGAGAATTATCAAAGAAGCCATCAGCGTATTATTTTCATTCCTGTTAGGAAAAACGTATGTCTCTGTCGAATTAGAAAGAGAGAACCACTATGAAGTGTCCGGGCAGGACTTAAATGGATTATTGGAAATGATCGATCAGGGACAGATCAATGAGGCGGAAAATATCCTGTTAGGAAGGCTTGATTACCGAAATCGACACGAAGTGGCTGCCGCCGCGCTCTTTTATCAATATTTGTCGGAAAAAGAGGAAAGCTTCTTAAAACAGCATAATTACTCTCATGAAGAAATACTTGACGGTTTAAAGCAACTTATAAAAAAATCTGGCTATAAAGATTTGATGGATGTGATTGATTAAGTCAAATATCCATGCAAGCATGTCTATTTTCCTAAGTGCCCTGTGGGTGCATTGCTCGCGGGAATAATACATTGCTGATACTTATCTGCCCTTCTGCAAAGAGCAGATAAGTATCGTGAGATTCAAGTCTCGCGCCCGCGAGACTTGGTGCGCGATTCGGGTCAGCTTTGCTGACAACGTTCGATATTACAGCAACGGATATTTGCCTGTCAATTCTTTGACCATGCCGCGCACTTCCTCGGAAGCTGCTTCTCCCTCTTTCACCATCTTGGCAATGCACTCTGCAACCTTATCCATATCCTCCTGCGTAAATCCTCTGGATGTAATTGCCGGCGTTCCCAGACGGATGCCGCTTGTCACAAATGGAGATTTCGGGTCATTGGGAATCGTATTCTTGTTACAGGTGATATTCACGGAATCTAATAATTTCTCCACTGCTTTTCCAGTCAGCTCATAGGGCGTCAAATCCACAAGCATCAGATGGTTGTCCGTTCCGCCGGAAACAATCTTAATATCCCTGTCCATAAGCCCCTTCGCCAACGCCTGCGCATTCTTAGCCACATTCTGCTGGTATGTCTTAAAGCTGTCGTCCAACGCTTCCTTAAAGCAGACTGCCTTGGCTGCGATTACGTGCATCAATGGACCGCCCTGGATTCCCGGAAATACTGCCTTATTAAAATTAAACTTGTCCGCCATCTCCTGGCTGGCAAGAATCATACCGCCTCTTGGTCCACGCAGCGTCTTATGCGTGGTGGTTGTAACCACATGCGCATAGGGGATGGGGCTTGGATGAAGGCCTGCCGCCACAAGCCCTGCAATATGCGCCATGTCCACCATCAGATATGCACCAACCTCGTCTGCAATCTCACGGAAACGCTTAAAATCAATAATTCTTGCATATGCACTTGCACCAGCGATAATCATCTTAGGCTTGCATTCTAAGGCAATCTCCCTTACCTTATCGTAGTCAATAAATCCCTCGTCATTTACACCGTAAGGCACAATCTTAAAATATGTGCCGGAAAAGTTCACAGGACTTCCATGTGTCAAATGACCGCCGTGGTCTAAATTCATACCCATCACGGTGTCGCCTGGCTCTAACATACAAAACTGCACAGCCATATTGGCCTGTGCGCCAGAGTGCGGCTGTACATTGGCATACTCGCAGCCAAACAGCTCTTTTGCACGCTCAATCGCAAGATTCTCCACAATATCCACACACTCACAGCCGCCATAATACCTCTTTGCCGGATATCCTTCTGCGTATTTGTTCGTCATGGGGCTTCCCATCGCTGCCATAACAGCCTTGCTCACCCAGTTTTCCGATGCAATCAGCTCAATATGGCTGTTCTGCCGTTCCATTTCCGCTGTAATGGCGTCCGCCACCTGGGAATCTGTTTTTTTCACTTCATCAAATGAATACATGTCTTTTCCTCTTTTCGTCTTTTTTACATCAGAACTTCTTTCCAGCCCTGATTTTATTTATTGGTTCTGATACGAGACCGAAAGCGTCTTCTCATGCCATAATATCCTGTTACATTTTGGATGTCAAGAACAAAATCACTGCTGCCTGTATAATAAAGATCACCGGCATTCCCACCACAAACTTCCAATGTTTGGTCTTATGGCGAAATGCATACATCCCCAGCCAGCACCCGGGGCTGCCGCCGATAATCCCCACAAGAAACAGTGTCTTCTCAGCAATCCGCCATTTCTTATGTTTCGCCTTCCATTTATCCAGCCCCATCATGACAAACCCTATGATGTTTATTACGCACAGATAGCCGATAATATATACTTTGGGCGATGTCATCTCTACTCTTCTCCTAATTTCAAGGCAATAAAAACTCCAAGAAGCAGCGCCACGGCGCCTGTAAGAACAGAAACAATTGTGATCGTACCCATGCTGCCCATAAAAAATATTGCCACCGGAGACGCCACAATCAATCCTATGATTGCCCAATAAGCATAATCCGGGAATTTCACAAAAATGATTTCAATTATCTTGGCAATCGCAAAGATTCCCACCACCACGCCGATGCCAAACGGCACTAAGACCTGGCACCCGTCCAAAATCCCTGGTACATTAAACTGAACCAGGTTATCAATAAAATCATTCACTTCATTTAGAATGGGATTATAATACCCCATGAGCATTAGCATCATCGAACCGCTGACCCCTGGGATTACCATGGTAGCGGACGCCACAACTCCCACGCCAAATAATTTTACTATATTAATAAGATGAAAACTCAAATCCGCGGCGGCTCCCTCCTGTTCACCCATCATGGCAAGGCCGGCCACTACGCCAAAAAACAGCAGGCACACCAAAATATGCCCCCCACGGATAGTTTTGCCTTTCACCTTCTTCGTAATCGCCGGCAATCCGCCGATAATCAGACCGATGAACAAAAGATTCGTCTGTAAAGGAACGCGCGCAAACATGTATTCCAAGATACGCGCCAACACAACAATTCCCAGCGCCATGCCAAGCACAATCGGCAAAAGCAGTTTCATGCTCTTTTTAAATTCTGAGACCAGATGCGTCGCCGCATGGATAATCTTATCGTAAATTCCCATGGATACCGCCATCGTACCTCCGCTGACCCCGGGAATAATATTCGCCACTCCCATCATTACGCCTTTTAAGATTAATTTAATCATACATTCTCTCCTACATACTCGTCTAAAAATGCAATCAACGCTTTCATTTCCTCATCCGTTCCAATAGAAATCCGCAAATAATTATCAATCCGCTGCTTTGCAAAATACCTCACATAAATGCCCCGCTGCTTTAAGGCCTCAAACAATTCCTTTGCCGGATATTTCGGATGGCTGGCAAATATGAAATTGCTCTTTGAATCAAGGAAGACAAACCCGAGCCTATGAAGTTCTCTCTTCGTCCACTCCCTGGTGGCAATTACTTTGCCAACAGTCTCCTTAAAGTACGCATCATCCCGGACTGCCGCCACACCCATAGCAATCGTAACGCTATTCATCGTATAAGAGTTAAACGAATACTTTGCATCATTCAAATATTTTATCAGCTTCTTGCTTCCAAACGCATAGCCAATGCGCATACCCGCGAGGCTGCGGGATTTGGAGAATGTCTGCACCACCAGCAGATTATCGTACTTGGAAATCAAACCGATTGCCGACTCTCCTCCAAAGTCAATATATGCCTCGTCAATGATTACAATGACATCAGAATTAGCAGAAACGATGCGCTCCAGCTCCGCCAGTTCTTTCTCTACGCCAGTCGGCGCATTGGGATTAGGAATCACAATCCCACCGCAGGGCTTTAAGTAATCCTCTGTGACAATCTCAAAATTTGCATCCAACGGCTGACACTCATATGGAATATGGAAAAGCCCTGCCCACACGTCATAGAACGAATACGTGATATCCGGGAAAAGAATGGGCTCCTCTCCATTGAAAAAAGTCAGGAAACTCATCGCCAGTACATCATCTGAACCCACGCCCACAAAAATTTGTTCCTCTGGTATCCTGTAACGCTCGGAAAGCGCCGACACCAGCGCGCCAGCCGTAGGGTCAGGGTATTTGCGCAGTAATTCGGCATCCATCTCCTTTAAAACGCGCGCCACCCCAGGCGCTGGAGGATAAGGATTCTCATTAGTATTTAATTTAATAATATCTGCACGGTTCGGCTGCTCCCCCGGCGTGTAGGGAATTACCTTGCGCACATTTGCTTCCCATGCTGCCATAATGTTCTCCATTTCTTCGAGTTTCCCCATTTTGTAAATTATAGTACGAAAAGATTTCCATCAATTATAAGCGTTCGCCTAACGCTTACAATCCATACTCTTTCGCTAATTCCTCAAACGCCGGCAGAGAGCGTTCTATCATCTCATACGAAACACAGTAGGCAAGGCGTACATAGCCAGGGCAGGAGAATGTTGTCCCGCCTACCAGCAGAATATGATACTTCTTCGCCGTCTGTACAAACGCTTTCTCGTCTGCATCTGGGGATTTGATAAAGAGATAAAATGCACCCTGCGGCTTCGCGCAGGTAAATCCAAGCTCTATCAACTTATCATAAATCAACTTGCGGTTCCTGTCATAGTATGCCACATCGGTCGTCGCATCAATCGCCTGTGTCAATGCTTTCTGCATTAAGGACGGCGCATTGACAAATCCCAGAATCCTGTTTGCCACAGACAATGCGCTGCATGCCTGCTCACAGTCTGCCATACTTGGGCTTACGGCAACGTAGCCAATTCGTTCTCCTGGAATGGACAAAGACTTACTAAACGAATACGTCACAAATGTATTGTCATAGTATTTCGTCAAAAACGGCACATTATTTCCATCGTAAACCAGCTCGCGGTACGGCTCGTCAGACACCATATAAATTTCATGTCCATACGCCTTCTGTTTCTCATCCATAATCCCCGCGATGGTCTGAATTGTCTCCTCCGAGTAGACAACTCCGGTAGGGTTGACCGGATTGTTGATGATGATGGCTTTCGTCTTCTCTGTAATTTTACTCTTCAAATCCTCAAAATCCGGCTGAAAGGTATCTGTATTCGGCGCAACCTCTTTTAAAATACCCTGATGGTTTGCCACATAGCCGCGGTATTCTCCAAAGTAAGGCGCCAATGCCAGCACTTCATCCCCGGGGTCCAAGATTGACTTAAACACGATATTCAATGCGCCCGCTGCACCTACCGTCATCGTAATGTGCTTCCCTTCAAAATCCGTGCCAAACCGCTTATTCAGGTTGTCTGCCACTGCCTTACGCGTTTCGGGATATCCCGCATTGTCCATATAACCGTGGAGCTCCAAAGAGCTTTCCGTCTGTACGGCGTCTATAATCGCCTGATTGTATTCTGCCGGAACTGGCGTCATAGGATTCCCCAGACTGAAATCATATACATTCTCCGCTCCGATTTTTGCTGCCATTTCTTTTCCTTCCAGGAACATAGCGCGAATGGCCGAACTTCCTGCCACTGCCTGCTGCATATTCTTTGAAATCATCTTATCGTCCTCTTTCCATATTTTTTCAAAACTTCTTTTATTCTATCACGAATAACTCAAAAAAAAAAGGGGGTGTCACAAAATGAACATTTTGCAACACCCTGCCTCCTAATTATGCGATTCTACTTTCCGTTTAAGCCTCTTATATCATATCAGCCCACTTTCGGACTAAACCTCTTATATCATCCTGCTTTGGGCTTAAACTTTTTAATTACATCCAGCGCCGGCAAGGGCCTTCCCTCGTAATCAAACAACGCCTGGTTTGCCCACTCGTTGCCGCACGGCCCCGGATCATTCATGTATTTCAGGGAAACTTCGGTCGCCCAGCCGCTGCCGGGAACTGGAATCCAGGCCGGCTCCCAATAGAAAAATCCCCTGCCCAGGCCATTCGGGATATTGGAAATCCTTGTCATCAGATCTTCCATAAAATCTGCCTGTCCCTGTTTCGTCATCGGATACTGTATCTTCTTAACCAGGGACGGTTTTGTCGCCATGCCCTTGCGTTTACCTGGCTCCAACTTCTCATATTTCGCGTAATCTTCCATCGTATAGCCCATGGAAACTTCCGCGACAATCAATTCCTTGCGATAACGCTTGGCAAGGTCTCTCATATTATTTTCCAAATCAGTAAGCGAGCCATGCCAGAATGGGTAATAAGAAAGGCCAATCACATCAAAATCCATGCCATCATTATCAAAAAAGTTGTCAAACCACTCCCGGTACAGCCGGTTGTTCCCGCCATCATCCAAATGAATCATGATAGGAATCTCACTGTCCACGGAACGCACCCCGCGAATGCCGGCATTGACAAACCAGGCAATATTTTCGTAATTTGGGCGTTTCCCATCTGGCCACAACAAGCCGTTAGAAAGTTCATTCCCTACCTGTACCATATCGGGCAATACACCCTCTGCCCTCATATTGCGCAGCATGGCAACCGTATAATCCATAACGGCATACTCCAGCCGTTTTCCTGTAAAATCAGCCCAGGCCTTTGGCTTAATCTGCTTACCGGGATCTGTCCAGAAATCACTGTAATGCAAATCCAGGAGAATGTACATTCCACGGTCACGCGCCCGCCGGGCCAACTCAATTGCCGTGTCCATATCATTTGTTCCGCCCCCATAAGGTTCTCCCTCCTGGGAGTAGGGATGATTCCACATCCTAATTCGGATGGCATTGGTGCCATATTCCTGCAAAATAGACAGCAAGTCCCTCTCATCGCCATCCGCATCCTGGAACTTTGCCCCCAACTTCTCCAATTCTATCAGAGATGAAACATCCATCCCTTTGATGAAATCCATTTTTTCTGAAATCTTACCCATATCCTCTTATCTCCTTCCCGACAACCTACCGCTAATCACAGCAACCTCTCCGAATCGCTTCTTGCTATTCTGCTAATTTAACAGCCCCGCGCAAGCCATTCGCAAAGGCCACTCCATTGTTAATCAAAGTCAAACTTTGTATATCTTTTTGCCATTGCACGGTAACGGAAACGTATCATTTCATTTTTCTCAAGGACGTCTTTCTCATTCCCGGTGTACTGGCACCGCATACAGTAGAATTCATCCTTGTCCTTATCATAAAACATATCAATATCAAGATCCCTCATAAAACAGGACGGACATCTATAATTTAATTTGCCTTTTCCAGATTGAGCCATGTCGCAAATACCTCCTTATCTGAGATTGTCTTAGTATAACCTAATGTAAACATCGGCGAGAATGCGTAGCCCTCTTTCACATATCCTACGGCATCCTTATCAGAACTTGTCATCGACACCTTCGTCTCGATCGCAGGAATCACGGCGCTGACTGCCTCTGCACCCGCAAGTTCGGCCTCTCTGCACTTGTATTCGTAAGCGATCTCCTGTCCGCCGGCGCCCTCGCATTTGAGCGTAATGCCTGTCATATCCTCGGGATATTCCGTGGTGCCGTAACATGCCACCATATATTCGTTTAATTGTACTTTGGCCTCGGCGTTGCTCATCTCTAAGATATTTCTCTCAATCTTGATGTTAGAGCTTCCCTCCTCAAAATAAATCTTTGTCTGCAGCTTCACCGTCAAATCATAGAACTCAATCTCTACCGGGTCAAGCGTAAGGATTCTCGTGTTCCCTTCCTGTGAAAAATGCGCTTTGGTACGGCATAAACAGAGGTCTACTTCCTCTCCGTTGTAGGACAGTTTCGCGCTTCTGACAGTGCCCTCTCCCGCATAATGTGTGAAATAACCTGCACGGTATTTCTCCTGAATGAGGAACGGATAAGATGCATCCTGCACGTGTTTCGTTCCTATGCCGACCGGCCATTCCAGTTTTGCCGCATAAGGACGCAAATCTACAATCGCACCGCCCTGATCCATGTTGACGCAGGCGCGCATGTAAGGATCGCAGTACCAGAACAACTGCTTGTCTGAGCCATAGAGGATATCGCGCCACAACGCGCACTCCGGTTCCGTATAACCCTTCTTCTCGCGATAATAATCTGCAAACTCCGCCATCGTCATATCAATCAGCTTGCCCTCTTTTTTGAGCTTGCCATAGTAAGCACAGCCATCCGAATAAGATTTTAACAATAACTCATAAGGCGCTTCCCACCTTCCCATCTTATTCATCCATGCCGGTCCCACAAACATCATATTATAGGCATAACCATTATTATATTTCTCCAAAGAACGGTACTGGTCAATCAGGTTATACAGATAGGGGTACTCCCAGGTCTCGCTGTCATAAATCATACCGCGAAGCACATTCTGCGGGTGCGTTCCAAAATTGGAACCATTGCCATCATAACAGGCAATTAAGTCTCTGGAAAGATGTGGTATCGCCACGATTCCGCTGTCCTCCGCTTCATTCGCCGCCGGAGCATGTGTATTCTGCTTCGAGGGAATCCACGGATTCCATGGACCGCCGTCAAACAACGTATACCAGGAATTGTTACAGGTATGATACGCCTTTGGCCCTTCCTCCCAACAGGTTGCCACTGCACACTTAACGGAAGGATATTTCTCTTTGATATAATTCGTCAAATCCGCATCCATATAATAGGAACCGGTAGATTCCGGGTAAAACCCAAATATATCATGGAACTTTGCAAAAATGTCGTCCACAATCGATTTCTTGTCCTCCATAGAAAACATCCAGATGCAGAAATCTTTGGTCTTGTACTTCTCGCGGAACTCCTTACAGGGCAGTCCCAGCAAAGATAAGGCAATTTCATCCCCATACTTCTTATGATGTTCCTTGGCAAGAGCCACAGCCTCCTCATTAAACAGGCTGGCATATGTCATCTGTATCGTAGTCTTTAAACCATTCTCATGTGCAAGACGCTGTTGCGTTTTAAAAATATCCAGCGATTCTGTAAGTAGCGCCTTTCTTCCAATATCTTCCGCCTTCCCGTGCCCAGTCACTTTCTCCGCATACTCAGGCACCATCTCCGGTCGGTGGATAATATTTACCACAAATTTATCCATATCTAGTCCTCCTTTTTCAGCTTAACAACTCTATTTTTATTATACCATGAATTGCTTCGCAATGACATGGTAACCTATGCGCACTCCGGCGCGTATAATATCTAACGATATTATACCAGGCCTCTAAAGCTAAATGTGAAATCTAAGGGTTTGCCCACATCTATCAGATACTCCGGGTGTACTTCCGATAACCAACTGTCATCGCCGCCCACACCCATCTGCTGCATGGCTGCGCGCACAACCGTATAATGTACCTGGGGCAGTTCATAGGGATGCATAGCATTTTCCAATTCATGCGGCGTATAAGGCAGCGCAGAAAAATTCATTTTATTACCGCAAAAGACAATTCCCCTGCCGGTATTATCTGTAATTTTCGCCCAGCGTACACCCGTCTTATTACCACACTCCTGTGGAACAAGGTATTTCGCCATATTATCGGCAACCTTATTGCTATAAACGCCAAGCTTCGCGCCATGCCGACGGTCAGCGTATGTCTCAGCAGGACCGTCCCCATACCACTCAAGATTTTCAAAATCTGCATTAAACTTAAATAAAACGCCAAATTCCGGCATATCCCCAAGTTCTTTCACAGGATCATAATGCATAGAAACCTTAACTGTTCCATCTCCAAACACTTCATAGGATAGGCTGCATTTGCTCTCCGGGATTGTAGGCATCATATAGTAATAAGTAATCACCGCGCTGTGTTCTTTCTTCTCCAGCCTTGGATTCTCCTTTGCATCCTCATCTTTCCTCAAATACATACTTGCCAGTTTCCACTGCCCGTAACGTGCCTGCATCTTATTGCCACAATCATTGTCCACCGGCGCACGCCAGAAATTGGGCATGGGTATCTTTTCAATCAGTTCCCTGCCGCCATAACGGTAAGAAACCATACCGCACTCCTTTATACTGAACATACATTCAAAATGCGTTCCCCGCACACCGATATTCCACTTACCTCTGATGACTGTTATCTCATCTGTAATTACTTCCGGCTGTTTCTCTACCTCAAACACGCCCTGCCCAAAGGCAACTTCATGGCCCGCTTTCGCCCAGCATGTCCCCTCCTTCAGCCGGAAAGAAACAGTCACTGCATATTCACCGGGAATTTCCGATAATTCCACAGGCAGCTTGTACTCCTTTTCGCTCAAAGGCTCCACATCGGTGGCAAGAACTTCCTGTTGTAAAAACTTTCCATCTCTTTCTAATAATACCACACAATCGAACTGATTGGTATTGGTAAATAGATTTTTATTTTTTATCAAAACTTTATTCTCAGTCACCTCTGCTGAGATATTTTGATAATTGAACTTTACTTCCTGCATTTTAGGGGATTCATCTCTGTCTCCACCATAAACAATGCCATTTCCGCTGAAATTATAATCTGTGGGACGTTCGCCAAAATCTCCGCCGTATGCCTGGAACTTGTTGCCATAGCGGTCTTTCTTCTCGATAGACTGGTCAATATAATCCCAGATAAATCCTCCCTGGTATAAAGGCTCCGTATCCGTCAAATCCGTATACTTATGCATGGCTCCACAGGAATTTCCCATGGCGTGCGTATATTCACAGCTGATAAAAGGCTTGCTCCTGTCGTTCGCCAAAAATTCTTTTATGCTTGCCACAGAAGGATACATCTGGCTCTCCATATCACTGCTGCCATTATACCGCCTGTCATTAAACACACCTTCGTAATGCACGAGCCGTGTATCATCCAGTTCACGGAACAATTGCGACATCTCATAGATAACGCTGCCGCCAAAAGATTCGTTTCCGCAAGACCAAATCAAAATCGCCGGATGGTTCTTGTCCCTCTGATAACAAGAGTTGACGCGGTC
>CAJUTD010000003.1:59909-63066 GCA_910589635.1 uncultured Lachnospiraceae bacterium | reverse complement strand
TCATCGGTTCCCATTCCTTGCGGTCACCCGGAACTACATCTTCCATAGAGACCTCTCCGCGTAGAATAGGCTCCCAGCTTCCGTGGCTCTCCATATTATTCTCCGCGATCATATAGAGTCCATATTTATCACAAAGCTCATAAATCCTGGAATCATCCGGGTAATGGCAGGTACGGACTGCATTGATATTATTCCGCTTCATCGTGATGATATCTTGTATCAGCTCCTCTTCATTGGGCACGCGCCCTCTCTTTGAGCTAAACTCATGCCGGTTTACACCCTTAAAGACGATGCGTTTGCCATTGAGGCACATGATGTGATCTATCATTTCAAAACGGCGGAATCCCACCATCTGTGAAAAGACTTCCTGAACTTGACCGTTCTCATCGCTAACCTCCGTCAACAATTCATAAAGATTCGGCTCCTCTGCACTCCAGAGAGCAGGCGATTTCACCGGTATTGTTACTGCAAATCCTTCCGCCGCATCTGTCTGCGCCTGAGCCACAATATCTTTTCCGTCACGCAGCGTCAGCGAAATTTTGCCCGCACCAGATACTTTTCCCTTAACTTGTAAATCTGCATCCTTATATTCATCATCTAACAACGTACGAATGCAGACATCCTGCACATGAACCTCTGGCGTTGTATAAAGATAAACGCTGCGATAGATACCTGAGAAGCGGAAAAAATCCTGATCCTCACACCAGCTCGACGCGGTCCATTTAAACACTTGAACCGCCAGTTTATTCTCCCCTTCTACCAGATAGGACGTCAGCTCAAATTCTGACGGCGTAAAGCTGTCTTCACTGTAACCCACATAAGTCCCGTTCAGCCATAGGGCAATACCGCTCTCCACTCCCTGGAAAGAAATGTACAAGGGCTTGTCTTTCATATGCTCAGGGACATAAAAATATTTGACATAGCTCGCCACTGGATTGAAAAATTCAGGAATCTCATCAGCTTCAATATCTTCCCTTCCATCCCAGGGATATTGTGTATTCGCATACTGAGGCGCATCATACCCCTCCATCTGAATATGCGCCGGCACTCTGATATCCGCCCAGGATTTGCAGTCATACTCTGCTGCCTCAAATCCCCGAATGGCAGACTGATAATTCCTGCTGTAAGAAAATTTCCAAAGACCATCCAAAGAATGGCGGAAACTGCTCTTTTGTTCTTTTAATTCCTCCAAAGACGCATAACAAATGTGGTCGGAATGAGCCTCCACACGGTTTTCTGCAAATATAAGAGGATCTTTTACTTTTCCATAATCAAATTGTGCCATATCATACCTCCAGAAATTTTCATATTTTAAAAAAAATATTTATGATTCATATCACGGGAAATGAAAACGCTTTCCTAAATTGATATAAACAAAAGCCCGCAAAACATTGCGGGCTTTTGTTTACGCTCCCGCTCCGGTTATCACTAAATAAGCGCCACTGGCACTTAGAACCGTCACAAGAGATAAAGTGCTGTCGAACATAACTTCTATTATTTGACTGCTCCGGTAATACCTTCTGCAAAACTCTTCTGCAATAAGAAGAAAATAATTACGGTCGGCAAACTACATAACAGAACGGCTAACATCAATACGCCATAATCTGTAACATAACCCTCCGTCAAGTTTGCAACAACCATCGGCATTGTGAAGGTTTCTTCCTTCTGTAAGATTACCTTCGGCCATAAGTAATTGTTCCATGCATTCATAAATGTAATCGTCATCGCTGCCGCATAAGTAGATTTCATGGTCGGGATAAACATGCGGAAGAAAATCTGAATCTCATTCAAACCGTCTATCCGAGCCGCCTCAATAATATCATGCGGAAAACTTCTCGCGCTCTGCCGGAACATCATGATTAGGAACGGTGTCGAAATTGTTGGCATAATAACCGCTATCGTTGTATTTAATAACTTAGCTGATGAAAACATACGGAACAGCGGAATCATCGTTGCCACAAACGGAACCATCATCCCCAGAAGCAGTATAGACATAACAGCATCTTTGCCCTTATCATGGTAAATCTCAAATCCATATCCGGCAAGGGAACAGATTACCAGCGCAAAAAATGTTAAAATAATAGCATATTTAAACGAGTTAATCATTGCAGTGCCAATTGGCGACTGGGAAAGCAAGGATTTCCAGTTATCAATCAGAGCCGTTCCCGGAAGCAGCGTACCTCTGCTGACATCCACACTCTTGTTGGTGGCGCTGATTAACATCCAATAAAGCGGAAACACGGAAATCAGTGAAACGATAGATAAAACAATATACATCAATACATTCATTCTCTTTGTCTTAGTCACGCTTATCACCTACTTTCATCTGCACAAATGCCAGGATTGCCACCAATATAAAGATAAGGAAGGACATCGCCGCCGCATACCCAAAGGTAGGCACATACTTAAAGGACATATTGTAAATATAATGAGACATGGTAATTGTGGCATTCGCAGGCCCGCCCTTTGTCAAGTTGACAGACTCATCGAACAACTGCAAAGTTCCGTTTGTTGACATAATCGCCGTCAAAAGAATGGTCGGCTTCAGCAATGGAACCGTTATCTTGAAGAAAGTCTGCATCGGGCTTGCACCGTCAATCTTAGCTGCCTCATACACAGAATATTCTATATTTTGTAAACCGGACAGGTAAAATACCATATTATATCCAGTCCATCTCCAAACCAATGCAATGATAATAACAATTTTTGCACTTGTCGCGTGACCCAGGAAATTGTAGCCCGTGTTTAAAATTCCAAGGTTCACTAACACCGTATTGATAAAACCGTCCACACCAAACAGGGAACGGAAGATAATTGCATAAGATACCAGTGATGTTGCACACGGCAGGAAAATCGCCGTACGGAATAATCCTTTACACCGCAAATTCTTATTATTCAGCATTGATGCCAGAATCAATGCCAGAATCAACATGATCGGTACCTGGATAATCAGGTATAAAAACGTATTGCCTAAAGATGTCATAAAGACGTTATCTCTGAACATGCGGACATAGTTGGCAAGAGGATCGCCAAACTTCAGATTGTTCGCCTTACCTGTTTGCAGAGATAAAATGAAAGCCTGAATCATGGGCCAAAAGCTCATAACCGCAATCATAAGTGTTGCTGGTGTTAAAAATGCCCAACCGGTCAGATTATG
>CAJUTD010000003.1:54345-59899 GCA_910589635.1 uncultured Lachnospiraceae bacterium | reverse complement strand
GAGACATTTTTCTTTTTTTGGGTTCTTTCACTTGACTCACATCCGTATCCCCCTTTAGTCAGTTAGAGGGGGCAGCGACTGCTGTCCCCCCCAAGCTGTTTCTATTCACATTACATAAATTTTATTACTGCATCTGTGACTCTACGGTCTCCTGTGCAAGCTGAAGCTCATCATCAACGCTTGCCCCGCCTACGATATTCTGCATAGCTGTTGCTACAGCATCACGCGCTTCATAGTAGAATACGCCTGTGTTGTTACTCGGAGTCTTGCCTGCAAAATCTACGATCTTAGCAGATACAGCGTCTCCGCCGAAGAAATCATCGCCCTGAGCGTATACATCAGACTCGCCAGCCGGCAGATAAGTAGCAAGTGCGCCACAGCTGATAATGTTCTCATAAAGCTCTACGCTTCCTGCGAATGTGCTCTTCAGGAAGTCTTTTGCCAAATCAACGTTCTGGCAGTTAGCTGTGATTGCCCAAGAAGAACCACCATTGTTAGAATAGTTCGTAGCGTTATCTACGCCTACAAGGCTTGGCATATTGGTGATAGCCCATTTACCGCTCTGGTCTTCTGCTGTCTTGATGGAAGCCATAATCCAGCATCCGTTAATTGTACCAGCTACAGCCTCGGTTGTCATAGTGGAAATGTACTCATCCCAGCTATTAACCTCTACTAATACGCCAGCTTCTTTCAGTGCTGCATATGTTTCCATAACTTTCTTCAATGCAGCGTTGTCAACAAGCGCAGGATTGCCCTCGTCATCAAACAAGGAAGCTCCGCAGGACTGCATCATCATCATGATAACGTCAGACTCGCCAGCCTGGCAGGAAAGTAACGGCTTGCCGGTCTTCTCAAGAACAGTTTTACCTTTCTCAAGATACTCATCCCATGTAATGTCTGTAAAGTCTTCAACCTTCATTCCAGCCTGCTCTAAAACGTCTGTCCTGTAAGCTGCAATTACAGCGCCGTTGTCAAACGGAACACCATAGTTCTTGCCATCCACTACAGAATAAGCTGTCTTAGCTTCACCAAACTGTTTGAAATCAATTCCACTGTCTGACAAATCAACAAATGAGTCCGGATAGGAAATAACATTCTTCTGGAATGCGTTATCCTGCATGAGGATAATGTCCGGCAATGTGGATAAATCACCACTAGTTGCTGCTGTTGTCAGCTTGGTCTGTACGTCTTCCCAAGGTGTCTCGATAACTTCAACGTTAAAATCAGCGTGATCTTTCTGATAAACCTTGCCAGCCTCTTCCATTGAGAAGATGTTGAATGCCGGGTCCCAGCACCATACTGTTAATTTGTTGCCGCCTGCTGCTGCATCATCACCAGCTGCTGCATCGTCGCCTGCCTCCGCATCATCACCAGCAGCTGCGTCGTCTGCTGCCGCATCATCAGTTGCTTCTGTTTTTTTGTCGTCAGTGGACTCGTCGGAACCGCCACCGCAACCAGCCAACATTGTTGCTGTCATTGCTACGCAGAGCAATGCACTTAAAATTTTTCTTTTCATATTGGTTTCCCTCCCGTGAAAACTTTATGTTTTTTTTCAACTGATGCGCATCCATTGCGCAATCGGTTGCTCTACGAGTTTAGTTTACCAAATAAAGGATTTGCTGTCAATGTCAACACTCTCCAGTTTTTTACTCGCTTTTTTGTATATTGTGTCTAACGACTTTTCGTCATTATTACTATGTTTCCCCGCTAATGAGGGTGCTATTCCGTTATTATCAACTATAATCTTGCAACTTTTTCCAGTGGTATTTCGCCTGCAAAACCGCCATCATCCCTGTAAATTCAAGGGTTTCCGCGCTCCCTTCACGTTTTACTGAATTTATTAGTAAATTTACCTAGATTTTTGTCGTATTTTACCGACAATATTTACTAAATTTCCTATTTTGTAGAATCTTTGAGGATGACCTCATACCCCAACAGCGTCCGCAGCTTCACCGTACGCCCATCTATGAGCTCCATCAATATCTTACACGCCGCCGTCCCAAGCTCCCTGGCATTAAAAGAGAGCGATGTAATTGACGGAAGGTTATTTTCCAGAATAGAGCTGTCATAAAAAGACGCCACCTTCATCTGAGCAGGAATAGAAATCTTCTGCTTACGCAGCTTATTCAGCACATGGATGCACACTGCGTCATCCATACAGACAATACAGTCTACACCTTCCACTAGAAGCTTCTCCACAGCACGCTCTATCATGATTTCCTTTTCTACATTTACGTGGATAATCTCTTTGTTAATGGGAATGCCCGCCTGTTCATGGGCGTCTAAATAACCTTGCAGCCTATTCTGCGTCACCACATGAGTCTCAACCCCACCAATTAATCCAATTCGCTTCATCTGCTTCATCAACAGAATAGACACCAACTCCCGACAAGCTGCATGGTGGTCATTGTCTACTTGAATGACCCCTTCATAGTTGCTGCTTCCCACTGTGACAAACGGGATATTCTGGGATTTTAAATATTCCACATGGGCATCCTCTGTAAAGGTGCGCATGAGGATTACACCATCCACCTTGTGGTTCTCCACCATACGCACTAGCTGGGCACAATCTCTCCCCCTGCTCATCGTCAGCAGTATATCATAGTCCAGGCTGATCGCCGTCTCCTCAATCCCCACCAGACAGGACTGGAAAAATGGCAGATCAACCACCGTATAATCTTCCGGCAGCATGACGCCAATATTGTAAGTCTTTAACTGTGCCAGCCCTTTCGCGAGAACATTTGGCTTATAATTATGCTCCTCAATATAGGCGAGGACGCGTTCTCTGGTGTCTTTTCCAATTCTGCCCTTTCCAGAAATCGCCCTAGATACTGTAGTTTTGGACACACCGAGCGCCTCCGCCACATCCGAAATTGTCAGTTTTTTCTCATTTGACTGTTCCACCACTACACCCCGCTTCTTATATCTTTGGCTTCTTGCCTTCGCTACCGGGCAGCGTATAGACTAAAATAGCACAACCGCCGTCAATATTGTCGTACAGCGTCTTTGCCGCACTGTAGGGAAGGTTGATACATCCATGGGAACCGCGCCATTTATAATAATCTCCGCCAAAACTTCCACGCCATTTTGCATCATGAAATCCAACTCCGCCGTTGAAAGGCATCCAAAAAGATACCGGGCTGGCATAACCCTGCCCCCGCAAAGTCCGGTTCCTCTCTTTATAGTAAAGAGCAAACGCTCCCGTGGGGGTACTCCAGCCCCTTGCCTCATTTCCCGACACAAAGTCAGATTCTACAACCATCTTCCCATCTTTGTAGTAGATCAGATGCTGCGCCGTAAGGTTGACTTCCACATAGGTATCTCCATAATCCTTCTTACCTGGGTTGTTTGCCGTCTTCTCATACTCCGGTTCCCTTGCAACCACCTTCCCCTCTTGAATCAGTGCCGTCAGCGCTTCCGTCTCTTTCGCACGGTCAATCTTCCAGCCGTAATCCCCGCCATCAATCTCCACTTTCTTGCCATAAGAAGTCTTGAACTTCCTGGTCTTGCCGGCTGTGTCCCAATTGTCTGCCAGACGATTCACATAATCGGCAATCTGCTCCCCGGATACTCCAACATGTTGTTGATCGTCCACCGTAATCCATTGACTGATTTCTTCTCCGTCTAAAACCTCCTGATCCTCACCAAACAGATACGTTATCTCCGCCCGCGCATAATGGTTCATATCCTTCACAAGCTTCTTTAACTCTTTCGACTTCGAGGTAACCTTAGGTTTTACATAACAGCCGTTTTTATCCAGCGAAACGTTATCCTCAAGCTTTACAATCGCACGCCTCAGTACTTTGAGAAACTTCTTTTTCCTAATCTTTGTACCCTGTTCCTCCGGGATAATTGTGTACATATCTTCCTTAGAGTAATCTGAAATTCTGGCATCCTGAGGCTTTTGCATCTTGTCCTTATCCATAATTTCAAGTTCGCTCACTTGGCGTTTTAGTTTCGCTTCACTGTAATCTACCATAGTTTTCACTTCAATCTCAGATTCGTGGAAATACGCCGCCGGCCATGCCAGACAATTTTGTGCCTGTAGCTGTCGCTCCAAACTGCCGTCAAATATCGGCATAACCCCAATGTCTACGCCTGCAAGAACTTCCGTCTTCCCCTGGCGCGCCTTTATCTTAATCTCGTACTTTTCAATTTCCTGTGTAATCTTCCACTCCACATCCTTCACAGTATCGCCAGACGCGGTTACACCATTAATAACCGTTCCCGGCAGAAAATGCGTACTGTAATAGAGCGCAAAACCTAAGTATATCATAAGAAGCATCAGGATAATCCCAGATGTAATCCATACTCCCAGCCATCCAACTCCCGTCTTCTTTGTCTCCTTCATAATTAAATTGCCTTTCTCTTATGTTATCTCTTTTATTATAAATCTATTTCACACAAAGTCAAATAATTAGTAAAATAATAGACATTTTTTTATCTAAAAATTTGAGGTTGACATCCCTTGTGCCCTATGGTAAAATACTTCTTGCATCGTAAGTTTTCGGGGTATGGCTCAGCTTGGCTAGAGCGCACGGCTGGGGGCCGTGAGGTCGCAGGTTCGAATCCTGTTACCCCGATTTAGCAAGAGACATGGCTTCTGTTTGGGAAGACATGTCTTTTTTGTGTTATAGTAAACGGGTCTTATAGAATAATTCACAAAAAAGTGTAACGCCCGACAATCCTCAAAGACGTTACACTCTTTGTTTCAATCAAATATCCATGCAAGCATGGCTATTTTCCTCATTACTCGCGGGAATAACATTATCCTCTGGTTCTTTCAATATCTATGACACTCTCCACCTGGCGCAGTTTTTCCACCAGGCTGTTCAACTCATCTTTGCCTTTGGTGCGGAAGGCCAGCGTAATGGTGGCAATCCCCTGTTTGCTGGTGGAAGAATGTACGGAATCAATATCTATCTGGCGTTCTGTGAGGACCTTGGAAATATCGACTAGCAAACCAGTGCGGTTATTTCCATAGAGCTTAATCTCCGCCATATAACATCTCTCGCTGCTCTCCCCGGTCTGCCATTCTGCATCCAAAAGGCGTTCACGATCCAGTTCCGACAGATTGACAACATTGATGCAGTCTGTGCGGTGGATAGAAATTCCTCTTCCCCTGGTGACAAACCCGACAATCTCATCACCTGGCACCGGTGCACAGCAGCGTGAAAAACGCTCTTAGCATGCGCCTTGCCGTGCCTCTCCTTTTTACTGCCGGAAGACGAATTGCCTGCCCCGCTCTCCACGATTTTGAGGACGTCATCGTCCGTGAGGGCAATCGAATGGTCTTCCTGATAATATTCCAACATTTTATTGATAATCTGGCCTTCCTTCAGTCCGCCATGACCTATGGCTGCCAAGACAGACTCCCAATCCCGGAAACCATACTTGCGCATGATGCGGTTCTGATAAGAAGACTGGTTCACATCTGGCCAGTTGATGCCTTTGGATTTGCAGTACTGCGCCAGCAGTTCCTTTCCCTTAGAGATATTTTCTTCTTTAAATTCACTGCGGAACCACTGATTAATCTTATTCTTCGCCTGCGTGC
>CAJUTD010000003.1:48977-54335 GCA_910589635.1 uncultured Lachnospiraceae bacterium | reverse complement strand
GCTCTTAACAATGTTAAGCCAGTCGCGGCTGGGGCCTCGCGAATTCTGCGAGGTCAAAACCTCAATTCTGTCCCCGTTCTGTATTACATAATCAATATTGACCAATTTACCGTTTACCTTGGCGCCAATCATTTTATTGCCTACAGCAGAATGGATGCTGTAAGCAAAATCTATGGGTGTGGAACCCTTGGGCAGGTTCTTGACGTCGCCGGACGGTGTAAAGCAGAACACCGTATCAGAAAACAGATCCAAATCGCTTTTTAGAAGGCTCATGAACTCACGGTTGTCAGACATATCCTTCTGCCATTCCAAAATCTGTCTAAGCCAGCTTAATTTAGCCTCCTCCTGCGTCTTTTCTTCCGTCTTATTGCCGTTTGCGGCTTCCTTATACTTCCAATGGGCAGCAATGCCGTATTCCGCCGTACGGTGCATCTCAAACGTACGAATCTGGATTTCAAAAGGCTGCCCTGTCGGCCCAATCAGCGTTGTGTGCAATGACTGATACATATTGGGCTTGGGCATGGCAATGTAATCTTTAAATCTGCCCGGAATCGGTTTATACATTTCATGGATAACGCCAAGCGCTGCGTAACAGTCCTTGACCGACTTAACTATAATACGAATTGCAAATAAATCAAAAATCTGATCCAGTGTCTTATCCTGGTTCACCATTTTCTTATAGATACTAAAGAAATGTTTGGCGCGGCCATCAATCGCCGCCTTAATGCCAGCCTTGGAAATATGCTGCTTCACTTCCTGTACAAGCTGTTCTACATATTCTTCCCGCGTGCTTTTTCTGAGGGCAATCTTCTCCACCAAATCGTAGTAAGCCTCCGGCTCAAGGTACTTCAGCGAGAGGTCATCTAACTCAATCTTTATCTTAGAGATACCGAGACGCTGCGCAATCGGGGCATAGATGTCCATGGTCTCCCTTGCCTTCTCTTTCTGTTTCTCCGGTCTCATATACCTGAGCGTACGCATATTGTGCAAGCGGTCGGCAAGCTTAATCAGAATCACACGGATGTCCTTTGCCATGGCAAGAAACATCTTACGCATATTCTCAGCCTGTACCTCAACCTTATCTGCATCATAAGGCAGCTGCCCTAACTTGGTAACGCCATCGACCAGAAGCGCTACTTCCTCACTGAACTCTTTGGCAATCTCTTCTTCTGTCATGACGGTATCTTCCACAACATCGTGGAGTATCCCGGCCACAATCGTCTCTTTGTCAAGTTCCAATTCAGCAAGGATAATTGCCACACAAAGCGGATGGATAATATATGCCTCGCCTGATTTGCGCACTTGCCCTTTATGCGCCTCGTCCGCAATTTTGTATGCTTTTTCAATTAGCGAAATATCTGTCGAAGGATGATAGCGTCTCACACTTGCAATCAGCTCATCATACAAGCTCTCTGGACTCACAAACTCCTTCGTAGGTTTAATCTGACCTGCCTGCGCTTCCATTTCCTGCTGTTCTTTCAACTGAATATTCTTCCCATCTTCCATAAGCATCTCACCATCCCGCCTATTCTGCCGTCCTCGTAAAATTGTAGATAATCTACATTATAGATAAATTTTTATAAAAATGCAACGTTTTCTTTTTCAATAACAGTTCAGCCAGACAAAAAAAGAGCTGGAGTGTTAATTCATTTCAACAATTTTGTATACCTTTGCAGCATTTTCCCCTGCACATTTAGCTCCTCCTGCCAGGAAAATCCCAGATTTTCTGCTAGATGGATAGAAATCCTGTTATCTTTATGAATCAGACAGTGTAAATTTTTAAACTCTGTTTCGTTCTGGGCAAAGCGCACAATCCCCTGGCACAGCTCTGTGGCATACCCTTGATTTTGAAATTCCTCACCAATTACATACCCCATCTCCAACGCCGGCTCCCCATGAAGTTCCAGGCAGTTGAGACCCGCACGCCCAATGAGCTTTCCTGTGTGTTTGTCTACGGCTAGCCACATGCCATAGCCATAAAAATGATACATATTTTCAATATACGCTCTGGTATATTCTTCCTCCTTTGCCCGGTCTTCATACAATCCTTCCATATATTGCGTGATACTTTTCCCCCGGTACATTTCATACAAATCATCCAAATCTGCCAACGTTATTTCGCGCAGAAAACACCGCCTTGTCTCCATAACCGTCCACGGCAGCCCATGTTCCCGCTGATACACGCGCTCCAGGAAATGAAAATCCACTTCCTCAAAGCTTTCTACCACCACCTTAGCCGCTGAAAGCTTCTGCCCGGGAATCCTCGGGTTTAGGTAACCACAAACCGCCATTCCCATTCCTTCTATAATAGTGAGAACACGGTCTGTCGCTGCGAGCAGCAGACAACATCCAGGCGCAAGGTTATGAAGTTCCAGCACTGCCAGAAGTTTCTCTCCGCTGTCTGCGCCAAACATATCCAGGTTGATAATCTGCACGCCATAACGGTACAAACCGTCTAAAAGTTCGGTCAGCCCATCCTCCATGACGAAACGTTCCTCATCTTCGTCTTTGGCAATATTCAGTTCCCGCAGAGAAATTATCAATGCTTGCCATTTCATTTGCATTTCCATTTTGATCCCATTCCTCCGAATTTCATATGGCGGATGCTGTGAAACACAACCGCACAGGCAAAATTGTTTCATTCAGTATAACACATCTGCCTCATATTGCAACTTATGCAGGAAATACGGCATCCTATGTCACAGACGATTGATAAGCTGCAATTATTGCGTATAATAAGTGAAGAAGGGCGGTGGAACTTTGAAGATAGAGATTATCGTAGATGAAAACACAGAAGATTTGGGCATTGTAGTTACCTGCAAAAAGCTTACGCCCGATGTTGAAAAAATCCTGGCGTCACTGCGGATGATAAACCATCAATTGACCGTGAAAAAAGATGGGGAAATTCATTTTCTGGACATTGCACAAATCATTTATATCGAGAGTGTCGACAGAAAATGTTTTATCTACACACGCAAGGACATGTACGAGTCGGATTTCCGGCTTTATGAATTGGAACGGCAGCTTGAGGAATACGGTTTCCTGCGCGTAAGCAAATCTTTCCTCATCCATTTGCAGGATATCCAATCATTAAGGGCTGATATTAACAGAAGAATCCGCATTACCATGGCGGGCGGAGAACAGATTATTGCATCCAGGCAGTACGCCGACGAATTGAAAAAAAGATTAGGAGTGATTTAATTTATGGAAGAAAAAAGAACAATTTTTGACTATCTGGCACAGATGCTCACGATATTTGGCTTCAATACACTGATATTAAATATATTTTGCCTCATTTTCGGAGATTCCGCGCAGAACTTGTCTTCCATGTTTGCACTTGGAGACCGCGGCATTCCGGTCGGTATTTGTTTTCAATTTTTCTGTGTTTCTTTCTTAATTACAGGGGCGCGCTACTTGTTTTTTACAGACACCTTTATCAAAACTATGGCTATCTGGTTAAGGACACTAAGTATGTTAGCCTCCATTATCGCCATTATTGCTGTTTTTTCCGTTGTCTTCGACTGGTTCCCCACAGATATGTGGCAGCCATGGGCAATGTTCCTACTTTGCTTCGGTCTCTCCTTTGCAGGAAGCTACCTTGTGATGTTGACAAAAGAAAAATTTGAAAACAGACGGATGGAGGAAGCTTTACAGCGTCTGAAAGAGAAAGGGGAATTGATAAAATGAACGATACTTTAAACACAGGATTGAAAATCAGTAAAACACCTGATTGCAGGAAAAAAGAGATGAAAATGGATCAAATAATTTATACTGTAAAAGCAGAAAGCATTTCCCACAGTTTTACCGGTCATCAAGTATTAGACAAGGTAAGTTTTCAGGTGCAAAAAGGAGAAATCTTTGGCCTGCTCGGCCCTTCGGGCGCCGGCAAAACCACTCTGATAAAAATATTGACCGGACAGCTTTCGCCGGATAGCGGAACTGCCGAACTTTTTGGCAGGGATACCCGCAAGCTAAGCGCCAAAGAGCGCAGACAAATCGGCGTCATGATGGATAACTTAGGGCTGTATGACCGCCTGTCCATATACAACAACCTGGCCTTTTATGCAGATATCCTCCATGTTTCACGCCATAGAATTAACGATATCTTAAAGGAACTTGGGTTGTACGAAGCCAGGAACAGAGCCGTTTCAAAACTCTCCAAAGGCATGGCAAACCGCCTGTCACTGGCAAGGGCCTTGATGAACGACGCCCAAATCCTCTTTCTCGACGAGCCGACTGCCGGACTTGACCCTGTCACGACAAGAGAAATCCACCATACGCTCCGCCAGCAAAAGGAACAGGGATGCACCATCTTTCTTACCACACACAATATGTACGAGGCACAAAATTTGTGCAACCAGGTAGCGCTTCTGGATGGCGGAAAAATTATTGACATGGGAAGCCCCACAAATATCTGCCAGAAATATAACCACCTGAATAGACTCAATATAACACTCAAGGACGGAAGACATATAACATTGGAAAATGACAGCTCTTCTGCCCCGGCAGTCAAAGAGTATCTCGAAAAAAATATGATTACTTCCATACACTCTACGGAACCAACGCTGGAAACTGTATTTATCGAACTTACCGGAAAGGGGCTGAACGAATATGAATAACATCAAAGCAATCTTTAAAAAGCAAGTCAAAGACACGATAAAAAATAAGACCATTTTTATTCAATTTATCATGTTCCCCATCTTTACGCTGATCATGTCCAATTCCATCAAAATCGAAGGAATGCCAGAAAATTTCTTTGTAAACCTTTTTGCCACTATGTACATAGGCATGGCTCCGCTGACAAGTATGGCTGCTATCATTTCCGAAGAAAAGGAGAAAAACACGCTCCGCGTATTGATGATGTCCAACGTAAAGCCTTATGAGTACTTACTGGGTATCGGTATTTATGTATGGTCCATCTGTATCATGGGCGCATCTTTTATCTGCGCAGCCGGCAACTATTCCATGCAGGAGCGCCTTGCCTTTATGGGGATTGTGGCTGTCGGTATCCTGATTTCATTGCTGATCGGCGCGGCAATCGGCACATGCAGCACAACACAGATGATGGCAACTTCCATTACCCTTCCTGTAATGATGGTCTTTGCCTTCTTGCCTATGCTGTCTCTGTTTAACGAGACCATTGCCAAAATAGCAAAATTCTCCTATTCTCAACAAATCAGCCTTATGCTCGCGCAGATAAGCAACCTTGACATAAGAATGGAAACCGTCTGCATCATAGCCGTAAATATCATTCTTTCGGTCATATTCTTTACCGCTGCATACAGGATTGACTTTTCACATCCCAAATGATAAATTTATTTTTATAAGAACAATCAGAAACTGCCGCAAATATGCTCT